>JAYWFI010000119.1:0-1636 GCA_043778865.1 Sphingomonadales bacterium
CAGGCACGCGCGTTGAACATGTCATATAACGATCGTCCTGAGCAAGCGAGCCGTCCCTATGATAAAGACCGCGACGGGTTTGTGATGGGCGAGGGTGCGGGCGTTGTCGTGCTTGAGGAGTATGAGCACGCCAAGGCGCGCGGCGCAAAGATTTATGCCGAGGTCGTAGGTTACGGTTTGTCAGGCGATGGCTACCACGTAACTGCACCGCATCCAACGGGTGACGGCGCTTTTCGCTCAATGCAAATGGCGCTGAAAAAAGCAGGGATGCAGCCTAGCGATATCGATTATATCAATGCCCATGGTACATCAACGATGGCCGACACGATTGAACTGGGTGCAGTGAAGCGCTTATTCGGCGACGATATAGGCGGCGCATCAATGAGCAGTACCAAGTCTGCTATCGGGCATTTGCTCGGCGGGGCGGGCGCAGTGGAAAGCATATTCTGCATCCTTGCGCTGCGTGATCAAATCGTGCCGCCAACGCTGAACCTCGATAACCCCGATGACGGATGCGAAGGCGTCGATTTGGTTCCGCATATTGCCAAAAAACGGAGGGTCCGCGCTGTGCTGAATAACAGTTTTGGCTTTGGCGGAACCAACGCCAGCTTGATTATGAAGGCGATCTGATACCATGCCAAAAATCGTCAAATGGATCATAGGATTGAGCGCTTTGCTCGTGATGCTTCTGGGCGGTAATTTTGTTTATGGTTGGACTGCGCCGGGACCATCGCTGCGTGATGTTACTGTGATGATAAAACCGGGGTCGAGTATAAAACTTGCGGCAAGCCAATTGGAAAAAGGCGGCATCCTGAAATCTGCGGATGCATTTGTAAACCGGGCGCGGTTTTTGGGCGGGACACGAGAGATAAAGGCAGGCGAATTCCTGATCCCTGCACGCGCATCCAACGCCGATGTCTTATCTATCCTTACAGGCGGGAAAGCTGTGCAGCGAATGGTGACCGTGGTTGAAGGTATGCCGTCGATCATGGTGTACGAACGGTTGATGGCCAATGAAAAACTGAAGGGCAAAATCTCAATGCCAACAGAAGGATCGGTTTTACCTGATAGTTACAGCTTTGAACTGAGTGAAAGCCGCGCACAAGTATTGAAGCGTATGCAGGATGCGATGAAGAAAGCGCTAGCTGAGGAATGGTCCAAGCGCAGCAAGGATACCGTTGTTAAAACGCCCGAAGAAGCCGTCATATTGGCATCGATTGTTGAGAAAGAGACATCAAAAAAGTCAGAGCTCGAAGTGGTTGCCGGAGTGTATTCCAATCGTTTGCGCAAAAATATGATGTTGCAGGCGGATCCGACTATTATCTACCCCATTACCAAAGGCAAAGCGCTGGGCCGCCGGATAAAGCAATCAGAAATTCAGGCAGTGAATGACTACAACACTTACTCGATGACTGGCCTGCCGCGCGGCCCGATTGCAAATCCCAGCCGGGCGTCAATCGCCGCCGTGCTCAATCCTGCAAAAACCAATGCGCTGTTTTTTGTGGCTGATGGTACAGGCGGTCATGTGTTTGCCGATACACTTGAACAACATAACGCCAATGTCGAAAAATGGTTCGCCATCCGCCGTGAACGCGGCGAGATGTGATTTAGGCTTTGTCTGGCAAGCGCCAATCAA
>JAYWFI010000120.1:0-6681 GCA_043778865.1 Sphingomonadales bacterium
TAATCCGCCTGCTGCGCTAAGTTGTGTGTGGGTGCCCTCTTCAACAATATTGCCTTTGTCCATAACGATGATCCGCTGTGCCGAACGCACGGTGGCAAGACGGTGGGCGATAACAATAGTCGTGCGGCCAATCATCAGTTTTTCCAGCGCATCTTGAACCAACCGTTCGCTTTCGGCGTCTAGAGCGGATGTGGCTTCATCAAGCAGCAAGATCGGCGCATCGCGTAGCACCGCACGGGCAATGGCAATGCGTTGCCGCTGCCCGCCCGATAACCGCGCGCCGCCTTCGCCCAAATACGTATCAAGCCCCTGGGGCAGATCGCGCAAGAAGTCCTCTGCGTTGGCTTTACGGGCAGCATCCCAAATAGCCTCGTCACTTGCCAGCCAATTGCCATACCGTAAATTATCACGCGCCGACGATGCAAACAACACGGTATCCTGAGGCACATAAGCCATGCGTGCCCGGATTTCAGCAGGATCAGCAGACGTCAGCGCAACACCGTCCATGCGGATCACGCCGCCTTCGGGATCATAAAACCGCTGCGCCAATTGAAACAGAGTGGACTTGCCTGCACCCGATGGGCCGACAACAGCAATGGTTTCGCCGGGGCTAACGTTCAGCGTAAAATTGTTAAGCGCCGCAACTTCGGGCCGAGTGGGATAGCGAAAGTTCACCTTCTCATACGATAGCTGACCGCGTGCAGGAACCGGCATGGCAATGGGTTTTGCAGGCGGCGCGATATCAGGTTCAGCAACCATAAGCTCGGCCAAGCGGCTAGATGCCCCTGCGCCGCGCACCAGATCGCCATATACTTCGGTAAGCGCGCCAAACGCTCCTGCAACAAGACCGCCTGTGATAACAAAGGCAAATATAGTACCGCCGCTGATAGCACCCGAAGATACCGCCTGTGCGCCCTTCCACATCAGCAGGTTTATGCCACCGAATATCAGTAAAATAACAATTGCTGTCATTGCCGCGCGCAGAATAATGCGTTTTTTTGCAGCAGCAAAGGTGTCTTCAACGGCTCCTGAAAACCGCTGATGCTCACGGCCTTCTTGGCCAAATGCCTGCACGATTTTTAATGCACCTAGCGATTCAGATACGATTGTACCCACATCTGCCACTCTGTCTTGGCTGGAGCGCGATGCATTTTGCAAACGCTTACCAAAAATAACAATCGGCGCGATGACAACAGGAATGCCAAGTAAAAGCCCGCCTGTCAATTTGGGGGCAAGATAGAAAAGATACCCAATCCCGCCAATGCCCATGATTATATTGCGCAAAGCCACTGAAACCGTGGTGCCGACGATCTGTTCAATAATTGTTGTGTCCGATGTCATCCGTGATGCGATTTCGGCAGGACGGTTTTCTTCAAAGAACCTAGGCGCAAGGCGAAGCAGATTTTTTTGGGCATTTATGCGTATGTCGGCCACAACTCGTTCGCCTAGCCAGCTAACGAAATAGAACCGCATGGCAGTGGCAATGGCAAGTACGACAACAACCCCAAAAAGAGCTTCAAAATAAGGTGCGATATCAAGCGGCGGCGCAATGGCCGAAATCTCTGGCAAACGCACACGCAGCTGATTTCCTGGCAAACGTACAAAAGCGCCCTCGGTGTTTCCGCCATTACCAAAAGCTTGATCAACAATCATTTTTAGAGCAGCCGGGATTGATAGTGTTGCCATCGCAGCAATTAGTAACGCAAATAGCGATAAGGCAATTTGGCGCGGGTACGCAGCCATATGCGACCATACCATACGCAAGCTGGCTAGTTTAGGTTTCCCAGGTTTTGCGGTCTCTGTCTTTGCGGGCGCGCTAGTTTTGCCGAGATTATCCACACTAAGTTCAGCAGAGGGCGCGCTAGTAGGTGCTACAGTAATTATGTCAGTCATGCACTCTAACTAGCAGGCATAGCGCGCGCCGACAATTGATGAAACCGCATGCCGCATGCCGCTTTATTATTTTCATGGTGCAATGCACAATTTATGCCTATGGAGCTTTTAATGACCCTGCGCCTGCAGCAGATTTCCCGCAGGCGCATCCAAAGGAATGATATGCTTTATTCAACGCATGAAATGCAAAAAAGCTGGCTTGCAGGGGCCAGTTATCTGGCACAAACCCAATCCGATTGGCTGCGTAACCCGGCTAATCCGTTCTCTTATCTGCCTGCATCGGGTATGGCAGCATCGGCGCTTGAGGTATTTGCGCATGCAGGGGAGCTGCGCGGAAAGCCCGCATTCGGCCTGAAAGAAACGGTATCTGGCGGCAAGACATATCCGGTTACTACCGACATTGAATGCCGCAAGCCGTTCGGGCAATTGAAACATTTTATCCATGCGGGCGCAAAGAACGCTCCCCGACTGTTGATCGTTGCGCCAATGTCGGGTCATTATGCCACGTTACTGCGCGGAACAGTGGAACGTATGCTGCCCGGGCATGATGTGTGGATTACCGATTGGCGCGATGCCCGCGATGTACCGCTTGGCGAAGGTACGTTTGATTTGGATGATTATGCCGATTATCTGATCCAGTTTCTGGAACATATTGGTCCCAATACCCATGTGCTGGCGGTGTGTCAGCCGTCGGTGCCCTGTTATATCGCCGCTTGCCGGATGAGCGCAGAGCAGCATCGCTGCCGCCCGCGCACGTTGACCATGATGGGCGGTCCGATTGATACGCGGCAAGCGCCTACTGCGGTTAACACGCTCTCCACTACGCGCCCGCATAGCTGGTTTCAGCAGAACGCGATTTGCACGGTTCCGGGCAATTACCGCGGCGCAGGCCGCCGCGTATATCCCGGTTTCCTTCAGCTATCGGGTTTTATGTCTATGAACCTTGGCAATCACATGACCAGCCACTGGGAAATGTATAAGCATTTGGTTGCAGGTGATGAGATAGGCGCAGAGGCGACCAAAGATTTCTACGACGAATACCGGTCGGTTTGCGACATGACATCAGAGTTCTACCTTCAAACTGTTGACACAGTGTTCCAGCGGCATTTGCTGCCCAAAGGAGAATATATTCACCGCGGTCTGCGCATTGATCCCGCTGCAATTACCGACATTGCAATCCTTGCCATCGAAGGCGAACGTGATGATATCAGCGGTATTGGCCAAACCAAAGCGGCGTTGACGATTGCGGCTAGCCTGCCAAGTGCCATGAAGCGATACCATCTGGCGCAAGGTGCGGGACATTATGGCATCTTTAACGGTAGCAAATGGCGCGACCAGATCGCGCCTGTTGTCGAAGATTGGATCGCGGCGCATAATTAGTAAATCGCAAGCACACAGTTATATTTTAGCTATATCATTCATAGATATCATGCCATGAATGCGGTATGAGCTTACAAATTACGGCCATCGTTGAACGTTTTGATGTTGCCGGAAAATTCATCATCGCGCGCGGCGCAAAGACTTATGTTGATGTGCTTGTGGTTGGCGTGTCGGACGGCGGGCATATTGGCATGGGCGAGAGCACAGCGATATACTATCACGGTGAAACGGCGGAAAAATGCCTCGGCCAAGTGATGCGTGTGGCCGAAAAATTGCAATCGCTTGATGTCATGGCGGCAAAAGATATGGCGCAAATCGTGCTGCCATGCGGCGCGGCGCGCAATGCGCTTGATTGTGCGCTATGGGATTTAGCGGCAAAGATTGCTGGCGCGCCGTTATGGCAGCTTGCTGGTTTGAAATGTGCGCCTTTGCCTCTGGTGACGGCATTCACAATATCGTTGGGGCAGGCCGATGTGATGCAAACAGACGCCGCCAAAGCAGCCGCAGCGGGATATCATTTGCTAAAGATTAAGCTAACCGGGCAGGGCGACCGCGAACGTGTGGCGGCGGTACATGCAGGAGCGCGGGGCGTACGCTTAATCGCCGACGCCAATGAAAGCTGGACCGCGATGGATGTGGCCGCCGAGGCCGCTGCGCTGGCGATGTTAGGCGTGGAGATGATTGAGCAACCTGTGGCGCGCGGCCAAGATGCCTTAATCAGCGGTATAAACGCGTCGCTGCCGATGATTGCCGATGAAAGCTGCCAAGGGGCCGATGACGTGGCAAAGTGCGCGCCATATTATGACGGTGTGAATATTAAGCTGGATAAAGCGGGCGGATTAACCGAGGCATTACGCATCGCGGACGCCGCCGACGCTGCGGGCCTAAAAATTATGGTAGGATGCATGCTATCCACCAGCCTTGGTATCGCGCCCGCGTTTATTGTGGCACAGCGCGCGCACTGGACCGATCTCGACGGCCCCGCATTGCTGGCGCAAGACCGCGCAGGCGGGTTTAAGTATGCAGGCGGCATGATTACTATATGACTTGGCAAGCCCTCTCGCAGGTCGCGACCATGCCAAATATGGTCATGCTTCCAAGATATGAAACTATCGCGGTATCGCCTGTTACCCGCCGCCATATCCTGCCTAATTATCAAGGCAGCATTACCACGGTCACCGACAGCGCCGGAAACGGCATCGCGATCGCCATCAACCGCTACGACGGAGTCGCAGGCGAAGGAGCGAAGCGAGGACAATTCGGCAGCCCGGCATCCACCAACATCGGCAGGTTCCAATATAGCGCCGCCAGAGCTATGCCGGGGTGCATAGCGAAGCAAGGCCCAAGCGTGGCTGCCCGAGATCGGCATGTACTATTACAAAGCCCGCATCTACTCCCCGATGCTGGGAAGGTTTATGCAAACCGATCCGATTGGGTATGACGATCAAGTCAACCTCTATGCCTATGTCGGCAATGATCCGATTAATAAAGTGGATCCGAGTGGGGAGAATTGCGTAAACTCGAGTAATGGAACAAGGCAGTGTGTGGGGACAGGTTATAATGTGACAATTCCAACACCTCGCGGCTTTCAGAATACTGATACGAGTGCGCCAGATGGACATAGCTACGTTGTTAAGGGTGCGTCACCTTTGCCAGCTGGAGAAACGAGGCAGTGGGTCCAACAAAATCCCACGCCAGGAATTCGCTCGAATCCAGCCACCCCGCACGGAACCACTAACGATGCAACGCCAGTGGCGGGTGGCTTGGGAATAGGGATCAACCCAGTTAAATCCTATACGACCACCAACACAGTTTCAGGAAACCAGGTTGTGGTGAACGCAACTTTGCCTGGCCATCCCCTTGGAAACGGGGTCGTAATTCGAGACACCGTTTCAAACGGCAATGGAACATCGACCATCAACAACTTCGGTGAGGGCAATGGGGCTCTTCAGTCATCCAGTTCCCCAGTAGCTGGCGCAATAAATAACGTTTGGTCGACTCAAACGCCCCCAGCGCCGCAACCGGCTCCCCGATGGGACAGATGCCAGGCTCACCCTGGTTCGTGTTAGGAACATGATGTCGCGTGCACTCCTGGGATTTCTAATCGCTCCGGCCATTCCTGGCCTCCTCGTCCTCATGGTTGCTGCCTTGCGAGGCGGCTTCGGTGAAGGAGTGTGGGCTTTGACCCTCATTCTGCCAATTTCTTACCTCGCCTCCGCAATTGTTGGGCTTCCGCTGCATCTTCTTTTGACGCATTTTAAGCGCCATAACATGCTCGACTATACCGTTACCGGCGTAATTGCTTCACTGGCACCAATTGCCGTCGTCATCATTTTGCCTTGGATTTTTAGCGAAACGTCACAGCGGCTTGCTTCATTGAAAATAGTCATGGTAATAATGGTTGTGGCAAGCGGCATAGTGTCAACCTCGTTTTGGTTGATTGCGCGTCCTGATAAGCCTCACTTGACCGAATAGGACCAAAGTCAAAGCCCGTCCCGAAGCCCAGCGTCCCCCCAATCGACCGGGCGCGCGGACGGCATTAGTGGCAGTGACAATACATTTAACCAATTTAACTGCATGTCTGTACCATACAAGCTTACTTTTAGAACCGGACAGGCCAAGCGCGAATTACGCTGACAGCACATTTAAATATCTTAACTGCATAATTGTAAAATATAAGGTTACGGTGACAGTGCATTTAACTGTTGAAGCTATATAATTTTAGCTCTGCTGCACTTATCCATTTTGCCTTCGGGTATGATAAGCTATAGCCGTATGATTATAGGAGATGCAAAACGCACATTCATACTCACCTTACCAGCGACGGCGCAAACAGCTTTGCGTATGATACTGAAAACCGCATGGTGCAGGTATCGGGCGCGCGAAGTGCTACGTTGCGGGAAGCCTGTGCTGAACTTGTTTCAGTAACTCCAGCAGGGCATCTTGCCACTTGCAACTATCCCCCAGATGGTCACGTTTCCTCGATATGAAACCAGCGCGCGCACAGCGGCCTGCATCACCCGCATGCTGTATGACGGCGATGAGTTGACGGCGGAGTATAACGCCGCTGGAACGATGCTGCGGCGGTATGTCCATGGTTCTTACATAGGGGGCAGGGGCGTCGATGATCCGCCTCCTCGCTTGCGCTCAGGAGTTTTGCCTGAAACCGTCCCCCAGACGCTTTTCGGGCGACAAAACTGGTATGAGGGCAGCGCGGTATCGCCCGCCACCCGCCGCCATATCCTGCCTAATTATCAAGGCAGCATCACGACGGTTACAGGCAGCGCCGGAAACGGCATCGCCATCAATCGCTACGATGGAGTCGCAGACACTGGTTTGCCAGCAATCTGCATCCCGGCATCCGCCAATGTGGGAAGACCCGCCTCACACAATCAGCCAAGCAGTTTG
>JAYWFI010000121.1:0-7353 GCA_043778865.1 Sphingomonadales bacterium
ACATCCATTCAGCGCACCGACCAAAAAGCACGCGTGTTTGTGGGCGCGGATATGAGCCCGGGTATTGCCAAGGGAGATGCGCAGGTAGAAATCAACAAACTGCCTATTATGCTGAAATTGCCTGCGGGCATTTCCAACGCGCCGTTTGGACAAGACAAATGGCAAGCCGAAATGATGATAAATTTCGCTATTGCATTACTGTCGGGCGTATTGCTGGTGTTCGCAGTGCTGGTGCTACTTTATAAACGATTTATGTCACCATTGGTAAACATGGGATCACTGCTGCTCGCGCCGCTGGGCGGGTTGATCGCTCTTTGGATTGTGGGGCAGCCTGTTTCAATGCCTGTGTTCATCGGGGTGCTGATGCTCTTTGGTATTGTTGCCAAAAACTCCATCTTGCTCGTCGATTTTGCTATCGAAGAAATGAACAAAGGTGCCACAAAGTTTGAAGCAATAATGGAGGCCGGGCACAAACGTGCACAGCCGATTGTTATGACCACAGTTGCGATGACCGCGGGTATGGTGCCCACTGCGATATCACTTTCGGGTGATGGTGCATGGCGGGCTCCTATGGGTACTGTTGTAATCGGCGGCCTGATTGTATCTACATTGCTAACATTGTTAATTGTACCTGCTGGATTCAGCCTAGCTGATGGATTAGAAAAACGCTTAGGACCATGGCTGCGCCGTAATTTCCTAACTTTTAAGCCAGGCGATGACAAAAGCGGTGGAGGAGGAAATGCGCCGCAGCAAGCTCTGCCTGACGTGCCACCTTATCTGGGCGGACTGCAGCCCGCCGAATAATCGCAGGTGATACAGGCCAATCATCACGGGCAATCCGAAAACACACGTTATCAACAGCGCGCAGATGAATTGCGCAAGATGCGCGTGATAGCTACCGGATTGCTGATTGCCATGGCGGTATTGTTTGTTATCGGCAGCCGAATTGAGCACATGCATGGCGGGTATTGGAGCTTTCTGCGGGCATTTGCAGAGGCAGGCATGGTTGGCGGGCTGGCCGATTGGTTTGCGGTCACCGCTTTGTTTCGCCATCCGTTGCGTATTCCGATACCGCACACCGCCATCATTCCAAAGAATAAGGAACGTATTGGCCGCACGCTTGCAGCATTTCTGCGCAGTAATTTTTTGACCACCAAAGTCGTTGCGCGCCGCATAAAACGTATGGATGTGGCAGGCGCGGTAGGCCGCTTTTTGGTGCAGCCATCGGGCGGAGAAGGCCGTATGCGCATGGGGGCATCGCGCCTGCTCGGCAATGTGATATCATCGCTTGATGATGAACGGCTGGGCAAAGTCGTTAAAGCGGCGCTGAAACAAAAACTAGAAAAGTTAGATATCGCGCCATTATTAGGCCAGATGTTGACCGCGATGATCCGCGAACGACGGCATATGGCCGTGCTTGACGGGATCATCAAATGGAGCGCAAAAACGCTTGAAGCCAACGAGCATTTGATCCGTGCGATGGTAGAGGAGCGCGCAAATACTCTGATGCGTTGGACAGGGCTGGATGACAAATTGGCGGATGCGATCGTTAGCGGCTTAAACAAAATGCTAACCGAGATGGCCGCTGATCCAGAGCATCCACTGCGCGCAAAAGGTGAGGAAGGTTTACAAAGCCTAGCCCATGATTTGATCCACGATAAAAAAATGCGAGCGCGCGTGAATGAATGGAAGAAAGAGCTGCTCGGCAATCCTGCAATTGCCAGTTGGATTGACGGCCTATGGCAACAGGGGCGCGAAGGATTGCTAAATGCGGCGCGCAATCCCGATGCATCGATGGCGGGGCAATTTGGTAAAATATTATACGATCTTGGCATGCGCCTACAAGAAGATGCGCAGATCAAATATCAAATCAACCGTTTTGCACGGCGGGCCATGGTAGGCACAACAGAGAATTACGGCGATAAAATTGTGGCGCTGGTATCCGATACTATCGGCGGATGGAATGCATCAACGCTCACCGACCGCGTGGAAAATGCAGTAGGCAGCGACCTGCAATTCATCCGCATCAACGGTACGTTGGTAGGCGGCATGGCAGGTATTTTGATCCACGCCGTAGGATTATGGATATGAAACATAAAACTTCTTGCGCGTTATCCATAACTTATGGCCGCAATAAATAGGATTGCCATAAACAGTCACAATTAGGGTACTGTGCACGATCCCCATTGTTTGCCTGCTTGCTTTGCGCATCAAGGCGGTATTAAGTAATTGCGGGGCTTATGTACGTATCTGATTGTATTGGATGGGTAGTATATGGACGATGACATAGGAAATGAAATAGCAGTTCCGTTAACATTTGGTTTCGGCAAATCGCTTTTGGATACCGATCCGGATGCGCACCTGCATTCCATTGATCGTGACCGTTTTAGGTTATTGGCAGAAAATATTCCAACCCTATGCTGGATGGCCGATGCAAACGGCTACATATTTTGGTACAACCAGCGTTGGCATCAATATTGCGGATCGAGTGCGAATGATATGGAGGGTTGGGGCTGGCAATCTGCCCATGATCCAGACGTCCTGCCCGAAGTTCTTAAGCGGTGGACCGCATCAATTGAGTCGAGTGAGCCATTTGAGATGACATTTCCGCTGCGTGGTTCAGATGGAATTTTTAGGCCGTTTTTAACGCGTATACACCCGGCAACAGATGACGACGGAACTGTTATTTGGTGGTTTGGCGTGAGTACAGAAATTACCGCGCAGGTTGAGGCAGAGCAAAGATTGGAGGCCGCACATCAGGCGCTGCACCAAATCGCTGCGCAACGCGAGGCAATGTTGTCGCAATTAACAGAAGGTGTCATCATTACAGATACATTGGGCAAAATCATTTTTGTCAATGATATGGCCACTAAATTGCACGGCGTTACGCGCCTAGATATTGAACCGGAAAGTTATGTAGAAACCTATAGCTTGTATACACCATCTGGCGACCCGCATCCTACAGAAACACTGCCGCTAGTTCGCGCTGTGCAAAATTTGGAAACGGTTATTGATGCCCATTGGCGGATTAAACGCCCGGATGGCACCGAACTACTTGTTATCGGTAATGCGCAACCATTTTACGATAAGGACGGCGGCCCTATTGGCGCTGTCCTGACGATAAGGGATGATACCCAGCGCCATGCAACGGAACAGGCGCTGGCGGACGCTGGCAAAATGAAGGATATATTGCTGCATGAAGTAAACCACCGCGTCAAAAATAGTCTGCAGTTGGTTACTTCACTCTTGATGCTGCAAGCCGGCCAAGAAGAGTCTGAAGAACTGAAACGGAAATTACTGGAGGCGCGCGCGCGTATTGCTGTGGTCGCAAGTGTGCATACCCGCCTGTATACATCTGGGCAACATGACCGTGTTGATCTCTCGTCATATTTGCAAGAGCTGACAACACAAACGGTGCGCGCATTAAACCAATGCAACCGGATACAGTTTCAATTTGAAAGTTCAGGTGAGATCATAATAGCAATTGATCAAGCAGTTCCCACCGCATTGCTGATCAGCGAGCTTTTGACCAATGCGTTAAAATACGCGTTTGATAAAAACCAGCAAGGGATCATTCGGCTACAGCTGGTGTTATTAAATGATGAGATACAGATTATGCTAACAGATAATGGCCGCGGCCTAGGTAAGGAATTCGACATCACGCAACGCTCTGGCCTTGGCATGCGGATTGTAACGGCTTTGATTGGGCAAATTCATGGACGAATAGAAATAATAGATATGCAGCCTGGCGCAGGATTTTGCATTACGTTACCGGGTGCATTGTTATAAATATGCACCAAACATGCCGAAGTTTTCCCGGCAAATTTAGGGTGATGATCGTTGAACATGAAGCGCTGGTTACGCAATTTTTTTGATCATATAAGCTTAATATAGGCCGTTCAAATGGCTCAGGTGAATATCGAAAACGAAGCGCCGAATAACCCGTCCTCTACCGCTTATTGCATTTGATCAAGTATATCTTGGATCGCGACAAAAGCGAAGCATACCGAGCTGTCAGCGACGCCGTATGGCAGAAACAAATCATCACCAACACGAATCGCGCCGCAAGTATAGACAACATTCGGCACATATCCTTCACGATCTTCATCTGCGGCGGATAATATGGGGTTAACGGTACGGCCTATAACTATCGAAGGATCATCCTTGTCGAGTAGCGCCGCGCCTATGGCATATTTACGCATCGCGCCCACTCCGTGCGTTAACACAAGCCATCCCTCTTCCAATTCAATGGGAGCGCCGCAATTGCCTATTTGAACCAGTTCCCATGGATATTTAGGTTCAAGCAATAGCACGCCGCCATCCCACGTATCAATTTTGTCTGAGCACAATAGATAGAGGTTTTTCCCGTCCTGACGTCCGATCATCATATATTGGCCGTTTACCTTGCGGGGAAATAACGCCATGCCTTTGTTGCGCCCCGCTCCGCCCTTAATCGGCGTAAGCGTGAAATCCCGAAAATCGCGGGTGCGCAATAACTCTGACCGAATGTCTCGTCCGCTATACGCTGTGTATGTGCCAATCCACTCACTCTTACCGCTATCGCGTGTGAATTCGACAAGGCGTAAATCCTCTAAACCGTTGCGCTGTGCCTCTGTTATGGGAAATATCACCATACCAGAAATTGTACTTTCGCGGTGGCGGATTACAGCAACAGAATCTGAGGGCATATAGCCTTTAGATTTGGCCAGCATTGCTGCGGTTGCAAATGGCGGCTGCGGTAATAACGCCAATTGCCGGCCAGCAGAAATAATACCTTCGCGAAAAGCAATGGTCGATATGTGCCCTTCGCCCACTGTGCGCAAGGACAGCAGGATGCGCACACTGCCCTCTTGCAACCCGGTTTGATCAGGGTGGCGCACGACGCTGGGGTTCATGATTGCGGCTGCGGCAAAGCTATATTCGTGGCAGAAATATGCTCCGATTAAACGGCGTGTTTCCCGTTTTATTTCGCGGCCGTTCAGGGCAAGTCTTGGTTCGATTTCAGCGAAACGATCATCAAATACGCGTTCTATTTGCCAATGACGATCCTCAAAATCGCGAAGGACTACACTCAATTCTGCACGTACGGTGCGGGCATCAAACGCCAGAATATCGGCAACCAATTTTTGTACCCGCTCCAAATCAGGCCCGGACGCTTGCCACGCCAAATGGAATGGCCGAACCACGACCCGCGCCGGATCAGCATGTAATCGCAAGTCATGTTGTACAAGGTTCACCATGTAACGCGTTACTCCAGCTTGATCAAAAAGTCCCGCATGGCACAATTAGCAAGCTGATAAGCTAGCACAGATTCTGCTCCTTCGTTCAAATTTAACCCGCGTGAATTTATACCATCGCGGCAGGTTCCTGTTACCGGATCAGCGACCACTACGCCGCGATCGTTGGCGCCGGAAAACCAATTATACGCGCAGCTGGCTTTATCCAACCAGGCCGCATCACGCGTGGCATCATAAGCAGCAGATGCAGCGTCTATCGCGGCCCAGATTTCTACAGGTTGCTGATCAAACGGGGCCGGAGCGTGATGATGATGGCCAAAACTGCCCGACCCAACAGGGCGAAAATGACCCTGCGGTGCTATTTGGTGACCGTTAATCCAGCGCAATGTATCAATTCCGCACTGCGTATAATCGGTATGACCCAAATATTCACCCGCGCGGATCATGGCCTCGGGAATGCGGGCATTGTCATACGCCAACATTATTTCAAACCAGACCCAATCGGGCCGCCGCACCCGCGTCATCATAGCAAACAATCGTTCTGCACCATCCTGCAGGATGCGGCGCGCTGCGGGATGATTGGGATCCGCCGCCAGCATATAACTGGCACCCAACATCGCAAATGCAATTGCTCGGGGAGAACCAAAACGAAACGCTGTTGATGCAGTTTGATTGAACAGGCCGCGCGCCCAATACCGCAAGCTTTCGGTTTGCCCTTCATACGCAGTAGCCCCCAGCGCCCATATGGTCCGCCCACAGCTATCTTGTGATCCGCTATCCTCAAGCCAATTGCGGCCATAATCCATAAAATTGCGAAACGCGCCTGCGTCCGCATTCCATGCACTTTGTACAAATGCAGCAAATGTCGCGGCCAATTGGCCTTTATGCGGCTGCGCTTCATCTCCCAGCCGGTTCATCAGCATCAAAGCGCGGGCGTTATCATCAACGCAATATCCATGCGCTCTATCCGGTACGCTATGGATACTATGTTGCAAGATACCGGTGCTATCGCATATCCGAAGTAGTCCGGTAATGCCAACAGGCGTAAATGCAGGCGCTGCCAGGGAATTAATCTTGGTCGCTAAGATTAGGTCTAGGCAGCGCTCTGCAAATGCGGGCCATATCATGGCTCGCCCCCGGCTGTAAGCGCGCTTTTGCAGCGCCAGCAGCCGAATAGGATTACTCAATAAAACATTGATTTGACGTGCAATGGCTGCACTATCATTAAAGGGAACTATTACGCCGTTACCATCCGCCAGCAATTCTGCCGCGTGCACGTACGGCGTGGATACAACCGCTTTACCAAGCGCAACAGCATAGCATAATGTGCCCGATGTGGATTGGTTTACACCAAGATAGGGTGTCACATAAATGTCCGCTGCTTCTATAAGGTTTAGCAGATCATGCGTTTCCAAAAACTCGTCGATCCATTGAATATGCCGGTCAACACCAAGTGATACAGCAAGCGCCTTTAACCCATTACGGTATTGTTCGCCTTGTGTACTAACAAGATTGGGGTGCGTTGCCCCCACTATGCAGTACAGCGTATCTGGATGGTCTTCAACAATTGCAGGCAGCGCCAATATAACGCCTTCTATTCCTTTGCCAGGCGATAAAAGGCCAAATGTCATGAGGATGTTTTGGCCCGTAAAACCAAACTTCGCTTTATATTCCCGCGTCCGGCCAAAAGGACGATCGGGTACGCCGTGTTCTATCAGGACAACTTGATCTCTATCTGCACCATATTTCGAGATCAGCAAATCACGCGACAGTTTTGACATAACGATCAGCTTTGATGCGCGCGAGATTAACCGATGCATCACCCGCATTTGATCATCATCAGGGCTTGGTAATATAGTATGTAATGTGACAATGACAGGTGCAGCGATACGGTCTGTTAGCTCCAATATCATGTCGCCTGCAGGCCCGCCAAATAAGCCAAATTCATGTTGCACCCATACAACATCAGCGCCGCTTTTGTTGATTGCACGTGCCGCCGAAATATAATCGGCTTGATCGTTCTCTTCGATTGTTTTGTGAACAATAGGATCGAAAACAGTGCGTTCTGTATCTGAAGTCATTGCATAGACATCAATTGCCATTGCAGGCGAAGCCA
>JAYWFI010000122.1:0-13815 GCA_043778865.1 Sphingomonadales bacterium
TTACCTATACCTGTGACCTGTTACCCAGCGAAACCGAAACCGTTGCAATCCGTAAGTTTGTGGAAAATGGCGGGCGGTGGCTGGCATTGCATGGGACCAATTCGGTTTTGCGGTTCACCGAGGCAGGCTTGGTGGATACGCCCGAGGAACGTCCGGATGTGATGGATATATTAGGCACGCAGTTTAAGGCGCACCCGCCTATAGGCGCACCTCTCACGGTTAAGATCTTGGAGAAAGACCATGCTTTAACGCGCGGTTTCGAAGACTTCGAAGTTATCGACGAACTTTATCTTAGTAAGACCGTCGCACCGATACAGATTCTAATGCAGACCAGTTTTACCGGAGAGGCCACAGGTTTTGTGGACCTAAATTGGGATGCCGGTGCGGTGCCTATTTTATATCTGCGCCAATTGGGCAAAGGGGCAGTGCTGTATAATACCCTTGGCCATTGCCGCGGCCATTATGACTTACCAGAGATGATGCCATTTTATGAACACCCGGAACGGTGCGCATGGAATTATCCTGTATATTATGAAATGCTACGCCGCGGTATTTCGTGGTCGAAAGGGCAGATAAACTAATGGATATGGAATTTACACCGCAAGAACACGCCTTTCAAACCGAGGTGCAGACGTTTCTGGCCGAGAAACTGAATGCGCGATTGCGTGAAGGCGCGGCCAATACGCCGGGTGTTTTTACAGAGCCCGATATTGCACTGGAATGGCAATCAATCCTGAATGAAAAAGGCTGGCTCGCCGCAAGCTGGCCTGCGGAATATGGCGGAACCGGCTGGACAGCGGTGCAAAAGTATATTTTTGAAAAAGAATGCGCAATTGCAGGTACGCCGACGCTTCCGGTATTGGGCCTGAAGCTAGTCGGCCCAGTGATCTGCAAATTTGGTACATCTGAACAAAAGGCGCGCTTTCTGCCACGGATATTGTCGGGTGAAGATTATTG
The DNA here is from genome assembly GCA_043778865.1 of Sphingomonadales bacterium. Taxonomy (GTDB): domain Bacteria; phylum Pseudomonadota; class Alphaproteobacteria; order Sphingomonadales; family Sphingomonadaceae; genus Sphingorhabdus_B. The sequence goes on from JAYWFI010000122.1 coordinate 958, forward strand.
GTGTCAGGGGTATTCCGAACCCGGCGCTGGTTCAGACCTTGCCGCGCTCAAAACTAAGGCTGAGCGGCAAGGCGACAAATATATCGTGAACGGCGCGAAAATATGGACCACCCATGCGCATCACGCCAACTGGATATTCGCGCTGGTAAGAACGAGTGCCGAAGCAAAAAAACAGGATGGTATCAGCTTTCTTTTGCTACCGATGGATCAACCCGGCGTGTCAGTTACACCGATCATTACAATGGGCAATGATCACGAAGTGAACGCGACCTTTTTTGACAACGCCGAAACGCATGTGGATAATCTGATCGGCAAAGAAGGTCAGGGTTGGAATATTGCCAAATATCTTTTGGTAAACGAACGCGGCGGATCGTGTTTTGCGCCCGGATTGCTGGCAAAGATTGATCGAATATCCGCTGCGGCAAAAACGTTGCCTTCGGGCGTAAACGGCGCGCTTAATCATGACGCGGTACTGATGGAGCGGCTGGCACGGTTGCGCACAGAAGCGCAAGCATTTGAGATAACCGAGCTGCGCATACTTGCAGAGATTGCCAAGGGCAAACCGCCCGGCGCGAAGGCATCTCTGGTAAAGCTTGTTTCTGCAAATTTGATCCAGCGGGCCCAAGAGTTAGAGATCGACCTTTATGGCTATGATGGCATGCAATTGCCCACAATGCGGCCCCTTTATGGGAACGAAGCGCCAGAGGCAATTTACAGCCGTGAAGCGCAGCTTGCCATGCCTGAATATCTAAATGGCCGTGCTTGGACGATATTTGGCGGAACCGACGAAGTGCAAAAAACTATTATCGCCAAGCAGGTGCTGGGGCTTTGACTAGAACCGCTTCATACGCCAATGTGCGTACAGGAAGCATCGCTTATATATATTTTAGTAAGTAGTTTTTGAACGGAGTATCAAATGGCAGACAATAGAAAAGTATGGCGGCTACGCAAACGTCCCGATGGTGATATTGCGGACAGCGACTTGGAATTTGTCACTGAAGCCATGCCCGTATGCGGCGAAGGACAGGTTTTGATCGCGGTCGATTATCTATCGCTGGATCCCACAAACCGGATTTGGATGTCAGACATGGAACAATATATGCCGCCGGTTGGCATTGATGATCCTATGCGCGGCGGTGTTGCAGGACGCGTGGTCGAAAGCCGCAATGATAGCTTTCCCGTTGGTACCGTTGTTTCAGGGTTAGGCGAATGGGCAACGCATTTTTTGGGCATCCCGCCTTTCGTTGGAGCGCTACCCGTGCCAGACGGTATTCCGCTGGAAACTATGTTTGGATCATTTGGCGGAACCGCATGGACGGCGTATTGCGGTTTCTTGAACATATGCGATCCAAAACCGGGAGAAGTTCTGGTGGTATCGTCCGCTGCTGGTGCTGTCGGATCTTTGGTGGGTCAAATTGCCAAGATAAAAGGTTGCACAGTTATTGGTATTGCGGGCGGTGCGGAAAAATGCCGTTATGTGACCGAGGAACTGGGCTTTGACCATTGTATCGATTATCGCAGCCAAGACGTTGGCGCGGAACTCGACCGGCTATGCCCAGGCGGTATCGATATGAATTTCGAAAATGTCGGCGGCGACATTATGGAAGCTGTCGTATCTAGAATGCGGCATTTTGGGCGCATGGCACTGTGCGGTATGATTTCAACATATAATGATGGCGCGCCGGAAACCGTTCCCAACTCATGGACGAATATCCTGATGCGCAGGTTAAAAATTCAGGGTTTCATTGTTACCGATTTTGCCGCGCAATTCGCCGAAGCATCGCAAAATATGGTTGGGTGGTGGGCCGAAGGAAAGCTCAAAACCCGCGAAGATGTTCGCCCCGGCCTTGAAAACGCACTGACTGCATTGGGTGATTTATATACCGGCAAAAATAATGGAAAGCTAATGATTAAAGTTACTTAACACTATGTAAGTCCAACTTTTTTACTTTAACTGAAAGTATCAATCTACAATCTTTTTGATAGTTCCCGGGGATAGCGGGACAGCATATGTCTCTGGCAGGAGAATAATAACTGCTGAACTATGCAGAACAAGAGGGAGGATTTTAGAATGCGTTTCAAGTTAGATTCCATGTCAACATTACGCAAATTAATGGTGAGTTCGGCTTTAGTTTCGGTTGCCGCAACGGCTTTGCCTGTTATGGCGCAAACGGCAGCTAAGGCCGAGGAAGAAGTATCAGCCAGTAATGACATCGTAGTCACAGCGCGCCAACGTAATGAAACATTGCAAGATGTGCCAGTTGCCGTGACATCAATTTCTGGCGATACGCTTGAGAAATACAACGTTACCAATATCGATAAGCTTGAAAGCCGCATACCATCGCTTACTGTTCAGCAGGGCGGGTCAAACGGCGGCGCGTCACTTAGCCTGCGCGGTGTAGGCACCGCAAACTTGTCACCTTCATTTCAGTCCGCTGTTGCACTTGATTTTGACGGCGTTCAAATTGGCCAGCTGCGCATCTTACAATCCGGCTTTTTCGATATGGAGCAGGTCGATGTGCTGAAGGGGCCGCAATCGCTTTATTTTGGGAAAAGTGCGTCGGCTGGAGTACTCACCCTGCGTTCGGCAGGACCAACCAAGGACTTTCAGATAAAAGCTAAAGTCGGGTACGAAACCGAAGAAAACGGCAAGTTTGTTGAAACTTCTGTTTCCGGCCCGATAAGCGACACTCTCGGCTTTCGTTTGGCAGGCCGCTACAGCAAGATTAAAGAGCTTGTCATAAATGATGCTCCATTTGCTAAAAAGCCATTTCGCGGATCAGAAGATTTGTATTTGAGGGGCGTATTGACATGGAATCCCGCAGACAACTTCACATCTGACCTGCGTGTCAACTATATCGATAGCAAGCGTGATGGCGCAAATTTATACCAAGATATCGATTGCGGTCCAAACGGGATAGCGGACCGTATTCAAGGACCAGGGCCCTTAACATTCGCTTCTGGTAACAGCTGTATTACAGGTGACGGTAGGTATAATTATTCCGATATCGCGCCGCAACTGGTTGCTAATCTGCCCGCTGGATTTACGAAAAATAGAGTTCAGCCTTTCAATGAAACGAAGATATGGCTTGGCCGCTTACGTAACGACGTGGACCTGACCGATAATTTTTCGTTGACGTCAATCACGGGTTATTACCAGCTTAAAACGGCGGAGCTTGATTCCTACGCTTATGGAGGATTTATCCCGGCTAGTGGTTCTACACCTGGCGTATCTTTCGGAACAAGTTTGAGCTATGCCAAATACCGCACTTCGCAATTTTCACAGGAAGTCCGTGCAAACATTAAAGAGCTTGGTCCACTTGATTTGACCTTTGGTGCTTTTTATGAGCGCCGCGTGGATGATGTTAACACGCTTATATATGCTGCAAATATTGGAATTCTGGCGGCTGATCCGATAACGGGTTTCACCTCGGATGTACTGAAACTACAAAACACCAAATCGGATGCCTATTCGGTATTTGCGAGTGCTATTGTTGATATATCAGACAATCTTGAGCTTGCAGGCGGTGTTCGCTATACAAAAGAGAACAAGCTTAGCCGCTTCAGTGTACCGCAAGTTCATGCATTTCTTGCCGCATCACCATTTGGCGTCCCTGTTGGCTATAACACAGGCCCTATCCGTTTTTCAGACGATAATTATTCGCCTGAGGTATCGCTTACCTACAAACTTAATCCCGACGTAAATATTTATGCAGCATACAAAACGGGTTATAAATCCGGCGGTATTGACAGTGCTGTTTTGCCGACAACGCCTTTTGTAGCGGCAGCGGCAGCGGGTAATTTTAACTCGATACGCTTTGGATCGGAAACGTCGAAGGGATTTGAATTCGGCTTGAAATCTCAGCTGCTGGACCGCCGCCTGACTTTCAACGTGGCTGCATTCCAGTATAAATTTGATAACATTCAAATCATTCAGTTCAATCCAGCTATTATCAATTTTGTGACACTCAATGCGACACAGATTACGACGAAGGGTGTGGATTTGGATGTTACTTGGCGCACGCCGCTCGAAGGGCTGACATTAACTTCAGCGGTTAATTATTTGGATGCCAAGTACACCAAAGATTTTTGCCCGACCGTTTTCAATCCAGCAACTACACGTAATGATTCCCGCAATTGTTCTTTAGGGGTTGCGGGTACAAATCTTATAGGGCGCTCTACGCGCGTTGCACCTAAATTTACGGGTAATTTTGGCGCTAATATTGACGCACCAATTGGCGGCATGAAGCTGTCTGTAAACGGCAATGCACGTTTCTCCAGTAGCTATTTTATTGGCGATACAAATTTGCGAGATCCAAAACAGCCTAGTTACTGGTCGTTTGATACAGGTGTGTCACTGGCCGATGCTAATGACAAATGGACACTTTCGCTTTCGGCGGTCAACTTAACCGATAAATTATATCTCACATCTCTAACGCCAAAACCTGGTCAGGTTGCGGGCGGTGACGATCAGATATTCAGCTACAATCGTGGCCGTCAGATATTCATTACAGGAGCCGTTAAGTTTTAATAGCGGCTGTCTTATGATAGATACGGCTTTAAGACTGCCTGCTTATTGTTATAAATTTACTTAAGTTGTTACGTTACAGTATTATGGCAGGCATGTGCATATTCACATACCTGCCATTTCTTTTTTGGTTTTCATTTCGGCTAGCTATACCTTCAAGCTACTTAATGATCTTGGTAACCAGTGGCTATGACGAAGCGCTGTGCTATGATGCTGAAGGATTGCGTTTGGCGAAATCAAGCCGGTTCTTGGCTGCATTATTCATGGTGTTAGTGGATGATTTTAGTACGATGGTAGTACGGCAATCTGCGCGCTACCCCTCTAATAGCTGCGGAAGCCCGGCAATTATAAATCACGCGCTGTGTACGTTTTTAATCTGAAAGGATGATTGAGTTATACACCGCTTCCTGCGATGAACTTATTTCGCAAAGTGTGATTATGAACCGTAATGCTTATTAGCGATCTTCGGCTTGATCTGATTATTCTATTTTATATGTATTAATAGGGCTCCGTTACTTACGTGATGGTGCCGCAAATGCTATGGAATGTTTCCAATGGAACCTTATTTATGGAAAGACTGGCTCATCGCCGAGCTTGCAGAGGTATCGCGTGTGCTAAGCTGGTCTATCAATCGTCCCGGCTTTCAAATTGCTACGCGTGTCGCATGGCTAAACGTGCAACAGTTGCCGGATGACGTGCCCGTTGCCGCGTGGTTCCAACAAAAGCTCGATCAAGACGGACTTGCGGATGCAGTTGGCCTGATAACGTCGCGGGCATTGTCTACTTTTGTGATTGAAACGGCTGTAGTCGAAGGTATCGAGGCGACATGCATTGCGACAGTCGGGCTTTCGAACGCAGAGCGTGTTGGTGAAAGAAGGCATACCGAGCCGTTGCACTCCGGAACCATCAATATTCTGGTTAATTTGTCCGCCGCAATCACACAAGCCGCGCAGATTGAAGCGTTGTCCATCGCGGCACAGGCCCGCACGGCGGCCGTTATGGATTTTGGTCCGGCAAATGCCGCAGGCATGCAAGTGACGGGAACGGGTACGGACTGTATCGCTATCGCTGCTCAAGCTGGCGGCGGCCTATATTGCGGGCTGCACACGCCATGCGGTGAAGCAATTGGCCGTGCAGTCTATGATGCGGTTGGGCAAGGCGTGCGCGAATGGATGAAGGAAACAAACCGGCCTGGCTGAATTCTAGCTCATCAGCCTTTCAATTGCTGAGGCAAGCCTGCGGTAACGAACCACACGCTGTCTGCCGCCGCTGCCAGTGCCTGATGCAGCCATCCTGCCTCATCGCGAAACCGCCGTGCAAGTGGGTTTTCAGGAACAATTCCTTGCCCCACTTCATTGCTGACCAAAATCACATTGCAAGAAGTACTGGTTAATTCTGCAATCAAACCGGACGTAGCAACGGTTACATCATGGTTGCCCAGCATCAGATTAGTCAACCAAAGTGTTAGGCAATCAACGAGGATCGTTTTACTTTCGCTCCGATGTGCCGCAATCGCATTTGCAAGATCGAGCGGGCATTCCACCGTTTGCCAGCGCGAGCCGCGATCTAATTGGTGCCGGAAGATTCTCTCCGCCATCTCGGTATCGAATGCTTGCGCTGTCGCTATGTAGACAAGGTCACTGTCAGATACCTCTGCAAGACGTTGGGCAAACGTGCTCTTTCCTGATCTTGCTCCGCCCAGAACTAAACTGATTTGCCCTGATTTCATCTTCATCCTTGCCTTTACTGTTACGCCGCATCATACACAAGAGAGCAATAGGTTCCCAGAAATGGGATGAAAAGGGAAGCCGGAAGTGGATATATCCATGATCCGGCGCTGCCCCCGCAACTGTGATCGGTTAGTTTGCGCTTCGATATGCCACTGGATCCGTCCGGGAAGGTGAGGCCAGATGATGACCCGAGAGCCAGGAGACCTGCCTGTTGCTGTCGTTCTATCCTGCGGACGGGGTGTGCCGAAAGATGATCGAGGATTTCCTCGCGTGACGACTTTGCTTGGGTCGTGCGCGGTGGGATAGCTCTCATACATTTGCTTGTTATGGTGTGTTTCTGGCGCTCGGCCCTTTTTGATGTTGATCAACTAAGGGTATCTATATGCGTTTTCTCAAAATTATACTGTTGACTGCGACCGTTCTGTCACCAGCCATCGCCTGCGCGCAAGACAGTGGCGGCGGCACTATTATCGCCCGCGACACTATTATCGCCAACGACACTATCATCGTAACCGCGAGCCGCAGCGAACAACCGCTTTCAAAGACCGGCCAATCTGTTAGCGTAATTACCGCCGATGACATTAAGATCCGGCAATCCATCGCGGTTGCCGATCTACTGCGGACGGTTCCGGGCGTTACATTTACGCGCAATGGCGGGCTTGGCACACAAACATCCGTCAACATTCGCGGTGCAGAAAGTGATCAGACAGTGGTGTTGATCGACGGCGTGAAACTCAACGACCCATCATCGCCGGGCAGCGGTTTCAACTTTGGCAATTTGCTTACCAGCAATATCAGCCGAATTGAAGTGGTGCGCGGTTCGCAATCGGTATTGTGGGGCAGCCAAGCCATCGGCGGCGTCATCAACATCATAACACGCGCGCCCACCGAAGACCTTACATTCGGCGCAAATGCCGAATATGGGTCGCGCAACACGGGGCAGGTTGCCGGCAACGTATCAGGCAAGTTTGGTCCTGTTTCGGCTAGCGTCGGTGCAGGGTATTTGAGGTCGGACAGCTTCTCGGCCTATAACGAAGCGCGCGGTGCAACCGAACGCGACGGCTATAAAAATTACGGCGCGAATGCCAAATTCAACATCGCATTATCCGAAGCGGTTTCAGTCGATTTACGGGGCTGGTATTCCAACGGAAAGGTCGGCATTGATGGTTTCGCGCCGCCGACATATGCCTTTGGCGATACGAATGAAACTGCAAAAACCGAAGAACTCATCGGTTATGCCGGGCTGAATATTGCGTTATTTGATGGCCGGTTCCGCAACCGGTTTGCTTATGCATATACCGATACCGCACGGGAAAACCTTGATCTGAGCGGGGCAACACCTTTCCAGACATTCGGTGCCAAGGGCAAAAATGCGCGACTTGAGTATCAAGGCAATTTTGATGTCGCCGATGGTTATGCGCTTACTTTTGGCGCGGAAAGCGAGAAATCAACATACAGTACTTCCAGCTATGGCGGCCCAGTATCGGGCGCCAATGTGCGGCTTAACAGTGTCTATGGCCAGATAAGCGCCACCCCGGTCACTGGCCTGACGTTCACCGCGGGCGGACGCTATGACGATCATGACACGTTCGGCGGCAAGGCCACATTTGCTGCAAACGGTGTCTACAGCCCCAATGAAGGCAAGACGACAGTTCGTGCCAGCTACGGCGAAGGATTTAAAACGCCTTCTTTATTCCAGTTATTCAGCGAATATGGCAACAGAGGCTTGCAGCCGGAAACTTCGCAAGGTTGGGATGCCGGTATCACACAGAAATTACTGGATGGCGCAATCGAAGTCGGAGCAACATGGTTCCACCGCAACACCAACAATCAGATTGCTTATATTTCCTGCGCACTTCCCCTGACAGGAATTTGTGTAAATCGGGCTGGCGGCACATATGACAATATTGCCCGTGCACGCGCGCAGGGAATAGAGTTTGGTCTAATCTTAAAGCCAGTTGAAGCGCTGACTGTTCAGGCAAATTACAGTTGGATCGATGCTGAGAACCGCGCAGATGGTTTGCGCCTTGCGCGCCGTCCAAGCCAGAGTATTAACGCCTCTGTGGATTATAAGTGGGTTTCCGGTCTCGAAACAGGTGCCACTGTCACACATGTCGGCAACAGCTTTGACAATGAATCAAACACGCGCCGCCTGGAAGGTTATGTTCTGGTGGATCTTCGTACGAGTTATCCAATCACAAAGGGCATATCGCTTTATGGCCGCATCGAAAATCTGTTCGATGAACAGTATGAAACGATCTTTCGTTACGGAACGCCGCGCCGCGCCGCGTATGCGGGCATTCGGTTAAACTTCTAAAAGATGACTGTGGCCGCTACATTAGATCCGCTGCTCTATCATGGGGGGCGTATTGCACTGGCGGCCACGCGTTTTCCGGCTGCACACAAGCCGTGGCTCGATCTTTCTACGGGAATTAGCCCCTGGGCTTATCCAGTCGGCGAAATCGACAGCCAGATATGGCAGCATCTTCCGCAGCCCGAAGACCTGACAGCGCTGGAAGCCGCAGCAGCAGACGCCTTTGGCGGGGTCAGTCCTGATCAGATTGTGGCTGTGCCGGGCGTTGACCTTGCCATTCGTTTGCTGGCTACACTTCTGCCCGAGCCGCGAGTTAGCATTGTCGGGCCAACCTATGGGGGCTACAGTTATGCTTGGCCGGAAGCGCGAACACTGCCGTTTACAAAGGCGCGGGGAGCCGATCTGCTTATCTGCGCCAATCCAAACAATCCCGATGGCAAAGTCATTGCCAAAACACTTCTTCAGCGTCTGCGCAACACTCGCATCGTTGATGAGGCGTTCGCCGACGCAATGCCCGATCAAAGCTTGTTGCCGCATCGCAACGGAGCCATCGTTCTTCGGTCCTTTGGCAAATTCTACGGCCTTGCAGGTGTGCGGCTCGGCTTCGTGATTGCAGATAGGCCATTTGCAAAAAAACTGCGTGCGCTGCTTGGAGACTGGCCGATTGCGGGACCCGCGCTTGTCATTGGCACAGCTGCTTATCGCGATGTTGAATGGCAGCAACGCCAGCGGGAGCGGCTGTCCATCGCTTCTGAACGGCTCTTATTGCTGCTCACTCAAAGCGGTTTGGAAGTTGCGGGCGGAACGCCGCTGTTTCAATTGGCAACCCATCCCGAAGCGTCAGCCATATTTGAGCATCTGGCAAAAGCAGGCATTTTGGTGCGACCATTTACAGATCGACCCAGCTGGCTACGTTTCGGAATTCCGGGTACCGATGCCGACTTCGCCCGGTTAGCCGCCGCCCTTAAAAACTGGAAATCTACATGACTGATGAAGCAGATCACGCCCGCCACAACGAACGCATGAAGAAGCTAAAAATCGCGCGCGACAAGATGCAGTCACGCAAAACGACCGAGCGCGGGCTGCTGATTGTTCATACGGGCAACGGCAAGGGCAAGTCTTCCTCTGCCTTTGGCATGGCGATCCGCAGCATTGGCTGGGGAATGAAGGTTGGCATATTGCAATATGTGAAGGGCGATTGGGAAACCGGCGAAAAAAACTTTTTTGCAGACCGGCCTGACCTCCTAAATTGGGAAGTGATGGGCGAAGGATTTACATGGGAAACGCAGGACCGCGCCCAAGATATTGCAGCGGCACGTGCGGCATGGGAACGATCAAAGGAACTTATCCTTGATCCGGATTATGATTTCATTGTCCTTGACGAGCTTAACATCGTGCTGCGCGACGATACATTGCCAATCGCAGAGATTGTAGCGTTTTTGAAGGATCGCCCAATGGAAAAACACATCTGCATCACCGGGCGGAACGCCAAGCCAGAGCTGATCGAAATCGCTGACCTTGTGACGGAGTTTGGTGAAGTGAAGCATCCGTTCAAAGCCGGATTTATGGCGCAAAAAGGCGTTGAATATTGATCAGCCACGTTGCCATTGTCTTGTCGCTGTTACTGGTGTGCGCGCTGCATCGCCTGGTGCAAAACACATGTACATGGTGCCATCGAACCTGTGGGTTGATAACGTCCTGATGGTGGTTGCCGGCCCCGAACAGCTGCTTGCTGCACTTATTATTGAAGCGGTGTTTGGCTATCCAGCTTGGCTGCTGGCGCGCATCGGCCACCCGGTGATGTGGGTAGGGCGGATGATCGCGGCAATGGACCGGCGCTGCAATATAGGCACTCAGCGCCGTATAATGGGAACGATCGCCGCCTTGTTACTTATTGGTACTGGAGGAAGTGCGGGATTGCTGATCGAGCATCTTGCCACAGGCTGGAGCGGCACAATCACTGTCATACTGATCGCCAGCAGTGGATTGGCACAGCGCAGTTTGCATGACCATGTGGCAGCGGTGGCGCAGCCCTTGCTCAACAAGGATTTGGACAAAGCGCGTACTGCCCTGTCAATGATTGTAGGCCGCGATACCGCTGTACTGGATGGAACAGGCATTACAGCAGCGGCAACAGAGACATTGGCAGAAAGCTTTTGCGACGGCGTTGTGGCGCCTGCATTTTGGTTCCTGATCCTTGGCTTACCAGGTCTATTTGCGTTCAAATGTATCAGCACGGCGGATAGCATGATCGGCCACATGGATGACCGTTATCGCCAGTTCGGCTGGGCGAGCGCGCGCATTGATGATGTGCTGAACTGGTTGCCCGCTCGCATGTCAGGTGCATTGATCTGCCTCGCCGGAGGGGGCGGCTGGCGCATTCTGTGGCGCGATGCCGGCAACCATTTGTCACCTAACGCAGGATGGCCAGAAAGCGCAATGGCCGGCGCTTTGGGTGTGCGACTTGGCGGCGGCGCGGCTTATGACGGGGAGTGGATCGCGCGCGAAACATTAGGTGATGGCTGCCCGCCAACCTTGGCTACCCTCAAGCGCGCCATAACCATCTACCATTATGCCTGCCTTCTGCTGTGGGTGGCCATTGGAGGCGCGGCATGGCTGCTATAATGCTTCAAGGCACTGGCTCTGACGTCGGCAAATCAGTGTTGGTGGCAGGTATCTGCCGCTTGCTCACCAATCGCGGATTAAGCGTGTTGCCGTTTAAGCCGCAGAACATGTCAAACAACGCCGCTGTTACGCCCTGTGGTGGTGAGATCGGCCGGGCGCAGGCCTTGCAGGCGCTTGCTTGCCGCGTAGCGCTATCCGTCGATATGAACCCCGTTCTGCTAAAGCCGCAGTCTGACCGAACGGCGCAGGTGGTAGTGCACGGCAAGGTAATGGGCACACTGGGCGCGGAGTATTATCGCGGCCGCAAGGGCGAATTGCTGCAGGCGGTCATGGCGTCATATCACCGCCTGCAGGCGGCATCAGATATTGTTGTGGTGGAAGGGGCAGGCAGTCCAGCAGATATCAACCTTCGCGCAGGTGATATCGCCAATATGGGCTTTGCCCGCGCCGCCAACGTTCCCGTAGTGCTGGTCGGCGATATCGATCGCGGCGGGGTGATTGCCTCGATCGTGGGTACCAAAATGGTAATCGAGCCTGAGGATGCCGAGATGATCCGCGGCTTCCTGATCAACAAGTTTCGCGGCGATGTTGCGCTGTTTGACGATGGATATACGGCGATAGTGCAGCGGACAGGCTGGGAAGGTCTTGGCGTTATTCCATGGATCGCCGCCGCCCGCGTACTTCCGGCCGAGGATGCCGTTACGCTGCAAACGCCCAATACTTCGAGTGATGGGCGCATGGAAATTGCCGTGCCGATGCTGTCCCGCATCGCCAATTTCGATGATTTCGATCCGCTGGCGAATGAACCCGGAGTGCGGCTGACAATGGTGCCGCCCGGTATACCTATTCCTGCCAGCGCCGCGCTCATCATCATCCCCGGCACTAAGGCAACCATTGCGGATCTCAAATTTCTGCGCGCGCAAGGCTGGGATATAGACATCGCCGCACATGTCCGGCGCGGCGGGCGGGTGCTGGGTATTTGCGGAGGCTATCAGATGCTGGGGCGCACTATTGCTGATCCCGGCGGGGTAGAGGGCTCACCCGAAACGATACACGGCCTTGGCCTTTTGCCGGTCGATACAGTCATGCAGGCAGGCAAGACCCTGCGCGAAGTGCACGGCATAAGCATCGCAGATGGCGCACCGTTCCGGGGCTATGAAATCCACGCAGGTATCACGTCCGGTGCCGCATGTTCCTTGCTGCGCCCGCTTTTAAGAATGGCAGATGGCCGCGATGAGGGCGCGATAAGCGCCGATGGCCGCATCGCAGGTTGCTATATTCACGGGTTGTTCAATCTCGCAAGCCAGCGGCGCGGCTGGATTGATGGCGCGCCGAACGGCATTGATCAGGATACCGCAGTGGACGCTGCGCTGGATGAGCTGGCGGCGGCGCTGGAGCGGCATGTTGCAGTGGACCGGTTGCTTGCCATCGCAAGGCAAGCGGGATGACCAGTCCTGTGTTCACGCCCAAGTTTGCCGAACAGCTCCATACTCTGCTAATATGGCGGCGCGATGTGCGGCATTTCCAAACGCGCCCACTTGAGCCAGGCTTGCTTGGAACTTTGCTTGATCTAGCTTGCCTTGCGCCATCTGTTGGTAACAGCCAGCCATGGCGTTTCGTGCAGGTGCGATCACCCGAACGCCGCGCCGCGATTATTGCCC
>JAYWFI010000123.1:0-6041 GCA_043778865.1 Sphingomonadales bacterium
GTCGCGCTGTTTACAAAACTATCGTATTTTGGTTTCAGGTAAACCATCGCTGCGGTCAAAGTTAACGCATCGGTTGGTTTCACGCGGCCATCAAACTCAATACCAAAGGTAGACTGCTTACCCGCATTGGCAAGCGCAAAGCCTGTTCCGGTAAACACGTTCGATTGGAAATCTTTGATTGACTGTTTGAATACAGTTAGGTTGAACGCAACCTGATCCCATTTACCTTTGATACCGACTTCCATAACGCGCGCTTTTTCAGGATTAGCAAAACGTGAGCCATAACGCAGATTAGCAACGTTTAGATTAGCCGTAGTTAACGCTGCAGCATCGCCTAAGAACGGACGACTGTCGCGTGATAGGTTAACCGAACTTGCTTTGAAACCGGTTGCATAGCTTGCGTATACATTGATACTATCAGTTGCTTTGAATGCAACCCGCGCTGTGTATGACAAATTACCATCTTTGGTCCGGCCATTTTCAACAGAATTAGGCAGGTTCAAGAATGGCGGTTGGAATTGTAGTACGCGTAATCCATTCAGCGGATTTGCACTTCTGGGCGCGCCGCCTGGAGTTAAAGGTGGTAAAATTGTCGTAGGGTTAGCAGCAAGAAACGTTGCTGTTGCGGCATCAACGCCGCCGCCGATTAACAAAGCTCTGCGGAATGGAGCATAAGCCGGTGCATCGAAATTAATTGCAGAGAACACGTCTGTAGATAAGACATTTGCAGTAAACCGCTTGTTGTCTTTGGTGTAGTTGAAACCGCCTGTCAGGGTTAGTTTATCGGTGACTTCAAAATCCACTGTTCCAAAAATCGATGCGCTGGTGTCTTTCAAAGAATAAGTTTCGCTAGGATAGCCTTGGCCTGCTGCAAAGAATTTGCCAGTGTACTTCGTAGGATTACCTTCAAGCGCGCCAAAGGTATTTTCCAATAGAGTAAAGTTTAATGCGCCGCCTGTTGCGGCCTGCACCAACGCATTACCATATGCCCGGAAATCAGAGCCATATTCGATGTCGTTTTGTACGTTGATTTTTTCGTTGAAGAAATATCCGCCAAGCAAGAAGTTTACAGGACCATCAAAATCGGAGGCAAGGCGCAATTCCTGTGTGAAAGTACGTATCCCTGTATCGTTGCTATTTTTTTGCAGCAATTTGGCGGCAGTGAAATCAGAATCCTGATTGCTAAACGAATCTACGCCGCGGTATGCGGTAATGGATGTCAAAGATATGTTTCCAATATCATAATCCATTTGCACAGACCCGCCGTAATTATTGATACGATTTACAGAAGGTACGTTGGTATAAACATTATACGAATACGGGTTGTCGGCATCAATTGCCGGTCCGCCTGCCAATAAATTCAACAAAGGCGTCAGTGCTGGATTGCTTCGTACATTGGCCGCGTTGCAGCATTCTTCGTTGATACGGTCATAATCGCCGATTACGCGGATTGTGAAATCATCAGATGCTTGCAACAGCAACTGTCCGCGCGCGCCATAACGGTTGCGTTCGTTAACCTTAGTACCAAGTTTAAGATCGCGGGCATAGCCATCACGTTTATTAAAGTTACCCGCCAAGCTAAACGCGACGTTATCACTTATAGGGCCTGTGATGTCAGCTTTTGCGATGATCGCATTGTAGTTGCCATAGCCCAGTTCCGCAGAACCGCCGAATTCAAACTTAGGCGCGGCCGTTACGATTGATATAACGCCAGCAGAAGCGTTTTTACCAAACAATGTGGATTGCGGGCCGCGCAACACTTCGACGCGTTGCAAATTGGGAAGGTCGCCAATGGCAGAAGCAGAGCGCGACCGGTATACACCATCAATAAATACGCCAACCGAAGGCTCAATACCGGCGTTGTTTGCGCCGTTACCGAAGCCGCGAATAACGAAGTTGGTGTTGGCCGAGCTTTGCAGTTGGGTAACGCGCAAGGTTGGTGCAAGTGTTTGAAGATCGCTCAAATCGCGAACTTGTGCTTTTTGAATGTCAGCAGCGCTCGTGACCGTCACAGCAACGGGAACCTCTTGTAATGTCTGTTCGCGCTTTGTGGCGGTTACGACGATTTCGTCATCGGCAATTGCTTTTTCATCCGCAGGCTTCGTATTTTGCGCGTGTGCCATGCCGCCAAATGACACAGCGGCCAAGCTGATTGAAGACAACATTGCCGTCTTTAATATGTGTGTAACTTTCATTTTTCTCTCTCCTGCTGCTATATTTAACTTTTATCACTGATTTTCAGCGTTCAAATTTTGAGCCTTGTGCCCCCCAAAGCGCTGCTTAATTTGGTAAAGACTTCTGCGATTAGTATCTAAACAGCGTGGTGCCTGCAAATGGATAGTGCAACATTGTTACAAATACGGGCAAGCGTTACTAATATGTCACTATTTTAGATGTGCGGGTGGCCGTTAGACATGCGATTGGCGGGCCGACCCGCTTATTTGTGACCACTTATTTGTGACTGCGCAAAACGTTCTCTGCCACCAAACCTTTGCCAATCTGTTCCTTGAACGGGAAGAACCCCTTTTTTGCATGCGGCCAAAACTGTGTATCCCATGAGCGGCGGACCTGTGAAACATTGATACCTGCGCTGGAAAGCGCTCCGCTTATGCTACGAAGCCTGTCTGCGAGCGGCCCTACAGGCGCATATGGCGTGATAATCTGTTTTACGTTTGCCGCCTGTGCCGCCGCAATCAATGTATCTGCATCCAACATTTGTATGGTTTGGCAAGGGAATTTGCTTTCTTTGTCGATACGTGCCGCGCAATCTGTGGCAGCTTCTGTAACAAACTTTGCCGACGCTGCGCCCCATAACGATGCTGTATCGGCAGTAATGAGCGCTGATTTAACCGAGTTTCTATCGGGCAATACTGATTCTGGGTGCATATCTTCATGGGTGATCAGCATTAAGCTGGGTTCCGCAGCATTATAGTGGCCTGCCTCTGGCAATGCTTGCGGCCCCGATACGGGCACTTCGGTTAGAGCGTCTGCATGGTTCGCCAATCCTTTTGGATAAAAGCGTCCATTTGTGTTCCGGCTGATATTATCGGCGGTTGCCAGATATGTTTTACCAGCGGTTTGCAACCCAGCAACCCAGCGCCATGACAGCGTATTGCTTGCGGCATCTGCATCGACCAAATGGCGCAGAAAGAAATCAGCGCCAAGGCTCCAAGGTAGCCGCAAGGTAAATATCCATATGGACGCAAACCACATCCGGGCATGATTATGCAGATAGCCGGTTGTAACCAGTTCGCGCGCCCAATCATCAAAACCTTCGATCCCTGTGCAACCGTTTTCCGCATTCCGTACCGCGGTGGCGTGGGCATTATTGCTGCTAACTTGATCATGCGCGCGGTCACGTTCCTGCACAAAACGCATCCAAACCTCGGGCCGCATTTCCAGCCACCCTTTCCAATATGTACGCCAAAGCACCTCTTGCACAAATTTTTCGGCTGCCTGCAAACTATGCTGTTTCAAAACGGTGCTCACCACTTCGCGCTCGCTGATCAACCGGTACCGTAAATACGGCGACAGCATGGACACTGCGCTAGGCCTGTCTGGTCCATTATCGGTGTTGCGCCCAGATGCATATGCATGGGCAGCATGCGGCACAAACGCTTCCAACCGGCGCAAACCTTCGGTGCGAGAGGCGATCAATATTTTTTGACTATGAATGCAAACATCAAAGTCAAAACAATCAATATACCGGCACCCAGTGCTGCAAATATTGACGGATTGATATTAAATGTTGCTCGGGCTTGCTCTTTTACACGGCCAATTAATTCGGGCCATGTGTAGCTCACAAAATCGCCTTGGCTCATAATTCCGATCAAAACGCCATCATCATCAACAACGGGCAAGTGACGGAAACGTTCGTTCGACATCTGCCGCAACCAATCCAACAAATCGTCGTCTGCTTTTGCAAGTTTTAGATCAGACGTCATGATTGCGCTTAATTTGGTTTTTTTCTGATCAAGATCTTTGTTGAGCAGGCGGCGCATAAAATCACGTTCTGTTACAATGCCCAGTGGCTTGCGGTCCGGGCTGATGACAACGGCCGCACCGTAATTTTTTTCACTCATGGCCTTAATTGCAGAATAAGCGCTGTCGTTTGGACCAAAGGTCATTACAACTGACTTGCTGCTAAATTCAGGTCTGTCCTTGATTTTCATTAATTGTACCTTGGTAGGAATTGTGTGCTTAAGAATGATATAGCTTAAAAGTTAAACAAGGCAAATTACATAATAGACAACGTAGCGTTCGCTCCATCCCATGCATATTTTGGCGAAAAACGGATGCTTTGAAACATAGGCATACTATTCGTGTAAATAGGATCAATAATGTTACTCGTTAGCCGCAGGTAATCCACACACGGTTAGTATACAGTGCAGGGTGCTGACGAATTGAGTAACGCTGTAAAAAATGTGGTGCCGATTACAAGATTCGAACTCGTGACCCTCTGATTACAAATCAGATGCTCTACCACCTGAGCTAAATCGGCATATTTGGATGCCTATTATTCAAATCACGCCAAAAGTCCAGCCCTCTGTTGCTGAAATTTTCGGAGTTAGCAGCGCGGGTGTCCAATATGATGAATTAGCAGCCGCTTTTTGTAGCCATGCAGCGGTTATCAGGGCGTCGGTTGCATGATCATCATAGCGGGCCAGCCGGGCAGGGGCAGGAGACCCGAGCGCCGTTAAAGCAGCGATCAAGCCTGAGCGGTCGCGTACTTTGCTCCGTCCAGGCGGCATACCGGCGGCGCGTGCGGCCATAGTGGTGTAGATTTCGATGATAAGCGGCCCGCGTTCTGGTACAGGATCAAACGGCCATATAGGAATGCGGCCCGATAGCTGGTGCAACATTCGCATGCCGGTAAGCGAGCTTTTCCCCACTTGGCCTGCGCCAACCAAATTAAAACAGCTCCAGCTATTGGCTTGTTTGGTGATACGTTGATGATGTTCAACCACACGCAAGCGCCCGATGCCGCCGCCAAATAAATCGCCAACGTCATCCTTGCTATGGCGAAAATGCCGGCGCGCCTGATCATGCGCCAAAAAAGAAGCGGCGGTCAGATAGGGGTCATCTGCACACAGTGCGTCTGCACAATGCCATAAGGCGCGCGCACTGCTGGGGCTTTGCGGCCATTGCGGGAAATACGCTGACTGATCGGCAAAGGGAAAGCCAAACGATAAATCCAAACCGATAACGATGTCGGCCTGCGTTTCGGACAGCGATATAAGCCAGTCCATAACGTCATGGCGTGACCATTTGTGTTCGGGCCTCACAAGAACAGGCGCTTGCTCGGGCAAAGCAGTTGCAACGGCGATACCGGGCGGGCGTTCTATCGCGGCCCCCGACCAGTCCACGCATGCAGTTTGCAGGAATTGGCGCGTCATATTATGGCAACACAACCGCGCGGCCAATAATGCTGCGGCTTTCAAGTGCCGCCAGCGCCTCTTGGATGTGATCCAAGCCAAACCTGTGTGAAATATGCGGCCGCATTATGCCCTTTGCCGCCATCTGCGCCATTGCGGCTTTGTTGCGTTGTGCCAAATCAGGGTCACGCCGCGCGCTTTCGCCTGCGCGAAGTCCGATTAAGCTATAGCCTTTTATCAATGCATGATTGGCGGGAAATTGCGGGATGTTACCACTGGCAAATCCAACGATCAAATAACGCCCGCCCCACGCAATAGCGCGCGTTGCCGCAAGGGCCAGATCGCCGCCAACAGGATCATAAACAACATCCGCGCCCTTACCGCTCGTTAACGCTTTTACTTTTGCGGCAAGCTCAGGGTCTGCCGGATCGAGTGCGTAATCTGCGCCTGCCTCCAGCGCTGCGGCGCGTTTTAACGGAGTGGATGCCGCCGCAATAACAGTCGCATTTTTGTGTTTGGCAAGCTTTACCGCGGCCATACCCACGCCGCCGCTTGCGCCCAAAACCAGCACCGTTTCATTGGGCTGAATATTCGCTTTGTCGTGCAGCGCATGCCACGCCGTGATCGCGGCGGTATACCAGCATGCGCCTTCTTCGAATGAAAGCG
>JAYWFI010000124.1:0-3279 GCA_043778865.1 Sphingomonadales bacterium
ACCGTCAGTTAAATCCTTGCGTCTTGGAACGCGAGCTGTCGGCCAAGGCCCAAAGCATCTGGCTATTGATCGCCCATGAATGGCTGAGCGCAGAGGACCTTAGGCGGGCCATGGCTGACTATGACCATTGGCGCACGCTGAGCTCGATTGTCTGAACAACGCCGGACGGTGCACGCTGGATAGCTAGCCCGATCCCGCATCTGTTTACATCACCATAACCAAAGGAGGCGCTAGCCGAGCAATAACTCGCAATACATCCCTACCCAGTATTTTCACAATTACACCCACGAAGGCCCGCCATTGGCGGGCTTTCGTGTATCTAACCAAGGAATACATTCTTATGAGTATCTATAATACCGCAGCCAACGACGGCGACACCACATTCGGCCAAGACGCTATCGCCTTTGCTCGGCAAAAGTCTCTCGAACGGCTGACGCCTCAGACCTTCTGCATATTCGATTTTGAATATGCTTATGACCTGCGCAGCTATGTTGCCTACCGCCAAACTGAAGATGTGAACGGCAAGTTTAAATGCAAGTGGCCCTATCATCATGCGGTTGCAGGAGCATGGGCATTGATTACGTATCCTCCCGGTGCCAGTCAGCCTCTCGTTCACAATGTGAGCGTGCTTGATGCGCGCACGCATGATGAGGTGGAAATGGTCAGAGCATTCTTCGGGGTGCTCGATCGCCATCCCGGTGCGGTGCCGGTAGGTTGGGGAACCGAGTGCAAAGAAATGCCGACCCTGCGGCGAACCGCGGCAACAAACGGGCTGGTCCTGCCCAAAATGCTTCGCGACAGCCATCCGCACAGCCGTGACCGCATTGATCTGTCGAATGTCCTCAAAGGGCAAGGACACTTCGTCCATATGCCGGAATATGCGCATGCGGTCGGTATTCCGGCAAAGCCCATGGCCTCGAAAGCAATCGGCAAAGCGGTGGAGCATGGCCAATGGGACGAAGTGCGCGAGCAGGTGTTAGCCGATGTGTTAACGGCAGCTATAATCGCCAACCGGCATCTTATATCCGCAGCACGGGTCAGCGGTGACGTTTACGCGAGCGATGCCACGATCTTCGCAGAGCTTGCGGCCGCTTGGCCACAAAGCCGTTGGCTGAACCTGCAAAACCGCGGGTGGGACGTTCACCGGCGAGAAAAGGGGGTTGGGCATACCGCCCTCGCGGCATGAGCGCTTAATATCAATTGGTAGCGATACTTTGCGGCAGCACACCATTGCCGGAACTGATGCGCAACCAGTAGCGCGGTCGGTGGACACGGAACATTGGCGATATGCAGCTGAGTTGCGGGTCCACCTAAAGCTTACATATGGCGGCTTTGTTGGACGATGACGACTGTGCGGTATTATGACAAAATCGGGGTAAGACGTCATTTTTTTACAATTTGGTATGGTTGAATCTTCTGCATTCGAACCGATGCATAAAAATAAACAACACATAATGCCTTCTGCCAAACTACGGTTGTATTGTGAGAATCGTTAAAACAATCTCCGTATTGTCATCTCGCTTCTTGGTTAGGATCAAATGTTAGTAATTTCGCCGCGCTGGTGACATCTGCGCTTTGACCTAGTAGTTATAGTTTGAAGCGTCCTTGAAGCTAAGCAGCTGGCGTTTGCAATTAAACCTCTTACTTAATGATATCAGAAAGTGTGTCCTAAAGGCGGGCCGATGTGTCGCGATCCAAGGCTTGAGCCGATGGGCGTGCCGTTTGATGTGATCGAGTGATTGCTTCAGGCATTTTAATTTCGTCCGTTGCATATTGCTCCCATATTGATGAACTAAGGTTCTTTTCTTCAATATAGATATCAATATTTAAAAAATTTCTCTCTCGCGGCGAATGGCTGTTTATCATTGGCCTTGACCGAATCCAGTCAAGCCGGAATCGGCCAATTCAAGCCTCTTGGTTAGTTGAGATAAAGCCGCGAATTGGTTGCAGCTAACAGATAATTCCGTCATCTTTTTTGATGTAGCAACGTTAACTGATATTGCTGAACAAAACGACCACATATCTGTGACGCAAGAATGTACTCGGGGTTGATAATTTCATTTTATCGCAAGTATAATTTGCTGAATCTCTTTTATTGTCTATTCATTTATCGTCAAAGAATAGCTATGGTTATGAATGAAATTTGGGTGGGGCATATATATGGTTTTTAGGGATCATCATGATCTGATGCTGCTTTTAGAGCGCATCTAGTATCATGACACTTGATGAACAGCCATCAATAGGAGGCGCCGGCAAAGCCGCGTTATCCGCGGATGCAGCGCAGCCATTCCTACATCCCTCCTTGGCATGTTTTGTGCTGCTTGCGAAGTTTTTGGGGATGCCTGCGGATCCTGGCCAGATTGCGCATGAGCGCGGCAAGGGGGATGATCCGTATAGCTTGGAAGACTTAAGCCGGATTTCCAAACGTCTTGGGCTTATCGCGCGGATTAAGACGGCAACGCTGGCAGATGTCAGCAAGGTGCCGCTGCCTGCTTTGATGGAGACGATTGGCGGCGATGCGGTAATCTTGCTCAAGATTGAGGACGAGAGCCTGAACCCGCGTTATCTGGTGCAGCGCGGCGATGCCGAACGGCCCGAGGTGTGGAGCAAGGAACAAGCGGCGCAGGTGTTTGCAGGGCGCGTATTGTTGATGACAAGCCGCGAACAGATAGCCGGCGACAAACGGCCGTTTGATATTAGCTGGTTTATTCCGGCGTTGGTGAAGTACCGCAAGCCATTGCGCGATGTGCTGATCGGTTCGTTTTTCTTGCAGTTGATGGGGCTGGTATCGCCGATTTTCTTTCAGCTGGTGATCGACAAGGTGCTGGTGCACCAATCGATGACAACGCTCGACGTTCTGGCCTTTGGGCTGACGGTGGTGCTGATCTTTGAGACGTTGATGTCGGGGCTGCGTAACTGGCTGTTTGCGCATACCACTAACAGGGTGGATAGCGAACTGTCGTCAAAGATGTTCCGGCATTTGCTTAATCTGCCAATTGGATATTTTGAGGCCCGCCGGGTAGGCGACAGTATTGCGCGGGTGCGTGAGCTGGAGAGCATAAGAGAGTTCCTCACGTCGAATGCCGTCACTGTCGTGATCGATCTGTTCTTTACGATCGTGTTTTTTGCGGTGATGTACATGTACTCGCCGTTTCTGACCTTTGTGGTGCTGCTGTCGATCCCGCTCTACATTGCGATATCGGTGTTTATCTCGCCAACGTTGCGCAACTTGCTGGAGGAGAAATTCCGGCGCGGGGCGGAGAACCAATCGTTCTTGGT
>JAYWFI010000125.1:0-1662 GCA_043778865.1 Sphingomonadales bacterium
TCGACAACAAAAACGGTTCGTTTTTTTGACGTTCGGCAAAATCCGCTTTGCCCGATAATCCGCGCCAGCGCGATTCAATCAAAGCCTGAGCAACAGGCGTGCCAAGCGTGGTGCCGGGGCCAAGGACAATGATCTTATCCGGCGCGAATTCCGCCGCAGCAATTTGTACGGCGCGGGCAAAATCATAAGTCCGGTTAATTTGCGCGCCCAACGTGTAATCGTAAATTGCAGCAGGATCGAATGCTTTCGGTGACCAAATACGGCCCGTACCATCAACAGCAGGTATCAAACCGCCGCCGAAATCCGATTGCGCATTGGCCGATTTTGCCATGGGAACCATATGATCGAGCAACGGGCTGTGAAAACCGGCATGATGATTCAGCCGCATAGGAAAACGGTCATCCGCAGGCAGCCGTTCAGTAATCCATTTCAATCCGGCATCATCGCCTGCAAATACAATCATCCCGCCCAGCCGTATCGACACATGCACAGCGATATCGGGATTTTGGGCGACCTGTGTTATGATGTCATCTACCAAGGCTTGCTTGGCAGAATCAATGCGCCAGTCATCATCCATCAATGACCAAACCACTTGCCCGCCTGTACCATGTGCGTGCATCAATGTGCCCATCGTATTGACCAGCGCCGCGCCTGCGTCCAAATTCAATACGCCCGCACAAGTCAGCGCCAGGTACCAGCCCATCGAATTGCCTGTTACCGCAACGACATCAAACCTATCACGGTCAATCGCGGCAAAATCCGCCATTGCGCAGGCGTAGATTAGCAACGATGCATTATCCCCTGTCATATGCAGCGATGGAGAGAACTGCTCTGCATTATCAAGAGCCGATATCGGCACTTGCCCAGCCGCGATGCGCATTGCATCCAGCCGTGCAATAAAATCACGGTGGCCTGCCCCTGCCCCATTATGATGTTGTTTTAGATAACCCAGCTCGGCCGCATTATACGTTCCGCGGCCCGGACAAACAACGAGTGCCGTTTGCTTCATGGCTTTTTACCCAGCGCCGCCAAAGCAGCAGCAATTATCGATGGTTTGTTGGGCAGCATCAGCTCAGCGGCAGGGCCAAGCGGAATAAAGCAATCCTCTGCGGTAATCCGCGACGCATCATTCCCGCGCCCGGCCTCGGCAAATATCGTCATCAGTTTCTCGCTCAAACTGCCTGACCGCCGCGCCTCATCAACGATCAGGATTTTGTCACATGGCTGCGCAGCCTCTAAGATTGCACTCGGATTTAGCGGATGCAGCCAGCGCAGATCAACGATACAAATGTTGACGCCGTGATCCTGTGCCAAAACCCTTTCCGCCTGACGCGATAAATAATATCCATTGCCATATGTCACTATACACAGCTGCGTTCCATCGCCAAATATAGCAGGCTGTCCAAATGCGATTTGTTGCGCAGCATCGGGCGCAGCACAATCGGCAGTCCATGCCCCGTCGCCGGCTTCATGCAAGTCCGCCGTATGATACAGCGCAATAGGCTCCACAAACACAATCACGCGGCCGTCCTCATACGCCATCCGCACACATTCGCGCAGCATCGCCGGTGCATCGGCGGCGCTGGATGGGCATGCAACAATTATGCCCGGAATATCGGTTAGCACCGCAAGCGAGTTATCATTGTGAAAATGCCCGCCAAA
>JAYWFI010000126.1:0-2670 GCA_043778865.1 Sphingomonadales bacterium
CGCGATAACCGAGATAACCGAGATTAACTTTGATGGCATTATCGGGCCCAGCCACAATTATGCGGGCCTTAGCCTTGGCAACCTTGCCTCTGCCAAAAACGCAGGCGGCGTGTCGCAGCCCCGTGCCGCCGCGTTGCAGGGTGTCGAGAAAATGCGGGCCAATCTGCAGCTTGGATTAGTGCAGGGTTTTTTTATGCCCCTGGACAGGCCCTACATAGGTTGGTTAACGGCTCTAGAAACCGACTGCGAGAATGCTGATCCAGCTTTGTTTGCTTGCGCTTTTTCGGCTTCTTCTATGTGGGCTGCAAACGCGGCAACTGTTACGCCAGCGCCGGATTCCGAAGATGGAAAATGCAATATAACCGTCGCCAACCTTATCACTATGCCGCATCGCAGCCATGAATGGCATGGTACGCTTCGGCAATTAGAGTGTGTCTTTGCAAACCAGGCATTTCATGTTGGTTGGCCGGCGCAGGCCACATTTGGCGATGAAGGTGCCGCAAACCATATGCGATTATGCAAAAATCATAGCAGCATCGGCATAGAGGTTTTTGTATATGGAAAAAAAGGTGGCGCGTTTCCAGCACGCCAACATATCGAAGCGTCCAAGTTTGTGGCGCGCCGAAACAAGGTAATAAATCCCTTGTTTGTGCAGCAATCAGAATTGGCGATAGCGGCAGGCGCGTTTCACAACGATGTCGTCGCTGTTGCCAATGAACACGTGCTATTCGCGCATGAACAAGCTTTTGCAGATAAACATGTTTTTTTCGCTGAACTATACGCTCGGTTGCCAGAAATTGAAATTATCGAAGTCCCTGCTTCTGAGATATCCTTGGCAGACGCAATCAGCAGTTATCTGTTTAATGCGCAGCTGGTTACGCTTCCCGGCGGCCAAGGCATGGCGTTGATCTTACCAACCGAGGCACAGGATAATCCGCGTGTTTGGAAATGGTTGCAGGCGATGATTGCGGGAAATGGCCCAATTCGCCGCCTAATTCCTGTTGATGTCAGGCAATCTATGGCCAATGGCGGCGGCCCTGCATGCTTGCGCCTGCGCGTGGTGTGCGATCCCGCCGCTGTTGATCCGCGCTTCATGGCCAATGAAAAGAAGTTAGATCAAATCGCAGCCGTGATCAAAGAGTATTGGCCAGAAACCATAACCCCCAGCGAGTTATCTAATCCCAGCTTAGTATCTCAAGTGCAAAAAGCACGGCTAGCTCTATTGGAAGCATGCGATTTAACCGAGCTTGCTTAAAGTATCGCCGTCAACTTTGTTTAACATCGCTAGGTAAAAAACTTAGACCTTCGCGCCGTATCCTTCTTTCAGCCGCTCTTCTTTCTTGATCGCGGCGGCCTCATCATCGGGTACGAAGCTGTCTGGACCAACCTTCAGCCAGATCAAAATCGGTGCAGCCATATACACCGAAGAATATGTTCCCACAAAAATCCCAAACGTCATCGCAAGGCTGAAACCAAATATTACATCGGGCCCAAAGACATCTAGAACTGTAAGCGGTATGAGCACCATCAAGCTGGTCATCATTGTGCGCGACAGCGTTTCGTTAACCGACAAATCAAGTAACGCTGCCATATCCATCTTGCGGTATTTTTTCAGGTTTTCACGAATACGGTCATACACCACAATCGTATCATTCAATGAATATCCAATAATCGTGAGCAACGCCGCGATGATATTAAGGTCAAATTCTAATCCGGTAAGCGCAAATAAACCCAGCGATAACGTAACATCGTGCACCAATGCCCACACCGCGCCCACACCAAATTGCCATTCAAACCGAAGCCAGATGAATGCCGACACGCCAAGGATTGCAGCGCCGAGTGCAAGGATACCCTTGGAAAATAGTTCACCTGACACCTTACCCGATACAGAGTCTGTGCCATCGATGCGTATTCCTGGATAATCAGCCTTTAACTTAGCGATAATTTTTTCGGCCATTGCGTTGGCCAGCTCAGGTTTCTTGTCTGCACCGACGGGTAATTTAAGCCTTATGGAAACCTGATTCTCGTTGCCAAACCGTTGGATCGTAGGATCTCCATAACCCAGCTTAGCAACCTCGGTGCGCAGCTTGGTGACAGGTGCAACTTTGTCCTGCGTAAACGTGGTTCGGATCATTTGTCCGCCGATAAAATCGACACCGAAGTTGAGGCCTTTACCAAATAATAGCGCTAGCGATGCAATCATCAAAAGCGTGCTGATACCAAAGGCGATATTGCGCCATTTCAAAAAACTTATGTTAGTATCATCCGGAATGAGTTTGAGCAGTTTCATTTGCATGCCTTAAATCGTTAATTCTTGTGGACGTGTGCGTTTTAACCAGCCTGACACCCACATTCGGGTAATCACCACGGCGGTAAACACGCTGGTCACGATGCCTATCATCAAAACCACAGCAAACCCGCGAATTGGTCCTGAGCCGAATATAAACAGCAATACCGCCGCAATCACATTGGTAGTGTTCGCATCAAAAATAGCACGGCTGGCTTCTTTATATCCGTTTTCCACCGCCTGTAACGCGCGCTTACCCCGCTTAATCTCTTCACGTATACGCTCGTTAATTAGGATATTTGCATCAACCGCTGCGCCAATAGTAAGAACAAATCCAGCAATCCCAGGCAGTGTCAACGTCCCATGAAATAGCGCCATTACCG
>JAYWFI010000127.1:0-5892 GCA_043778865.1 Sphingomonadales bacterium
GCAGGGCAAGGTTACATACGCTCCAATCGAGGCTGCTGCCAATATCGCTGATGCCGCTCCCCTGGCAGATACGCGGTTGCAGGCCAAAAGCGACAGTGCGGCATTGAACAGTTGCATCGAAGCATTAGAAGCGCGTGATGCACGGTTCATTACATCGGCATTTATCGGCGGAGTTAGCTATGCCGAATTGGCCGCACATGAGGGTATTCCGCTGGGTACCGTTAAAAGTAGGATACGCCGCGCGCTGATTAAACTACGCATCTGTTTGGGGGAACGGACATGAGTATATTGAACGAGGATGATGTCTTATTGGCAGCTGAATATTCGATCGGATTGCTATCGCCCGCCGATCACGCAGTTGCCGCATCGCGCATAGCAACTGACCGCGATTTTGCGAACGAAGTAATAACGTGGGATGCACGCTTAGAGCCCATGCTTTGTCAAATCGAAGAAGCACCGCCGCCGCACATATGGCAGAATATTTTGGCTGCGTATCCCGAACCCAGCACTCAGGATCAAGGCAAAAAGGCACTGCGTATTTGGCAAGGATTAACCGCATTATCGGCCACGGCTGCAGCTGTGTTTGCTGTCATTGCATTTCAGCCGCGCGCGCAGCCTAATGCACTATCACCCACCTTGCCGCTTGTTGCTGCATTGGGAAGCGAAACAGGTCCGTCTGCAATCACCGCGCGGTATGATATTCAGCATGGCCAGATGTTACTTACTCCAGTATTACTGCAAACAGGAAAACTGTATCCAGAATTGTGGATCATTCCTGAAGACGGCAAAGCTCGGTCGCTTGGTATGCTGAATGTAAGTGCGCCAATGATGGTGCCCGTAAGTAATGAAATGCGGCAATTTATCGGCGCTGGCGCCACACTTGCGGTGACCTGCGAACCCGTGAGCGGCGCGCCTGGCGGAAAGGCAACCGGCCCGATAATTGCAAGCGGCAAAATTATCACAATTTAATTTGAGTATCACTGCATCCGTTCGCTATTATAGTGCGTTAGTTAATGGCACTCACCCCGTGTGCCACAGGATAGGGAAAATAATATGATTACAAAATTCGTTTTGCGCAGCACAGCTGCTCTCGCAATTGCTTCACTGGCTCTTACAGCGCCATCTGCTTTTGCAAATAATCACACCAAAAAGTCGCATGCCGGTATGAAGCATACTGCAAAAAAACCGGTGGCTGGCAAAGCCGCTGTTGTGCCGCTAAAAAATATTGTTGAAACCGCTTCTGCTACACCAGATCTTTCAACTCTTGTTGCTGCTGTTAAAGCCGCTGGGTTAGTTGATACCTTGGCCTCGCCTGGTCCATTTACCGTATTCGCTCCAACAAATGCAGCTTTTGAAAAGCTTCCTGCAGGTACAGTGGACACATTGTTAAAACCCGAAAGCAAAGGCGCTCTTACAAGCGTGCTTACATATCATGTTGTTGCCGGTAAATTAACCGCAGCCAACATCATCGCCGCCATTAAAAAGGGCGGTGGAGCTGCTGCACTTACAACTGTTGCAGGTGAGAAGATTACAGCACGATTAGAAGGCGGCAAAGTTGTTATCACCGATGCAAAGGGCGGAAAATCTACCGTGACCGCGGCCAATTTAATGCAATCAAATGGCATTGTTCATGTAATCGATTCAGTTCTGCTGCCTTAATTTTTTTTGCAGCAGCGTGCCGGAGTTATTCAGTTACCCCCCTCTCTGATTGGCTTCGGCGCATTATTCCTTAAAATATTCCTGTGTGCCCGGATGGATCACCTTATCTCCGGCAACTATTTCTGCGATTTGTATGTCCCGCAATGTATCAAGCGCCTTATATAGCGGCGCAAAATTCGTTTCTAATGTTGTTGCCAGCAATGATTGCAGGCTGTCTATTACAAAATAGTTTTGTTGAAAGTCATCTATCCGGTATTTTGTGCGCATAACTCTCAACAAATCGAAGCTGATGCGGTTGGGGCTTTCATCATCCAACGAAAATATGCTTTCGGCGTAGCTTGAGACGATGCCCGCGCCGTAAATACGCAATCCATCTGCTTGTTGGATCAATCCAAATTCCACCGTGTACCAATATAGCCGGGCCAAATGATCGAGGGCATTAAAACCAAGACTACGCAATCCCCCTTTGCCATATGCCACCATATAATCGGCAAAAACAGGATCGGCGAGCATCGGAACATGCCCGAACACATCGTGAAAAATATCCGGTTCTTGCAAATAATCTAACTGGTCTGGACGGCGGATAAAATTGCCTGCGGGAAATCGCCGATTGGCTAGGTGATCAAAAAAGACATCATCAGGCACCAATCCAGGAACGGCAACAACCTGCCATCCAGTCGCGGCCGTCAAACGCGTATTTAATTCACGGTAATCTGGTATTCCAGGCTTAGATAATTTCAGCACATCCAATCCGCGCAAAAAAGCATCCGCGGCTCTACCGGGCAGCATCTTGCTTTGCCGTGCAAATAATCTGTCCCACATGGCATGGTCGCCTGCTGAAAACAGGTCCCAATCTTGCGCTATTGTCCAATCAGGATTAGCAGTAACGGGCCGTACATTATAAGCTTGTTGTTCGTTATTCATTCAAAGGAAATAGCATGATACACGCAGATTGGGAAGTTAGTATCATTTGAAACTTTTTCACATCAATTCTGCTCGAAGTCTATTTCGCGCGATAATCGGATGGGTTATGCTACCTATGGGGTTATATTTTATGGCCGCACTGGTGGGCAGCAGCATAGCTGCAAACCCAAACTGGATACAACCTGCAACAGGCATCGATATCTATGCCGAAACAAATGGTGTCCATGTTAGCTTGATTGTGCCCATATCAATCCCGGGCGAGGACTTAAGCGATCTTATTCGTCCAGAACATCTTTTAAACCGCAATCTATACGGCACCCATGCCATGGTCGGATGGGGACACAGCGGTGTGTACCGTAATGCGCCCACATGGAGCGGCATCAGAGGCAAAGATATTGCCAGCGCGGTGTTTGGCTCAGATGACACCACGCTACATATTTATCATCTCACCAGTCCGCAGCCTGCGCCATATCGCAAAAAAATTCGCGTTAGCCCCGCGCAATATCATGTTATCATACAACAAATTCGCGCTGCTTTTCGCCTGAATGCAAAAGGTCAAAGCGTGACGCATCCTGCATACGGGCCGAACAATTTATTTTATGAAAGCCACGGTCATTACAATGCAGTGCACACGTGCAACAATTGGACAGGCACTATCCTTAAAAAAGCCGGCGTTAAAGTGGGAGTGTGGACGCCTCTGGCAGGTGGAGTGATGTGGTGGTTTTAGAGTTACGTAAAGTTATATCCGCCAATTATTATTGCCGCTTCATCCAATTCTTCAAAGCACCGGGATCGTGAATTACAACATCACCATAACCGCGGGTCAAATATCCTTCGCGCTCTAATTTAGACAAAGCAGTGGCAATTGACATGCGCGATACACCAACCAATTCAGCCATTTCTTGCTGCCGCATCGATAGCGTTACAGGCGCGCGGCGGCCTTCACACAATATCAGCAAAGTCCGGGTCAATCGCAATGTGGCGGGCAATTTACGGTCCACTACAATATGGTTCAGGGCCTCTTGCAATTGCACCGCAAGCATTCGCGTAATAGCGAGGCTCAATTCTGCAGATGACGCTAAAACCTTTGTCAACTGCGCTCCGCTCACCCATAATAATTCGGTTTTGCCCACAGCTTCAGCATCCAAAACCCGCGGATAGCCGCCAAGACATGCCAGCTCACCAAAACTATCCTGCGGCCCAAGTATTACGATAACGCGCATATCTCCGCTACTGCTGTAACGGCCCAACTTTACTTGGCCTTTCGATATAACCCAAAATCCATCTGAGGTATCGCCGGTATGCTGCAACATTTGACCATCATTAAATTTTTTGACGCTCGCAGAGCCTATTAGCTGCATTTTTGCGGTTTCAGGAAGTTTTTCAAATATACCCTGCGACCGAATAGTGCGGCCTGTATTTTCTCGCTTTGTCGCAGATTGTAAAAAAGTTGACATTGTTTGTTATACTTAACGAATAGCAATTTAAGTCAAGCAATCCTTTGAAAAGCATTGGGGCATTTAACCAGTTTTGCGGAACCACTCAAAGGAACGGCTTTAGACAAAGTATTCGAGGGGGGTACTTTGTCTATGCGGTACGTCGGCCAGCTCCATAAATCCGGCCGATGTACCGCCCAGTTTCTATACCTCCAGTTTACCTGCTATTCACAACTAATTCGGCCCACGCGGCTTCATCTATTACATCGATGCCCAATGCAGCCGCTTGTTTCAATTTCGATCCTGCACCTGGTCCTGCGACCACTAAATCGGTGCGTGCGCTAACCGATCCCGCCGCTTTTGCACCCATAGCCTCTGCCTGCATTTTGGCTTCATCGCGGCTCATGGTTTCTAGTTTACCTGTGAAGACGATGGTTTTTCCTGTCCAAGCGCTCTGGCGAACATTTGAAATATATTCTGGCGGGGATACCTGCGCCATCAAATCATCCCACGCTTGCAAATTATGTGGTTCATGGAAAAATTCACTCAACGCTTTGGCAACCGTTGGCCCTATTCCATCAATACCTGTCAACGCACTTACTGCTTCCACATCGCCTGCCGCCAAGCGTATGCCCAAATCGCGAATTGCCGCAACCGATTTGTAATTGCGTACCAGATCTTTCGATGTGCCTGCACCGATGTGCCTTATACCAAGCCCAAATAGTAACTTAATCGCATCAGGCGTACGTTTGGCATCTATAGCTTTCAGCATATTGTCCACCGATTTTTCCTGCCACCCATCGCGCGATAAGATATCGCCGCGCCGCTGTGACAGGCGGAATATATCAGCAGGGCTTTCCAGCCAGCCAAGTTCGAAAAACTCCTGCACCGTTTTTTCGCCAAGCCCTTCGATATCGAGCGCGCCGCGGCTGACAAAATGGATCAATCGCTGAACCCGCTGCGCTGGGCAGATCAATCCGCCTGTGCAGCGCACGTCCACTTCGCCTTCCTCGGCGACAGCTTCGGACCCGCATTGCGGGCATTCAGTGGGGAACAAATAAGCCGCATGATCCGCATCTGCACTTAAATTCGCTGCAATCTGAGGGATAACATCCCCTGCCCGCTGCACCAACACACGGTCGCCGGGGCGCACGCCAAGCCGGGCAATCTCGTCACGGTTATGAAGCGTGACATTCGAAACCACCACGCCGCCAACGGTTACCGGGGTAAGCCGGCC
Source organism: Sphingomonadales bacterium (assembly GCA_043778865.1). Classification (GTDB taxonomy): domain Bacteria; phylum Pseudomonadota; class Alphaproteobacteria; order Sphingomonadales; family Sphingomonadaceae; genus Sphingorhabdus_B. Next base: position 5,257 of record JAYWFI010000127.1, read on the forward strand.
AACAGGCGTCAGCTTACCTGTTCGCCCCACCTGAATATCAATAGCCTCCAGCGTGGTTTCGGCTTGCTCGGCCGGAAATTTATGTGCGGTCGCCCAGCGCGGAGATTTCGTAACAAAGCCCAATCGCTCCTGCAAATCAAGCCGGTCAACCTTGTACACCACCCCGTCAATATCATATGGCAATTCGGCGCGGCGGCGCTGTATCTCATCATAATGTGCCAGTAGCGCGTCCATATTTTCAATCCGCTTTAGCATTGGCGATACGGGAACGCCCCAGCCTGCAATAACCTGCATCACGCCCATTTGCGTATCGGCAGGCAGCGCACTTACCTCGCCCCATCCATGCGCAAGAAATTTCAGCGGGCGTTTGGCGGTAACGCTCGCGTCTTTCTGACGTAGCGATCCTGCGGCGGCATTACGCGGGTTGGCAAATATCTTGCCGCCACTTTGTTGTTGCGCAGCATTAAGTGCAGCAAAATCGGCTTTAGCCATATACACTTCGCCGCGTATTTCAAAAATGGCGGGCGGATTACCCAGAAGCTTTTGAGGAATATCCGCGACAAACGCAACATTGGCCGTCACATCTTCACCCACCGCGCCATCACCGCGCGTCGCCGCTTGTACCAACACGCCGTC
>JAYWFI010000128.1:0-24042 GCA_043778865.1 Sphingomonadales bacterium
GGGATCAAGCTGTTTGGGCCCGATGGCTTTAAGCTATCTGATAAAGATGAGCTAGCGATAGAGGCGCTTATCGAAGCGCCGGTGCAGCTTGCCGATGCGCGCGAGGTGGGCCGTGCCCGCCGGATTGAGGATGCGCGCGGGCGGTATATTCATGCAATCAAAAGCTCTGTACCCGAACATATCCGGTTTGATGGCCTGCATGTTGTGCTCGATTGCGCAAATGGCGCGGCATACCAGGTTGCGCCAACTGCCATATGGGAATTGGGCGCAAAGGTTACCACGATTGGGGTCACTCCCAATGGCAAGAATATTAACGACAAGGTTGGGTCAACGCATCTGACCACATTGCAGGAAACCGTGGTTGCATCGGGCGCAGACATCGGCATTGCGCTTGATGGTGATGCCGACCGCTTGATTGTTGTTGATCAGAAAGGCCGCATAGTTGACGGCGATCAAATCATGGCATTGGTCGGCGTGGCGATGAGCCGAGCAGGCAAGCTGACAGGTGACGGCATTGTCGCAACGGTAATGTCGAACCTTGGCCTCGAACGCTATCTGGCAAGTCAGCATCTCAGCCTTGTGCGCGCTAAGGTGGGTGACCGCTATGTACTCGAAGAAATGCGGGCGCGCGGCATGAATGTGGGCGGCGAACAATCGGGGCATATGATCCTGCTGGATCATGCCACAACCGGCGACGGCACGGTAACCGCGCTGCAAGTATTGTCGCAGTTGGTGGAAAGCGGAAAGCCCGCAAGCGAGGTATTGCACGTGTTCGACCCTGTGCCGCAATTGCTTAAGAATGTACGTTTCTCAGGCGGGACACCGCTTGAAAATGCGCATGTTATCGCCGCGATAGCAGAGGCGGAAGCGGAGCTTTCGGGCACTGGACGCTTGGTTATTCGGCCATCAGGTACCGAACCCCTTATTCGCGTTATGGCCGAGGGCGATGATGCAGCGCAGGTTGAAGCAGTGGTTGACAGGATATGCGATGCCGTAGCGCAGGCGGCTGCATAATGCTGGAGATGCACCCCGATTGCGAGAAGTGCGGAACCGACTTGGCGGCCTTTGCAGGCGGCGCTTTTATCTGCTCATTTGAGTGTACGTTCTGCGCCGATTGTACAGACGATATGGACGAACGCTGCCCCAATTGCGGCGGTGAATTGATGGACCGTCCGGCACGTAGCAAGGCGTCGCTAGTTAAGCACCCCGCCTCCCAAATCCGCAAGCACACACTATGACCGCGCGTATTCTAATCATTGCTGGATCCGATAGCGGCGGCGGCGCAGGCATACAGGCGGATATCAAAACCGTCACGATGCTCGGCGGATATGCGATGACGGCGATTACCGCGATCACGGCGCAGAATACCCTTGGGGTGGACGCAGTTCATCCGGTACCTACCGATATCGTTATCAAACAAATTGACGCCTGCGTCCGCGATATCGGCGCCGATGCCATTAAAATCGGTATGATTGGCAGCGCGGATACAGCGCATGCCGTCGCCGAATATCTCAAACGATTATCGGTGCCCATCGTGTTTGATCCGGTTATGATCGCAACCAGCGGCGCGGCATTGGCCGATGCGCGCACGATATCTGTGTTTCAAGAGCTGATGGCAATCGCGTCGGTTGTTACGCCAAATATCCCTGAGCTTAATGCGCTGGGCGGGGTTGCGCCTGTATTGCGGCATGGCTGTCACCTGCTGCTGAAGGGCGGGCATGGTGACGGCGATGTGATCACCGATCAGCTGCTGTCGCCCAATGGTTCGGTGAAGGAAATCAAGGGCAAACGGTTCGATACGCGCAGCACGCATGGTACCGGATGCACATTGGCCAGCGCGCTGGCATGCCGGTTGGGGCAAGGGATGCCAATTGACAAAGCGTTCGAAGATGCCATCCGTTTCGTTCGCTTAGCGATTATGAGTGCGCCTGGATTGGGGCAGGGCCACGGACCGCTGGGCCATGCGCAGGTCCGTGATTTCTGGGATCAGGATGAAGCCGTTCCGGGCATATCGCTCAATCAAGTTACCGTTGGCGCAGCGGACTATGCCGCGTCGGTTGCTTTTTACCGAACGCTTGGTTTGCGGCAAATCGTTGATAGCCCGGGCAATGGCTATGCAAGGTTCGAGTGTGATAATGGGGCGACGTTTTCGGTGCATGTGAGCGAGGGCGCGGCAAGCCGGCACAATGGCGCAGGCAGCGCAGTTGTCTATTTCGAAAGCTTTCGCCTTGATGGCTGGGTTACCGAGTTAGTAGAAGCGGGCCTTGATTTCGACCAAATGCCGCGCGATGAAAACTGGGGCTGGCGCGAGGCACGGATGCGTGATCCGTTTGGCAATGCGGTTTGCCTATATCATGCAGGCGAAAACCGCCGTTATCCCGCGTGGCGCATTTGATCATCGGCGTGGATGAGGCGGGGCGCGGGCCGCTGGCAGGGCCTGTTGTGGCGGGCGCGGTGATATTATGTGCGGGCGGGATTGCGGGTCTTGATGATAGCAAGAAGCTGTCTGCCAAAAAGCGTGCAGTGCTTGAGGCGGAGATTAAGGCCAGTTGCCAGTGGGCGGTCGGCACGGCGAGTGTCGAAGAGATCGACCGGGTCAACATCCTGCAAGCCACCATGCTGGCCATGACCCGCGCGGTGGACGCGTTAATAGCCGCAACGGGAGCGGAGCCAATCCAAGTGCTGGTTGACGGCAATCGCTTGCCCAAATGGCGGTATCCTGCGCTGGCCGTGATTGGCGGCGATGCTATCCACCCGTGCATTTCCGCTGCCAGCATTATTGCCAAGGAGCACCGGGACCGGATCATGATCGCGGCGGACACGGATTATCCCGGATTTGGATGGGCATCAAACAAAGGATATGGTTCGGCGGCGCACATTGCGGCGCTGCGGATACTTAAACCAACACCGCTACATCGGCGCAGTTTTGCACCTGTAGCGGCATTAATTTAATATATACACTACAATTACTTAGCGAAAGCGATCGGAACATCAGATTCCGTTTTGGCCGCGAACGATGAACCCGCAGCGATTTCGGCGCTTGTTCCGGTTACGAAGAAACCTGCAATTGGCAAAACAACGAGCGCACCAACAACGCCTGCTGTGCCCGCGGTGCCTTTATCATTCAAAGTACCGCGGATTGGAATATCCCGTCCATATGCACGAACCGAAATAAATCGTCCCTCAAGTTTGCCTGATTTGCCCCACATGCCTTTTTTCTTAACAAGCGTTAGTTCGCCTGTGCCAGGCGAGCCGCGCGGAATGACAACGCGGCCATCGAGCATAACGTCTTCGGCAATTTCAATATCAAATTGCTGACCAGATTTATTTTCGGAAGAATGCAGCGGCGTTAAGGTACGCACGCGCACTGATGTACCCGATGGTAAAACAAGGCCTGACGTTGGCGATGCAACAACCATTGGTGCAGATTGCGCGATTGCCATTGCTGGCGTTGCAGCAGAAAAAGCTGCTAAACATAATATTAAATTTCTCATGACGTTCCCCTTTTTACCCTAACTTTCCTATGGTATAACAATGCAGCTATGTCTCCTACATTTATTTTCACTCTGATATTAAATAGAGTCTTTTGGGCAACACCACTACCTGTTGAGTCCTCATGGATTCGTACGACTCTATATCTTGTAGCAGACTCGTTTTGTTCCGCGGGTAGTGGTGTTTGATGGTCACATAGCTGCTACTCGCTCGGGGGTTAACGGCCTTGACCTTGCTTAAGAAAGGACTCAAGCACGGCAATATTAGTTATAAGAAAGCCGTAATATGGGTGTTATCGAACGTATCAAGCCGCCTGTAAAACAGGTGCAAGCAAAGGCTGTGCGGCCCCTACCGCTCGGCCAAACATTGCCGCTGAACCAAATACTACGCATGGATTGCATACAGGCGATGCGGTCGCTGCCCGATGCGTGTATCGATATGGTGTTTGCCGATCCGCCGTATAACCTGCAACTAGGCGGTGATTTGCAACGCCCCGATGGCAGCACGGTGGATGCCGTAAATGATGCGTGGGACAAATTCGATACCTTTGCCGCGTATGATACATTTACCAAAGCATGGCTTGCAGAGGCACGGCGGATATTGAAACCAAACGGCAGCCTGTGGGTGATCGGCAGTTATCATAACATATTCCGCGTGGGTACCGCGGTGCAGGATGCCGGATACTGGATCTTGAACGATATCGTCTGGCGCAAATCCAATCCGATGCCAAATTTCAAAGGAACTCGGTTTACCAATGCGCACGAAACCCTGATCTGGGCGGCGCATAGCGAGAAAGCGAAATATACGTTTAACTACCGCGCGATGAAGACGCTGAATGACGAGCTACAGATGCGGTCTGATTGGCTGATCCCGATTTGCGGCGGGCAGGAACGCCTGAAACGTAATGGCACCAAAGCGCACCCGACGCAGAAACCAGAGGCATTGCTGTACCGTATCATGCTGGCCACAACAAAGCCGGGTGACGTTGTGCTTGATCCGTTTTTTGGCACCGGGACAACAGGCGCAGTGGCGCGGCGGCTTGGGCGCGACTGGATCGGATGTGAGCGTGAGGCGGTGTATTGCGAGGTGGCCGAGGAACGGATCGCGGCGGCATTGCCCCTGGATGAAAGCGCGCTGAAAACAATGCAATCACCCAGCGCCGCGCCAAGGGTTGCGTTTGGCCAGCTGGTGGAAACCGGATACCTCAAGGCAGGCGCTGTGCTAACCGATAAGAAACGCCAGTTTATGGCCACGGTACGCGCCGATGGATCGTTACTGTGCGGCGCGCATACAGGGTCTATCCACAAGGTCGGATCGCTGGTGCAAGACGCGCCAAGCTGCAACGGGTGGACCTATTGGTATTATGCTAGCGCGGACGGCGCGATGAAGCCTGTTGATGACCTGCGCCAAACCTATCTGCTGGCGACAGAGCCTTGACCTTTGATGCTCTAAATCAGGCCCAGGCAGATGCGCAGATTTACCTCAGGCCCATCTGCTTTATCGAAAGCCCGCAACTGCATGACGGAATGACTGCGCGGCTCGCAGGCGGCATGCTCTGGTTTTCGGGCATTGAGGTTACCGCGCACCAATCATCCGGCGTTCTGCGCGCGCTGGTTGCGGTGAGCGAATGGGACGCAGCGGTTGCTTTGCTATCCGGCAGTTTGGCTGAGCGCGCCGCCTTGCTCTTTGCCCGGATAACTGCGCCGCGCGCGCAGATCGTGATGGGGGAGCGCATCATTCGTCTCGATCAGCCGCAGGTGATGGGCATATTAAACGTGACACCCGATAGTTTTTCAGATGGCGGGCAACATGAAGCAGATGCAGCAAGCGCGGCGGTTGCCATGGCCGCGGCGGGAGCGGCAATTATTGATATCGGCGGCGAATCTACTCGGCCCAATGCGAAATTGGTATGGGAGGGTGACGAGATTAAGCGGGTTGAAGATCCTATCCGCCAAATCGCTTCATCCGGCACGGCCATCTCTATTGATACCCGCAAAGCGGCGGTAATGGAGGCCGCGCTTTCGGCAGGCGCGCGGATGGTGAACGATATCTCGGCTTTGTTATACGATGACAGGTCATTGGAAATCGTGAAAGCTGCGGATATTCCCGTAGTATTGATGCACGCTCCCAGCCAATCGAGCGATCCGCATAAAGACGGCGTTTATCGTGACGTTGTGAAAGAAGTCTATGACTGGTTAGAAGCCCGCGTTGACGCCGTAGAAGCCGCAGGGATATCGCGTGACAAAATCATCATCGATCCTGGACTTGGCTTTGGTAAATCCCTTTCTGATAATCTGTTGCTGATCAACAATCTGGCGATGTTCCATGCCATCGGCTGTCCGGTTTTGTTCGGAGCCAGCCGCAAACGCATGATTGGCGCGTTATCCAATGAGGCCGCAGCGAGCGAACGGCTTGGCGGATCGGTATACTTGGCCATGAAAGCAGTGGAACAGGGCGCGCAAATCGTCCGCGTGCACGACGTTGCCGAAACGGTGCAAGCTATACGCGTATGGCGCGGGTTAAGAGACGCCGCCTTGACGGTTAGGATTTAATGTCAGGACCTTATTTCAGCACGTCCTATCACAGCACATCGTCCAATTCTTCGCGCAATTTTTCAATTTTAACTGAGAGTTCGGCGAAATATGTATAATGTTCGGCTTCATCTGCGGCGCGGAGCGGCATACTTTTAAGTGCAGCTAACTCATTTAGAATAGACGTTTCCTTATTAGTTAAAGCGCGCGCGTAATCAGGATTACCATATCTGTGGATTTGTCTGCCATCAAAACCATGTGGTGGCGGGTAATTTGTCATCAAAACGTTGCTGTGAGCTGCCATGAAAAACCGATCGCACGGTGCAGGTCGTGCAGGCGGTGTAGGCGGTGCTTCGGCTGCTGTTTTTTCTGCGGCTGCTTTGGCCTCTGCGGCTTGTTTTTCGGCGGCTTCCGCAGCGATAAGATCGGCGGATTCAAGCGCAAGTTGATAGTGTAGTGCAATTTGTGCGGGCCAGAATTGTGTTACCGGAACTGTGCCTGCGCGCTCCAGCAAAAATAACGCTGCCGATAGTATTTTATCGTCATGTTCGCCCTCATCACTCACTAGATCTAGAAACACTTCAAAATCGCCTGCCACTATTTGCGCCACCGCCGTTTCTGCGGGAACCACCTGCAATGCGCAGGCCATGTGATCCAGCCGCTTCAACACTGCCATGCCAAGCCCGTTGTGCGCGCGGGTGCGGGTAACGCGCCCGGTGTCTGCGTCACGCTCATAAATCTCGGTCTGTCCGGTCATTGCACGTTCAAACAATTCGTCTGATAATCTGTCCCGGGCCATCAATGCCGCTGCATTCCAGCCCATTTTGAATAACACGCCTGCACTGCGGTGGCGAAACGCATATGCCGCCTGCGCCGACATGCTGACGGTTTTGGCAGATAGCGTTATATTGCCGCACACCGACAGCTCTTCTAGGAACCGCCGCTGGTTGGCGGGGGTCCAATGATAATCGAGCGCAGGCGTGATAGTGGTTTCGCCTACGGGATTTTTGGCGGGATTTTTGGCGGGATTGTGGGCTAGTATGTTGGCCGTTTGGCTATCGGTTTGGCCAGGAGTTTCGACTGTCATTATGCTTTCCTTTATATGGTACATTATGACACTAAATTAACCCATATGGTTATTTGTAGGAAAGTAGTTTGTTATTGACGCTGTGCACGCCTAGTATTGCGTATTATCGATCGGCTAATTCACAGAAAGAATATCCATGTTTGCAAAATATCTATTGGCTTATGTTAGCACAGGGATCGCCTTTGCCTTGATCGACAGCGTCTGGCTTAGCAGTATGTATAAGCGCATATATAAGCCCGAGATAGGCGACATGATGATGGATGGCGGGTTTCGCCTTGGCCCAGCGGTTGCGTTTTATTTGCTGTATATTGCAGGAATGCTGATCTTTGCTGTGGGTCCTGCGATGACAAACGGACGCTGGCAAACGGCATTGGTGCAGGGCGCGATGCTGGGCTTCATGTGTTACATGACCTATGATCTTACCAATATGGCTACCTTAAAAAGCTGGAGTATGAAGGTGGTTGTGCTGGATATAATGTGGGGCACATTGCTAACGGGTAGCGCGTCGGCTGCGGGATATTGGGTGACCAGCGCAGTGCTGGGTAAGGGCTAAGTTTTCAGACTAAGCCCATCGTTTAAGCGACGTCGCTGATCCCTAGGTCTGCTAATTTACGGTACAGCGTTGAGCGGCCTATCCCCAAACGCCGGGCAACCTCTGTCATCCGGCCGCGGTAATGGCCGATGGCAAGGCGGATAACATCAGCCTCAATATTTTCCAACGGACGCAAATTGCCGTCATCTTCATACAGCGTAACGCCAATGGCCTCGTTACTGCCGGCCATCGTGGGGCCAACATTTCCCGCTTCGCCAACGGTGGCCGCGATCTGCGGAAATTCTTCGGGGGTCAGCGCGTCACGGTCGCATAAAACGGCGGCACGAAACAGCGCGCTTTGTAATTGGCGAACGTTGCCCGGCCAATTATACCCGCGTAGCATATTGAGCGCCTCCTCGGTAATGCCAAGACTGCGCAGGCCGGGCTGGTTTGCCATGCGGCCAAGGAAGTGGCGAGCAAGTGCAGGAATGTCGCTGGTGCGTTCGCGCAATGGCGGAATGGTAAGCTGCACAACGTTTAGGCGGTAAAACAAGTCTTCGCGAAATTCGCCGCTGGCAAGCTTGCCCGCAAGCGCGCTGTTGCATGCCGTGAGTAAGCGTACATCAATTCGAAAACTGTGGTTTGCGCCTAGTGGTTGGATCTCGTTTTGGGTAAGCAAACGCACTAATCGTACCTGCGTTTCGGGCGCAAGTTGATCAACCTCATCCAGAAACACAGTGCCGCCCTCGGCCTGTTGCAAGATACCAACGCGGCGATCAAACGCGCCTGCAAACGCGTCTTTCTCATGCCCGAATAACACCGAATCAAGCAGGTTGGATGCAATCGCGCCGCAGTTAACTTTCAGGAACGGTTGTTTGGCGCGCGGGCTAGCGGCATGAATGGCATCGGCAACCACCTCTTTGCCTACGCCGGGTTCGCCCTCAATGTATACAGGCGCGCGTGAACGTGCCGCTTTTGCCGCTATCGCCAGCGCAGTGCGGAATGCAGGCGCAGAGCCAATGATCTCTTCAAATTCCAGCGTTTGCGAAATCTTTTCAGTCAGCGGCTGTAACTCGCCAAAATCCTTGGAGTTATCCGATGCCAGACTAAGCGCGGCGATAAGTCTTTCGGCGGCAACAGGCTTTATAATATAATCCGAGGCACCCGCGCGCATAGCCTCTATTGCACTTTCATTGGATCCCATTGCGGTCATCAACAATATGGGCAGAGCAGGGCGGCGCGATTTTAATTCGCCAATAAGCAACGCGGCATCCGACCCTGGAACCCATTGATCAAGCAGGATAGCATCCAGCATCATACCGTCTTGTGTACCCAGCATTGCTATTGCGGTTTCTGCATCGCGCGCAAATACGGTACGCCAACCCGCACGCCCTGCAATTGCCGCAACCAACCGGCACTGAGCCGGCTCGTCATCAACAAGCATTAGCAATCGGGTTTCTTTTTCAATCATTTAGCATCCATTGATACGGTGTGTATCTCGTTCGAATGGTTGCATTATCAAAAATGAGTAAATAGCCGATTAAGCAAAGTGAATTTTTCTTTTGTTGTGAAGCTTGAGCATTCGCAATCTAGCGGTTAAGCAGATACGAGAATTATTAAAGCAAGCAGAGGGCGTTATGGCAGAGCAAAAGGATATAACCGAAGCAAAAGGAACCTATACAGGGTTTATCAAAGTGTTTAAGATTGGAGCCGTGATCACCGTGATTATCGTTACAATCGTCATTTTGATTATATCGCGTTGATCCGTTGAAAATCGCTGTCCTAAAAGAAACCACCGCTGGCGAAACGCGCGTAAGTGCATCTGCCGAAACGGTAAAGAAATTCATCGCTCTTGGCGCAGCTGTGTCGGTTGAGGCCGGAGCTGGGCTTGCGGCATCAATAAGCGATGCCAGTTATGAAGCGGCGGGCGCGAGTATTGGCCACCGTGACGGCGTAATCAAAGACGCCGACATATTGCTAGGCGTGCAGGGGCCCGATCCCAAAAAGCTTAAAGGCGTTAAACCCGGCGCATGGCTTGTTGCATCGCTTGATCCGATATTGCAGCGCGCCCGTGTCGATGAATATGCGGCGCTAGGTATTGAGGCGTTGGCGATGGAGTTTATGCCCCGGGTTACGCGGGCGCAGGGGTTTGACATTCTGTCGTCACAGTCCAACCTGTCGGGATATAAAGCGGTGATTGATGCTGCCGGAACGTACGGCCGGGCCTTTCCGATGATGATGACAGCGGCAGGAACCGTGAGTGCGGCCAAGGTGTTTGTCATGGGCGTCGGCGTTGCCGGCCTGCAAGCCATTGCCACGGCGCGGCGCATGGGCGCGCAAGTATCGGCCACCGATGTGCGCAGCGCCACCAAAGAACAAATCGAATCGCTGGGTGCAAAAGCAATCTTTGTTGAGGATGTTGCAGGCATCGAAGGCGAAGGGGCAGGGGGGTATGCCACCGAAATGTCGGACGCTTACAAAGCCGCGCAAGCCGAGCTGGTGTCCGCGCATATCGCCAAGCAAGATATCGTAATCACCACCGCGCTCATCCCCGGACGCGCCGCACCAAGGTTAGTAACCGACGCGCAAATAGCTACAATGAAGCCTGGCAGCGTGCTGTTTGATCTTGCGGTTGCGCAAGGCGGCAATGTTGAAGGCAGCGTTCCGGATCAAATCGTGGAGCGGCACGGCGTTAAAATAATGGGATATTCCAACACACCTGCGCATTTGTCTGCAGATACCTCTGCGCTGTTTGCACGCAATCTGTTTAATTTTCTGAGCGCGTTTTGGGACAAAGAAGCGGGGCGTCCGGTATTGCCCGAGGATGATGAGATAACAGCGGCGATTCGGCTGACACAAGGCGGCAAGGTTGTGAACGAGAGGTTGTTGGAGAATTAATGCCTGTAATTCTGAGAATTGAAGGTTTCAAATTGCTATTTTATGTGAATGAGGGAAATCCTAGGGAGCCTGCTCATATCCATGTAAAGCAAGGCAGAGATGAAGCAAAATTCTGGCTATCGCCCGACGTAGTAATGGCATATAATTGCGGCTTAAATTCAAGATCGTTAAGCAAAGCACAGCGACTTGTCGAAAAACATAGAGAAGAGTTAGAGAGGGCTTGGCATGAATTCTTCGAATGATCCGATGGCTACTTCACCCGAACCTACAGCCGTGAGGTTTGATGATTACTCGATGTGGGTTGACCTAGAAGATGGCAGAACAATTGGTGTGCCACTTGCTTGGTTTCCGCGGTTGTTTCATGCCACACCTTTGCAGCGAGAAACTTTAGAACTAAGCCGCTGCGGCATTCACTGGGATGAAATTGATGAAGACATCTCAATTGCCGGATTGCTTGCAGGGCGCGGTGATATGACGCATCCAGTGAAGTCCGCGGCGTGAACCAAAATGCACAGCATAGCCCTTCTCAGTACCGGGACGGAGAGTGATAAATATATGAACTTCAACTCAATCCTGTGCTTAAAATTCCTCTCTTGCAAGGGGAGGGGGATCGTTCGCATAGCGAACGGTGGAGGTGTGACACCCTAATGAGGCCAAGATATACTTCCGTCACTCAGCTTGCACGCAATCTGTTTAACTTTCTGAGCGCTTTCTGGGACAAAGAAGCGGGGCGTCCGGTATTGCCCGAGGATGACGAGATAACAGCGGCAATCCGGTTGACACAATGCGGCAAGGTTGTGAACGAGAGGTTGTTGGAGAATTAATGCCTGTAATATTTCGTCTGGACGGAAAACGGTTCCATTTTTTTTCGAGCGAAGGTGATCCGCTTGAACCAATTCATGTGCATGTCGCGCAAAATGGAATTGATGCAAAGTTTTGGCTGTTTCCAGATGTAAGATTAGCTTATAATCGCGGCTATGACGCACGGACCATAAGGCGATTGCAAGACGTTGTTGAAGCGCGTCGCAACGAAATAGAAAGGGCATGGAATGAACATTTTTCCACCTAGTGCAACAGCAATTAGATTTGACGATGCTGTCATGTGGGTTGATCTTGAAGATGGACGCACATTAGGCATTCCACTTGTCTGGTTCCCGCGACTTATGCGTGCCACACCTGAACAGCGCATTGATTTTTTTATCAGTCCAAGCGGCATTCACTGGGATGAAATTGACGAAGACATCTCAATCGCCGGATTGCTTGCAGGGCGCGGTGATATGACGCATCCAGTGAAGTCGGCGGCGTGAAAGTAAGTGAACAGCATAGCCCTTCTCAATATTGGGACGGAGAGTGATAAATATATGAACTTCGTCTCACTTCCTTCCATCTTTAAGTTGTCCTTGCCAAACACTCTGGTAGAGTAAACTATCTAGTTATGACCACCAATCAGGCCTTTGATAAATTGAAATCTCTTGAAACTAGTTTGCGAGCTAGCGGAGTGTGCGGTCTTTATGTGTTTGGGTCACAGGCGCGCGGCGATGCAAAGTCTTCGTCGGATATCGACTTGATGTTTGACATTGCTCCGGATAGCCATTTCAGCTTGTTTGATCAGGCTAGGATTACGCGACAAATGTCAGAACTGCTGCAAACAAAAGTTGATTTTGTTCCACGCCGGTCTCTTCATCCATTAGTTAAAGCTCAAGCTGAGATAGAACGTGTCATGATTTTCGGGTGATGGCCAATGATCGCGATATACTTTATTTGACATTAATTGGCGAAGCTATCGCTGACATACGTCGGCGCTTTACTAATCTGAGATATGACGCATATTTTTCAGATCGCGATGAACAGGCTTTGGCCGCATTCAGGCTTTCGATTATTGGTGAGAATTCAAATAAGTTATCGAGTGAGCTTAAACGCTATATTGTGATATTCCATGGGCAGACATGGTTGCGTTCCGGAATATAGTGAGCCACGAATATCATCGCATTGATCCAGCGCTTGTCTGGGAAGCGCTGTATGATCTTGACGGCATAGCGGCAATGGTAGACTTAGAGCTAAATAAAAAAAGGGATGATACGTAAATGGACTTTATAAGTATTCTCTCCATCTTTGTGATGGCGTGTTTCGTGGGTTATTATGTTGTGTGGTCGGTCACGCCCGCGCTGCATACGCCGTTGATGGCGGTTACCAATGCGATTTCTTCGGTGATTATTGTGGGCGCTTTGATTGCTTCGTCGCCTGTTATGTACGGCGTGGGCGATATCGCAAAATGGCTTGGCCTGATCGCCATTGTGCTGGCGAGTATTAACATTTTTGGCGGCTTTGCGGTTACGGCGCGAATGCTGGCGATGTATAAGAAGAAGGATCGTTAATGCCCGAAACTGGAATGCAACCTGCATGGGTTGGCCTTGCGTATCTGATCGCGGGTGTATGCTTTATACTTGCGTTGCGCGGATTGTCGTCGCCTGCAACTAGCCAGCGCGGTAACCGGTTTGGTATGGCCGGGATGGCGATTGCCGTTGGAACCACGCTTGCGTTTATTCAAATTGCGAGCATGGCCGAAATACTGATCGCAATCGGCATTGGTGCGGCCATTGGTATCGTCACCGCGCGCCGCATTGCGATGACCGATATGCCGCAGCTTGTGGCCGCGTTTCACTCGTTGGTTGGGCTTGCTGCGGTGCTGGTCGCGGCATCGGGTTTCCTCGCGCCGCAAGTGCTGGGCATCGCGGGCGCGGACGGGATTATCCATCCACCAAGCCGGATTGAAATGGGGCTGGGCATTGCGATCGGTGCGATTACGTTCAGCGGTTCAGTGATTGCATTCCTAAAACTCGCAGGAAAAATGTCGGGCAGCCCGATTATGCTGCCGGGCCGGCATGTTATTAACCTTGGCTTGATTGCGGGTATCCTTGGGCTTATCGGATATTTCTATACCGATCAAAGCCCTTGGGTTTTTTGGACGATCACGGCGCTTAGCTTTGTTATCGGGTTCCTGCTTATCATCCCCATAGGCGGCGCTGATATGCCTGTGGTGGTATCGATGCTGAACAGTTATTCGGGTTGGGCCGCCGCTGCGATGGGCTTTACGTTGCATAACACCGCGATGATTATCACAGGCGCATTGGTCGGAAGCTCTGGGGCGATCCTGTCGTACATTATGTGCAAGGCCATGAACCGCAGTTTTATCAGCGTGATCGCAGGCGGATTTGGCGCAGCGGCCGATACCAGCGGCGGCGCTGCCAAAGAACAGCGCCCGTGGAAACGCGGGTCCGCCGAGGATGCAGCGTATATGATGAAGCAAGCCGAAAGCGTCATTATCATACCGGGATACGGCATGGCCGTGGCGCAGGCGCAGCATATCGTCCGCGAAATGGCCGATGTTTTGAAAAAAGAGGGCGTAAAGGTTAAATATGCCATCCATCCTGTGGCAGGGCGCATGCCGGGGCATATGAATGTCCTACTTGCCGAGGCAAACGTGCCCTATGATGAAGTGTTTGAGCTTGAGGATATCAACAGCGAATTTGCGCAGACGGACGTTGCGTTTATTATCGGTGCAAACGATGTCGTCAATCCAGCCGCTAAAACCGACAAGTCATCGCCAATCTATGGTATGCCGGTGTTTGATGTCGAAAAGGCGAAGACTATATTCTTCATTAAACGGTCAATGAGCGGCGTTGGATATGCGGGCGTTGATAATGATGTGTTCTATATGGATCAAACCATGATGCTGCTTGCCGATGCCAAAAAGATGGTTGAAGATATCGTCAAGGCGCTACAGCATTAAGAGTAGCACCAAATGCAGCATTAAGGATTACCGGAACTATGCGGAAAATTGGACTTATCGGCGCCATCAATTGGTATGCGATGTCGCTATACTTCCACCGGATAAACACGCAAATCCACAAACGTATTGGCGGCACATGCAGCGCGCCGATTATATTGGAAAGCCTGAATTGCGGCGATATCACCAGCGACTTAACCGATGCCAACTGGGACGAAATTGCGCGTGAGTTAGTGGCCTCTGCCCGGCGAATGCAGGATGCAGGTGCAACGTCATTGTTAATCTGCGCCAATAGCATGCACCGCGTTTACGATCAGGTTGTTGAGGCTGTAGACCTGCCGATAACTCATATCGTTGATGCTGTGGGCGCAAAGATGAAAGCCGACGGCATTAAAACCGCGGCGTTAATCGGAACACGTAACGTGATGGCAGAAAATTGGTACCGGCAACGTTTGGTCAAGCAAGGTATTCATTTGTCGCCATCCGATCCGGTTCGCATCGCGGAAATCGACCGCATTATCAACAAAGAGCTAAATCTTGATATCGTATCGCGAATTTCGGAACGAACGCTAAAAAGTTATATTACAAACTTTGATCAAGAGGGCGTTGAGGCCGTGGTTTTGGGCGCAGCAGAACTGGTAAAGCTGGTCGATACCAAAGCAAACATATTGCCGATATATAACAGCACCGAAATACACGCCGATTCTATCGTCGATTGGATATTGGGTGATACGCCGTAGGGCCTAGCTTTCAGTACTAACCCATGCCCTTAATGACGCATTCCGCGTTTCAGTTCATATCTTTTGCCGCTCCATTCGCCAAAATAACCCTTTACTGCGGGGTGATCGACGCGGCCATGCTGAACATCGGGCAGCAAGTTCTGCTGGCTAACATATGCATTATAGCTGCCGTCAGAGTTTTCGGCAAACAGGTGGTAAAACGGTTGATTTTTTGCAGGACGCATGGGTTCGGGAATGGATTGATACCATTCCTCGCTGTTGGCAAATACGGGGTCAATATCAAAGATAACGCCGCGAAATTCAAATATCCGGTGACGTACAACGTCGCCTATATTAAACTGGGCTTCTGCGATAACGGGGGTTGTGGCGGGATCATTCATGCTGCCTATATTGCGCGCCTTGGCAGACAAATCAACCTTGCGCTTGGCAAAGCGTGAAAGTTGCGTTATTGGCCGCGCAGTTTCGTGGGTAAGTTATGGAAATAACAAAGCCCAAAACCCACGAATAAGCGGAGAGATGGCTGAGTGGTCGAAAGCACCGCACTCGAAATGCGGCGTGCCGGTGACGGTACCTAGGGTTCGAATCCCTATCTCTCCGCCAGTTATTTACAGGGGTATGGTTGCCAAAATGATATGGCGGGTTTAGCTGCGTTGTGGTTATTTTTGCCGCACACTGTTAATGGATATTTGGCATGACCGAAACACCGCATTATGAGCAGCAATATCTTGATCTGATGCGGCGTATCTGGACAGACGGTACTGTGCAGCATGACCGAACGGGCGTTGGGACCAAGGCGTTGTTTGGCGCGCAGATGCGGTTTTCCTTGGCGGATAATGCCATACCACTGTTGACCACCAAGCGGGTGTTTTGGAAAACGGCGGCGCGTGAGATGTTGTGGTTTTTAACAGGGGAAACCAACATTCGGCCTTTGCTGCAAAACAAAGTGCGTATCTGGACCGATTGGCCGCTCGAACGTTACAGGCGGGAAACAGGCGATGCGATATCGCAGGATGATTTTGAGACGCGGATTGTTTCCGAGGATGATTTTGCGATGCAGTGGGGCGATCTTGGCCCGGTATACGGCAAACAGTGGACCGATTGGCCGCAATATACGAAGCAAACGGGCGGCGGATATCACCGCGCCGAAAAAGGCATCAATCAAGTCGCGTTGCTGATCGAAAGCCTGAAAAATAATCCCGGTTCGCGGCGGCATATTATCGAAGGATGGAATGTTGCCGATCTTGACCAGATGGCGTTGCCGCCGTGTCACAAGACATATCAATTTCAAGTGGCGGATGGCAAATTGAATGGATTGCTGTTTCAACGATCCTGCGATCTGGGGCTGGGATTTGCGTTCAATGTGTTTTCGGCAAGTCTCCTGATCTGTATGATTGCGCAGCAAACAGGCCTGGAGCCGGGCGAATTTATTTGGCAGGGCGGCGATGTGCATTTGTATCTGAACCACGCCGAGCTGGTTGAGCAGCAGCTGTCACGCATTCCACATGGCGCGCCATCTTTGCATATAGCACGCAAGCCGGGGAGCATATTTCAATATCGGATTGAGGATTTTGAGGTGCGTGATTATGCGCCACAAGCCCATATATCTGCGCCTGTTGCCGTATAGGTAAGGCTTATTGACCTAAATCGTGGTTTGTAATAAAATAATATTTATTGAGAATATAATAAGGCGAGTCGGCCGAGCTGTGCGTGCGGGAGAGAGAAATGGCAGAGAAACTACGCAGCAACCTTGAGCCATTGCGGCTGCATGTGCCTGAACCAAAATACCGCCCTGGCGACGATGTTGATTTTAGCGACATTGTTGTGCCGGATGTGGATGCCATACCGATGCCAGATGAACGCGCGCATCCATCTGCGATACAATCGCTGGCGTTTGGGATGGTCCGCGTGCTCGGTGATAATCATCATGCCACGGGCAGCTGGAACCCAAATCTTGATGGCGATAGTTTGCGGCTTATGCTGCGCAATATGATGTTGCTGCGCGCGTTTGATGACCGGATGTTTCGGGCGCAGCGGCAAGGCAAAACAAGTTTCTACATGAAGTCTACAGGCGAAGAGGCCACGAGTATCGCGGCCACTATGGCATTAGACGCAGAGGATATGTGTTTCCCAAGTTACCGGCAACAAGGCATTTTGATTACGCGCGAATATTCCCTGGTTAAAATGATCAACCAAATTTATTCGAACAGCGCTGATCATTTGAAAGGCCGCCAATTGCCGATCATGTATTCGGCGCCTGAGGCCTGCTTTTTTAGCGTTTCGGGCAACCTTACGACGCAATATCCGCAAGCGGTAGGCTGGGCCATGGCATCTGCGATAAAGGGTGACAGCAGGATTGCCGCGGTATGGTGCGGGGAGGGTTCAACCGCCGAGGGTGATTTTCATAGTGCGATGACATTTGCCGCTGTGTTTAATGCGCCGGTTGTGATGCAGGTGGTAAACAATCAATGGGCGATATCATCGTTTTCGGGTTTTGCAGGCAGCGAACGCACTACCTTTGCCGCGCGCGCCGTAGGGTACGGCATTGCTGGACTTCGCGTTGATGGTAACGATCCGCTTGCGGTTTATGCCGCGGTGCAATGGGCAGCAAACCGGGCGCGTACCAATGGCGGACCGGCGCTTATCGAATATTTTACCTACCGCGCCGAAGGGCATTCGACATCGGATGATCCAAGCTCCTATCGCGCCGCAGAAGAATTTGCCAAATGGCCCATGGGCGATCCGGTTGACAGGTTGAAACAACATCTGATGGTAACAGGCGCGTGGGACGAGGAACGTCATGCAGCGCAAACAGTGGAGCTGACCGAACTAGTTAAGGCGGCGCAGAAAGAGGCGGAGAAAAACGGTACGCTTGGCCATGGGCTGCATCATCCGTTTGAATCAATGTTTGAGGATGTGTTCGAACATGTACCGTGGCATTTGAAAGAACAGTGCGCACAAATGCTAGCAGAACAGCGCAGCAAATTTGGTGCGGATTGGAAGCCGAAATAATGGCGATCAAGACAATGAACATGATTGAAGCCATCAACAGCGCGCTTGATAATATGCTGGCCCGTGACCCTGATGTTATCATCTTGGGTGAAGATGTGGGATATTTTGGCGGCGTTTTTCGCGCAACGGCGGGCTTACAAGAAAAGCATGGCAAGACGCGGGTGTTTGATACGCCGATTTCCGAATGCGGTATTATTGGCGTGAGCGTTGGCATGTCTGCATACGGCCTGCGCCCGGTGCCGGAAATTCAGTTTGCCGATTATATTTATCCAGGGTTGGACCAACTGGTAAGCGAGGCGGCGCGCATGCGGTACCGGTCAGCGGCCGATTATATCTGCCCGATGACAATACGCTCGCCATTTGGCGGCGGCATATTTGGCGGGCAAACACACAGCCAATCACCCGAAAGCCTGTTCACCCACATGTGCGGCGTAAAAACGGTGATCCCGGCAACGCCGTATGATGCAAAAGGATTACTGATCGCATCCATCGAAGATAATGACCCTGTTGTCTTCTTTGAACCAAAGCGCATTTATAATGGCCCTTTCAGCGGATATTATGACCGCCCGGTTGAACCATGGTCAAAACATGCGGCCAGCGCGGTTCCGGATGATTATTACCGCATTGAACTTGGTAAAGCGCAGGTAGTGCGTGCAGGGCAGGCGTTGACGATCCTTACATACGGCACGATGGTGCATGTGGTGGGCGCGGTGGTGAACGATATCGGCGTTGACGCAGAGGTGATTGACCTGCGCACTTTATTGCCGCTTGATATTGAAACCATAGAGGCGTCGGTGCGAAAAACGGGGCGCTGCATGGTAGTACATGAGGCAACGCGGACGAGCGGTTTTGGCGCGGAGCTTGCGGCATTGGTTCAGGAACGGTGCTTCTATTCGCTGGAGGCACCTGTCGAGCGGGTAACCGGGTTTGATACGCCCTATCCGCACAGCCTGGAGTGGGCATACTTCCCTGGACCGATACGGATTGGTTCGGCTATTGAAAAAATCATGAAAGACTAACCAGATGGCAAAGTTTATATTCAATCTGCCTGATATTGGCGAAGGTATTGCAGAAGCAGAAATTGTCGCAATGCACATCAAGGTGGGCGACCGGATTACAGAGGATCAGCCCGTTGCCGATATGATGACCGACAAAGCAACGGTTGAAATGGAAAGCCCAGTGTCGGGCATCGTGCTTCGCGTTGCGGGGGCCGAGGGCGATGTTATTGCAATTGGCTCGATGCTGATCGAAGTGGAGATTGAAGGCGAAGATGCGGCGGAATTACAGCCGCCTGTAAGTGACGTCATAGCGTCAGCGCAAGAGACAGAAAGCGTGCCTGTTGTAGCAGCGATTGTGCCGGCATTAGTACCGGCATCTGTTCCGGAACCTGTACAAATTCAAGCACCTATAATTACCGAACATCCCCAGAAATCCATAGGTGACAAGGTTACTGCATCTCCTGCGGTCCGCGCGCGGGCCAAGGAGCTGGGCGTGGATTTAAGTGACGTCAAGACGCCGGGCGGGCACGTGCGGCATGCCGATTTAGATGCGTATTTGAACTATAATCAGGGGCAGGGATATCAGACGGCGAATGCTCAGGTTGTACGCGCCGATGAAGCGATAAAAGTCATCGGTATGCGCCGGCGTATTGCCGAAAATATGGCCGCATCAAAACGGCACATTCCGCATTTCACTTATGTCGAAGAAATCGATGTGACAGCGATTGAGGCGATGCGCAGTGACCTGAATGTCAATCGCGGTGACCGCCCGAAGCTCACTATGTTGCCGATGTTAATGGTTGCTATCTGCAAAACTATACCGCAATTCCCGATGATTAATGCGCGCTATGATGACGAAGCGGGCATTGTTACGCGCCACGGCAAAGTGCATCTGGGTATGGCAACACAAACAGACGCAGGATTAATGGTGCCTGTTATCCGCGATGCACACGCCTTGAATATATGGCAATTGGCGTCTGAAATCGCACGACTTGCCAGCGCCGCGCGTGATGGTAGCGCAAAGAGCGACGAGCTGTCTGGATCGACGTTGACGATCACGTCGCTGGGGCCGCTGGGCGGTATTGCCACAACGCCTGTGATTAACCGTCCTGAGGTAGCCATTATAGGCCCCAACAAAATTATCGAGCGCCCTATGTTTGTGGGCGATAAGATTGAGGCGCGCAAGTTGATGAACATATCGATAAGCTGCGATCATAGAGTGGTCGACGGTTATGACGCCGCAAGTTATGTTCAGGCACTGAAAAAGTTGATTGAGACGCCGGTGTTATTGTTTGCGGATTGAACCTACATAAAATCCGCCTAACCCTGCGCCGGGATAGGACGTTCACCTACTATCTATAATAAGCAGTCAGCAGCGGCTGATGCCTGTTTGTGTACTAGCCACAGCGAATGGCTTTATTGTCTATGTTCCCATCGGCGAACGGGAATACAGAAAGTTTACTTCACCTTAAATCCAGCCAGACTTTGCTGGTCAAACTTAAGCTTCAGTGTCACGAACGGCCCGCTACGTGTATAACGGCTGGCTTCAAAGTCACGGTCAGCGAAACCGAGAACATTGTAACCAAGCGAGATGTTCATATTTTTAGCAGGCGTTACCGTAAGCACTGGGCCGCCTGAATAAGCGATATTACGTCCGCCTGTACCCGCGCGAACGGTTGCCGCCGCTCCGATATCTGCAAATTTGCTAAGGTCGAAACGGGTATCTAGGCCGATTACGTTGCTCCAACCGGATACGTCGTCATTGCCAAATCTTTCCGACACATAACGAGTGCCCCAGAACAGCGCATATTCGCCGCGTTCAAAGAAGTTACCATTGTCTTGGCCCTGTCCGTCATCATCGCGACCGATAGGAGTATAGTTGATAGACAGACTGTTTATTATGCGGCGCGAACTTGCATCGCCGTTGATCGTCAATCCTACGCCGCCGATTGGCCCTGCCAAACCAGCCACGGCATTTTTGACAGAGTCGTAACGTAATTCAAATTTGTTCAAGAATGACCAGTCGCTGTTTGCGGAACGGTTTGCCCAGCTAATTTCGGCCAGCGCGGTTTGCGTTGATGGACCGCCATTTTGTTTTGCAGAAAACCAGCTTACCGCGCCTGCAACCGATTTGCCTTCGCCAATTTGGCGCAAGATAGCAGTGTTGAAGCCGTAACGATCGGTTGTCTCGCCTGCACGGTATTCGGCGCGGCCTGTCCAGCTGTAACGGTCACCATGGTACGTTGCGCCTGCGGTTACCGCAGTGAAATCTTCGGTTAAGCTTCCGTCATTGCCAAGGAAGCCGCCTGATGCAACAGGTTGCAACGGATTAAGCACTTGGCTGCGCTGCACGCCCGATAGCGTTTTGTTGCCATCGACGCTGACGTCTACAGACCATTTCGGATTTATCTTAAACGATTGGGCAAGGCCATATGCAGCAAAAGTGCGCGGGCCGTATTCTGTAATATCTTGCTGATTGGCGCTGGCCAATATCCGGCCGCCCGCCCATGGCGCAACATCAAATCCAAACCGCGCCGTACGGGCATTGATTTTATCGCCTTTGGCCACTTCATAGCTACCAACGATATTTACGTCTTTGGTCACCGCGTAACGCGCGCCAATCTGCTGACGGGCAGGGAAGTCGATACTTTTATCTTGGCCGCCCAATGCGAATTCGGTTTGCGCGCTTAGCTCTAATGCATTGCCGAGCAGTTTTTGCGAACCGCCAAGCTTTGCAATAGTGGATTGGTTTATGGTGCCATTGGACAGTTGATCGCGCGCATGGGCAATTCCTGCCCGCAATGTTGTTGTCCCTGTGCGATATTCAGCCTCGGCAATTCCTGCGCGCCTACGTGCATTAGATTGCAGGTAGTCTTCTTGATACCCCAGCGCAGATACCGACAAGCTGTCGTTAATACGGATGCGTGCATCGAGGCCAAATTTGCGTGATCCAATTTCGCCGCCATTTGTTTGACCAACGCCAAAACCTTTTTGTTGTTCGCGGGCATAGGCACGCAGGTCAATGTTGCCTGCATGATGCTGCGCTTCGACCAGCCACGCGGCGGCTCCGCCTATATCAGGTACGGCGGTGTTGCTGCTTGCTTTGCTGTTTGATCCTGCAAACTCGCCGCGAATTTCGGTTCCTGCAAACGGACGATAGATAACATCTGCGCCCATTAGGTTTGTTTTGGTGATATCCGTTTCATCGTGGATCGCGGTTGCACCAATTTGCAATTTCGCGCTCTTATCGGTCCAGCGTACACGTCCGCCTGCGTTATTCACGCGCTTGCCAATGCCATCGACCTCATATTCTGCGATTATAAACTGCGGGTTTAAACCGCTGCTGCGTGACAGAACCGGATCGCGGAAACGAAGCGTTCCAGCGGCATAATCAATATCATAATCAATATGGCGCAGCAAATCGCGTTCTTCAACAATCCGGTCGGAACGCAAGCGGTCACGCGTTTGCAAACGGATACGTTCGCTGTTCGCAAGTATGTCGCGGCTGCCCAGCGCATAGGGTCCGGTCAGGCCATTGCCCTGAATTTCTTCACGGCGATACCGGTACGGCGTATCTGCGCCAAATACTTGCGCTGAGATTTCATCACTGCTATACTCAGCCCTGATGCCGTTATATGAACGTTGATACCGCGCAAGCACAGGCTCATCAATGCCCGTTTGATAATCACCAAACAGTGCGTAAAATTGCGGACGTTCCAATTTCAAATACAGGCGGCGCAGCGATGATGCATCATAACGCTGTTCGGCGCGATCGGCATATATTGTGTAATAACGGCGCGGATCAATCACGCCTGCAAAGCGGGTTTGATCGATTTTCTTGTCGGTGTCGTACGCCATGGTCATCAACCATTTGCCGCTAACCCGGCCCTTAGCATATAACGCAATACGGCCATCGACATTCAAATCACTTTGTTTATCGGCAAGCGTTTCAAGACCGTCGTTTAGTTTATTAAAACCAATGGTTCCCGCCGCAAAACCAACAACAGTCCACGGGCGCTGGCCTGGATCAAGCCAGAATTCTATGCGTTGTGCGCGCTGTACCTTGCCATCTTGGAAATTAAATCCGACATTTACCGTGCCCGATGCCGTGGTTGGCTCAAGCTCGATATAGGCAATGCCGTCTTCGCCGTGCACGCGCCATACAGGCCGCGCACGTTCCAAACCGGAAAGCTGAGCTGATTGCTGTGCATCCACTTCTATGGCGGGACGATATGGTTCACCAACGCTGAAGTCACCAATGGCATCATGCTGTATAGGTTTGCCGTTACGGTCGGTTAACCGCACAGCGATACGCGGGCGCGTGACTCCGTCGGCGCGCAGCACAGAAAGCTCTTTAATAAACTGCGCCTGTGCCGGTGCATACGCAAAGTACACATCACGCTCGATTGTTTCCATAACCTTGCCAGCGCCGTCCATAACCTTTGCGGTCAGCTTGTTATTGCCCTCAAGGATATCAATGCCGCGCCATACGCGTACTTGCACGCTGTCATCTGCGCTTTTTTTCATGCCGTCATAATTCAGCGCGTTTACTTTGGTGCCATTCAACGAAAGCTCAACCGTTTGGTTTGCTTGATGCTTAAATGCGACGCGAATGGCTTTTATGCGCGGATTGTATCCTGTTTCAGGGAATAGAAATCCAGTTCCCACTGTTTGGCCCGATATCCAATCACGGTCTGCACCAGAAGCGTCTTTATCGGATGCGGATGCAGGGATGGGCTTGATGTCAGTCGCAATGGATGCCCGGGGCGCAACAGTGTGGCTGCGGAAATCGGCGCGCTTAAGGCTACCGCCGCGTCCTTCAACAAAGCGCGATATCGCGCTGCCCGCGCTGCGTGTGTTTTGCGCGCAATCGGTGGGCGCTTGATCCAACGGAAAGCTTTCGGGATCCACTTGAGCCACATGGATTCCCGGGATCAAACCTTCAAAATGATAACGCCCGTCTTTGTC
>JAYWFI010000129.1:0-1981 GCA_043778865.1 Sphingomonadales bacterium
TCGCTGGTGGCATTACCGTCTTTATCACGTCCGGAAAGCGTGCCTTTGCTCTCGCTACCCGTGCTATTACCAAAGCTCATCCCGCCCGACAGGTTCAGCGACGAGGCGCTGTAGCTCTCGCGGTTCTGGATGTCACTGGTGGTCAGCGTCCCTGTCGTCAGCGTGTTCTTAGTAGGATCAGCCGATCCCGCAATGACGCCGCCTGTAAGGTTTGTGGCTCCGCGCACATCGATCGTGTACCCGCCCCCAGCGGAGCCGTTTTCGGCGGAGCGCCCACCAGAAGTGCCTGCGGTAATCCCCGCCTGCGTCTCCACGCTGGCAAAGCTGCCGTTCTGACGCTCCTTACCGTAATTGGCGCTGCCCGATACCCGGCCCGTTGCCACATCCACGCTGAGCGATCCGCCCACGGTCGTCTGGCGCTGCGTAAAGGTCGAGGTGTCCTGCACGCTGGTAATGTTCAGCGCGCCTGCGGTCACGTCAACGCGGTCCGCAGATAGGGTGCTGCCGTTCAGGGTCAGCGCCATGGAAGAAGTGCTGCCAAGGAACATTATTACGGGCGATTAATCCTCAAACCAGCACCATTCATAGAGTTCGCCGTCCTTTTCGACGGTGTATTTATCGGGTATCCATTCGCCGCTTTCATGCGTGGATAGGCTGAACAATGTGCTATCGGCTCCAATCATGCGTTTTAATCTGTAAAATAGATTAGCAAAACTATCTGTTAGTTCGGGTTCATTACCATCGATAATAAAACGCGTATTATAGGGCTCTTGGCTCAAATAAGGGATTTCCATTGTGCCATCGCGCACGGCATCCAACAGCGACAGCACATTTTCATCATACGCATATTTGATCCGCTCTGCGTCAGGCGCATTTTTGATATACTCACGCACTAGTTCGGCCTGTGCCTGCGTTGCCTTCCAATCAATTTCGGTCAGCCGAAAATCCTGATCCAACTTTACCAGCTTTTTCATCGTCAATTTCCTCGTCGAGGCGTAGGTCTTGGCGGCACCCAATTAGCTTTAACATTCTCTGCTGTAAGAAATTGGATCATTTTCAAAACCATTATAAAAAATATATAATCTACTGCAATTACTACATTTTATTATATGGGTCATTTTTTTGTAGATAAGTTCTGCATCTACTTCTCCTTGAAATTTTTCATAATCTACATCAGAAATAGCCAACCACTCATTAGGAGAAGGTATCTCTCCATAGCTAACTCTTTCGCCACATGAACATAATATTGCAGGCATATTTATCGTCCTATAATTCTAACGGAAGTTATATTAGTAGCTCCAGCACCACGCACCCTAGCTAAGACATCTCCTAAATCTTGCATTGATACGGTGCTATTCCTTAAATCTAAAACCACCACACGAGCTTGTGAATTTTTGCTAGCAATTGACGAAATAATCCTATTCGCATTTCCAGTAATTGGCGTATATACATCGGTTCTTACACCATTAACAAGTAGATCGGAAGTGCCACCTCCTGCTCGCGTTCCAACTGGCATACGCAAAATTACTGTGTCTCCTTCCGATGCCAAAAGTCGAGCAACACTAAGTTCACTTGTTGAAAAACTACCGCCGACGTCGATGGCCAACGATCCCCCATTAGGAAATGGTGATACAGTCGACGCACCGCGCACGGTGCCGGCGCTGCCACCAGGCGTCATTGCATCTATAGCGGCTCTATTGACAGCCGCCGCGTCATCCACAGCATTAATCGTTGCCGTCGTTTCTGTAGATAGCCCTGCAGCAGCGCGCAGCTTGCTCAACCGTGCTGCAGACGCAATCGCTTCGGGTGCTAGAAGTACGGTAACAAAGCCGATACCGCCGCCTACGCCTGTTTGCCCTCGGCATGCAGCGGTATCATTTGTCCCTGTGCATGGATTAATGTCCGGGATCACCGTGATATAGCGCGTATCGCCTCTCATCGGGGCAATAACCGGGCTGGCCGCTGCCAAACCTGCATTGAT
>JAYWFI010000130.1:0-3957 GCA_043778865.1 Sphingomonadales bacterium
ACGCATTCGCCGCCAATCCAGCCGCAGGCGTGCTGCAGGTAAACGGCAAGATGGTGGACGCCCCGCATTTGAAATCGGCATTGGCGTTATTAAACCGAATGTAGCCTAGCCGTAGTTTCAATGCCTTCACAAACCGTGCCGAAAAAAACCATCAATGCCGCCCAGCTCGTGCAGCATATCGGTGCAATGTACAGCGATTTTAGACCACCTACGAAGCGTTTCGGCAGAATTGCGCTGTTTGCCCTGATTGCGTTTTGTAGGACAGATATGGAAATGCTGTCTAATCTCAATCGCAGCCGTGATTACATAAATGTAATAATGATCGCTTGCCAAGAGATTTCGGTCGCTGGGTCATCAAAAAGCAGAGCCCGAAAGGAGACATAATCTGAGCTTTGTTGTCCCATAACAGCAGATCGATCTTTAGGGAGTGAGCTTAACGCTCAATCCTCAAATTCGTGTTCCTTTCGCATCGCGTCGCTAAATGCGGCAGCAAGAATCCCGGTGGGCATTGCAACGAGCCCAATTCCAGCGATTGCGATAAAGGCAGCAATAATTTTGCCGAACGCCGTTTTAGGATATACGTCACCATATCCAATGGTCGTCATGGTTTCTACGGCCCACCAAAGAGCGCGCGGAATGCTTCCAAACTTATCTGGTTGAAGCTCACCTTCAATAAAATAAAGGGCCGATGCGCCAAAAATCAACAGCCCAAAAGCAAGGCCCACCGTCAAGCCAAGCTCATAGCGCCTTGAAACAACAGCCTGCTGTAGCCGTCGCATTGCAAGTGACATACGACCCAGCTTCGCCAACCTCAATATACGCAGCAAGCGCAACAGCCGAAGCGCAGCGACGTTGCCAACCACCATTGTCGAAAACGTCGCAAAGATAACCAATAGATCAATCATTCCAGAGAGCGAAAATACAAAACGCGCTCGTTTTCGCCAAATAGGTAGCGGTGACGCGCTTTCGGCTATCGTCCAAAATCTCGCTAGATACTCAGCTACGAATACCGCGCCGAATAGAAGCTCGGAAATATGGAAACCGGCTGCATGATATCTTGCCACCAGCGGTTCTGTCTCAAGAATTGCCGAAACCGTCGAGAGAAGGATAGCTACAATCAAAAGCCAGTTTAGTGGAGACAAGCCTGTATGTGGCCAGGCCGTTGGCTCGATCTGCTGAAACAATCTACGCCGAAATTTAATTCCGAAATTCAATGTCAGACCCCATATTTCTTGTTGCCGCCAAAATTGATATAATAGCGTACTCCTCGCGGCCCGGTGCAAATTCGTTCTGACCCGCAAGGGCATTAGCTACTTGAAAAGCTAATCCGTTTCGGCGTCTGGCTCCCGTTGACCGATTGCTTGAATGATCAACTGACAAGTGAACTACGCTTAGCAATAGGTGAGATATGGACCGAAGAGGAGATATGCTTTGCGAGCACCCAAAAAGTATCACCATTCTTCATGACCTTGATCCAATTCCGTTCTCGTTTGATTATCCTCACCGCGTCTCCGTTTTGAAAAACGCGTGTAATTTTGGATTTGGATGATGGGCTAGACCGCCCCTCAACCTTTGCACCAGCGATGTGATCAGAACTCAAATCCGCATTTGTCTCTACTTCTGGTTGCGACGTAAGCAAGCCTTGTTGCGGAACTGCTTCGGTCGCTACGACCTGCGCTGTAGTAGTGGCATCAACACCCCCTACGCATTTCGCCAATGCAATCAGCGTAATTGCCACGATAGCCCATGTGCCGTACCCAGCTTTCTGGGCATTTACAGATGAAACGGATTGCTCGCCTCGACTGTCAGTGGACGGCGACATTAAGCTGCTGTGGCTAATCCCAGTTCCGGGTATCCCGATAGTTTTTCGGGTGCCCCGTTTTCCGAGATTGATGCTGGCACCGTTAGGCCCAACCGTGGTGCTGATACCAGAGCGACTTATATTTAGCCGCACGCCGGGAACGATTTTAACTGTTTTTCTGAACCGCCAGCCCACTTTCACTCCCCCTTATTTCCAAGAAAGCACATTGGTAGCTTTGTTGCTAGTTATATCGGTATCAAGAGACCT
This sequence comes from Sphingomonadales bacterium, assembly GCA_043778865.1. Classification (GTDB taxonomy): domain Bacteria; phylum Pseudomonadota; class Alphaproteobacteria; order Sphingomonadales; family Sphingomonadaceae; genus Sphingorhabdus_B. The sequence continues at coordinate 2,069 of JAYWFI010000130.1, forward strand.
TTTTGGTAATTCCGACCGCGGCCTTTGCGGCATTTTGACTTTCCACCTGTGCCCCGAAACCTGCCGATTGTGTGAAGTTTGCCGAACGTTGGTTAGCGCGCTTTGCTTGCGGAAAACCCGCCTGTCAGCTCCCCCCAACTTTGTCGTCGCCTACAATTGAACCATGTCTTCACTATCCTACTTGCAGCTAGCCCTAGCTTCCCAGACCCGATTTACCCTAAGAACTTGCGCAGAATCCCGCTCGGCCACCACCAATCACTCCTTCACAAACCGCGCGGCAAAGAAGCCGTCTAGCCCGCCTTCATCTCGCAGCATGCCGGGCAAAGTGCGCACGCATCCTTGAGCATTGGGGGCAATTCCGGCGGGGAGTTCTTCGGAGCGGACAGGGGCGATGGTGAAGTCTTTATGCCGGGCCAAAAACGGGGCAACCTGCGCCTCGCCCTCATGCGTTTCCAGCGAGCATGTGGCGTACACAAGCGTCCCGCCGGGTTTCAACCACGCCGCCGCCCGGTCCAGCATAGCGCTTTGTAATGCGGCCAGCTCGTTAATTTGTTTCAGGCCGATCCGGTGCAGCACATCGGGATGGCGGCGCATCGTGCCTGTCGCGCTGCACGGTGCATCAAGCAGGATCGCATCAAAACGCGGGCCGCTTTCCCATGTGGTTGCGTCGGCGCGCACGATTTCGGCATGCAAGCCCGTGCGTTCTAAGTTATTTTTCAGCCGCTCTATTCGCCGGGCGCTGTTATCGAGCGCGTACACCGCCCAGCCTTGTGACGCCAATTGCATCGTCTTGCCGCCGGGCGCAGCACACAGATCAAGCGCCGTTCGCCCTTCGCCCATCCCCAGCAAACGCCCGGGCAAGCTGGCGGCCAAATCCTGCACCCACCATGCGCCCTCATTATAGCCATCAAGCGCATCGACCGCCGTACCGCGCGGCAAGCGGATATGGCCGGACATCAGGCTTACGCCGCCCAAACGCTGCGCCCATTCTTCGGTTGCAGCTGGGTCCCGCGCGTAATCTTTCAGGGTAATATCCAGCAACGGCGGATTGGCCAGCGCGCCCTGTGCCGCAAACAACATCTCGTCCCCCCATGCCGCCTGCCACCGCATCGCCGTGCCATCGGGAAGGCTGGGTATATCAGGAAGCTTCGCCTCACTGCGCAGCAACGCGCCCAATACGCCGTGCACCAATCGGCGCGGCCCTCCATCGAGCAGTGGCAGGGCAGTGGCAATCGAGGCATGCGGCGGGGTTTCGAGCCGTAGTATTTGTGCCAGCGCCAGCCGCAATACCATCCGCGCCTTGGCATCATCTGGCAACGCTTGTTTGGTTTTGCTATCGATTAGCACGTCCAAATCCACGCTCCAGCGCAGCGCCTCTTGCGCAATCGCAATCGCCAGCGCGCGGTCGGGCGAATCCAACCCCTTGCATGCCGCGTTGGTGGCTTGATCCATTGGCGTACCCATGCGCATCACATTGTCGAGCAAACGCAAAGCAGCGCGGCGCGCGGGAAACCCTGCGACATCTTCGGGCGGCGTAATGTTCTGCGAGCGGCTGGACGGGCGCGTGTTGTTGCGTGGTTTGACCATATGCTTGCGTCTTATGCGCGTTTAACCCGCTTGGAAAGGCTTTGTGGTTCGCCTATGTATATACAATGACTGATAAACCAAAAGCCGAACGCGCCACCAAACGCCCCGCGCACCTAAACGCGCCCGCCTATCTGACCAAAAATGAACCTGTTCCTGTGCCCAAACAAGTAAAGTGGGAAAAAGAACCCGGCCGCGAAAAGCCCGATCCCGTACGTTACGGTGACTGGGAGAACAAAGGCATCGCGATCGATTTTTAGGGGCAAGGGGATCCTCTAAAAATGGCGCTGCTGTTACGGTAGAAA
>JAYWFI010000131.1:0-2025 GCA_043778865.1 Sphingomonadales bacterium
TCAATGAAGGGCAATAAAAACACTATTAACTAGCCTACTGCGCAGGTACCATCAACCTTGGATCTACGCGCGCGCTGTTCCATTTCATGCCCCAGTGTAGGTGCGGACCGGATGCGCGGCCTGTTGCGCCGGCTTTGCCGATCACTTGGCCTTGGCGCACCACATCGCCTACTTTGACCAGCAATTGCGAACTGTGGAGAAACGCGCTGTTCAATCCCATGCCGTGATCGATCATCAGCAGATTGCCTTCTAGCGTGAAGGGTGACTGCGCCGCCAATATCACGACACCGTCGGCGGGCGCGACATACGGCGTTCCAGTGGGAATGGCGATATCCATGCCTGTATGAAAACTGCCTGGGCTGCCGCGATAAATACGCTGCGACCCGAAAAATCCGGATATGCGGCCTTTGGCTGGAGTGATGAACGTTTGCCGCCATCCATTGCTTTTTGCGTTTATCCGGCGTGCGGCATTTATCTGGTTCAGCTCGCCGCCGCGCCGGCGCTCAAATTCCGCCGTCGTGCCTGCGCCGCCTGTGGGACTTGCATCCACTTTTTCAATCTTCCAATTTCCGGGGCGTACAGGCAGATATTTTTCCACCTGCTTGCCGCTGACCAGCGCAGCCACAAGATTAGCCGCATTTTCGGCATCACGGTCAAAACCAATAAGGAAAAATCCGTCGGGTTCAACAGGAATAGGGTTACCGTTAAACGTCACGGATTTGCTATTGCTCGGCGCACGGCCCAGAATAACGGCACCTTGTTCAGGCAGGCGCGCTAACCAAAAGTCTGTGCGATTATTATTCGCTTCTGAAGCCATGACTGCGGCGGCAGATGCGGTCGTAGTTGATACATTTGCTGCCACGATAACTGGCGCAGTAACTGGTGCAGTTTTTTCAGCGGCATGGCTGGATTTAGAAGGCGCGCCGCTGCAACTGATAATAAGCGTAAGGCATAGAATGATAGCAGTATACCGGAACATTGGCTTCATTTTATCATACTCAATTTTGGTGTCACTATCTTGGTGTCACTATCTTGGCTTCACTATTTTGGCAGTAATGCGCGTGTGGCGTATTCGCACGATGCATAAGCTTCTTGGCGCGCGGCGCTCCAGTATTTTAAGGCCTCCAGATCAATTTGTTCGCCGCTAACTGCGCAGATCACGTGATCGCCGCGCACGAGCATGCGATATCCATTGGCCATATAATGCAGCTTTGCGACTTGAGTTCGTTTTGACATCAACATGCGCTGTGCATTGCCGCAAAAATGGGCGCACTGCAATAACTGGCCTGCTTATTCACCGAATAAACTGCCTTGTGATGCGGCAGAAGTTTTGTGTTTTGTGGTCGTTTTGCCCAGCGTTACTTTGTGTGCAGCCGCATTTTGTGCACCAACCGATGCGTCAACTGCCAAGCCAACCGCGGCGTCCACGTTACCGTCTGCAAAACGCAGCTTTACTTGAACTGCTTTTGCCGCGGCTGCTGCAGTCATAACCGTCTTGCCGTCGTGGTCAGTCACTCTGGCAAATCCGCGTTTCAAAGGTGCTTCGGGGTGCAGGCTTTCGGACAAGCGCGTCAACGCATCCAGCCGTACCTGCGCATTTTCCATACGCCGCATCATCAGGCCTGCGGGCAGTCGCGCACTAGCGAGCCGCTGCGCTTTGCTGTCCGTCAGCCGCGATAATAATCGCAGGTTCAACGCGCCTGCAGGTGCCGCAAAGGCAAGCCGCGCTGTACCAAGGCGGCGCTCCAGCGCGCGGCCCAAACGCTCACTTAAATCATCCGCGCGCTGTTGCTGCGGCGCGGTAATCTCGGATAGTTTCGGCAACAGGCGGCGCTGCGCCTCAAGCCGTTCACTAGCCTGCGTATACCCGCGCCGCACTGCACGGTCAAGACGCAGGCCATTTTGCGCCACTCGGTCCAACAATTGATCACGCACCGGAACCGCCATTTCGGCAGCCGCGGTGGGAGTTGGCGCGCGCAAGTCCGCGGCAAAATCGCACAATGTCGTATCGGTTTCATGGCCCAC
>JAYWFI010000132.1:0-1895 GCA_043778865.1 Sphingomonadales bacterium
GTAGCGAAAGAGCCGGCCCTGCGAGATATCGACCCAGTACAGGCGCTGCTCGACCGCGTGCCACAGCGGCCCCTCACCGATGACGCAGGCATAGTCGGCGATCAGCTCTGGTTGCATCATCTGGTTTACCTCGTTACTTCAAGAATAATAGTACACGACGCTAGTATTACAACGCAGAGTCGAAAGCCGCTATCTGGGCAAGCTTCCGTTTGCGGTGTGCAAGGTAGGCGGCATGGTTGCGTCGTTGGTAATAACACACCCGTATCAGTGCCTGTTCGGCATTCAGAACGAGCTTCGGGATAACGCTGATCACCAACAGCCGCACCTGTGCCAGCGTCAGGGCGGGCGCGCGATCTGTCCAGCGTACCCGCACCCACACCAGAAAATGATGCGCCAACATGACCAACACCATATGATGATGCCAGCCCAACCAGCTCCGCGTTTCGTACTGATCCATCCCCAATTCTTCCTTACTTTCCGCAAAGGTCAACTCGACCGGCCAGCGCATGCCACTGACCCGCACCAACGCCAACGGGTCGACCGTTTCCAGTGCGTTACTGAAATAGAATTTGACCACACTGGGATCGGCCACATTCCGCCGAATCACCAGCCACACCCGCGGCCCCGGCAGCCCCTGCCGCGCCTCCGTCACCCGCACAAACGCGAAATCGCACACAATCGGCCCCTTGCTGCCTTCTTTGACCGTGCCCCGTACCCAAGCGGTTTTGGGCAACCGATGCAGCAGTTCGTCCACCCGATACGGGCGGTTGCTGGCCGTCTTCAGTCGCTGTTTGGTCGGTTTCCGCCCACGGCCCGACCAAACCGGGATAATCAGTGCTGGATGCCGCCGCCAGATCAGGTTCGAACACGCGATTTCGGTAAAGTACCACAGCCCCAAGGCCGCGATGGCATCGCGAAAAGCCGGACTATCGCCGTAGAGCGCGTCGGCGGCCAGCCAGCGCGCTTGCACGACCTTGCGTTGCATCAGCGCTTGCACCAGCTCAACCGCCAGTTCCGGTTTGGTTTTGAAGGTCAGGTCAGCCGGGATGCCCACCTCCTCGCGCAGCGTGGCATGATCGTCGGCGAACCAGCCTTCCGGCACAAACAGTTGACCATCCAGCAGCGTGTAGCCGGTGCGACTGGCATACCCCAGGAACACGCCAACCTGGCAATTGGCGACTTTGCCCAGGGCGCCGCAGTATTGGGGTGCGACGGCGGCCGAGTGCTGGCCTTGTTTGGGCAGGCCGGACTCGTCAACCAAGATGACGGCATCAGCTTCGCCCAAGGTCTGCGCCACCAGAAGCTGATGGTGCTGGAGCAGCGGTGCGGTGCGCCAGGCGCTTTCGCCAATGAAGGCTTGCATGCCACGGATCGGGAAGCCATGCGCCAAGGCCATTGGTTCGATCGATTTCCGCGGGTGGTCGCCCAGCAAACCTTGCAGGTAGCGATGCCCCCAGACTGCTTGGTCGGCACGCGCAAAAGCGGACAGAAACTGGCCAGCATAGGCCTCCAACTCGCCAACCAACGCCTCGACATCGCGCGGCACCAAATTGCACGCTGGTGCTGGGCAGGTTGCTGCTACAATAGGCGTGGGCATGGTGTTTATCCTCACACTGTATGGAAACACTGATGAGGAAAGGATACCATGCTCCTGAGTATGGTCACATCAAGCTGGTGTTCCGGAGACCCTGCGTTGTAATAATAGTTTATGCAATACTTCGCGAGTATCTTTCTCATCAATATGCATTAATAAACCCTACTGATACATTGCCTCATGATGATCCTAGAGGTTGTATATTTAATTCTGCTGATAAAAAGAACAATGTAGTTAATGGCTTAAGATTGTGTAAAATAGATATTAGTTGCAAAGGTAAGTTGCATCATGGTAACGTAAA
>JAYWFI010000133.1:0-2867 GCA_043778865.1 Sphingomonadales bacterium
AAACGACACCACCGATGACGCCGCTACTGCGCTCACGCATCCCCCGGATGCGCGTGCTCGCACGCTGTCTCCGCCCGTTAGCGTGATGCCATAAAACTTCAGCCGGTCAGCCTTTTGCGCGTCCATGATCGTGACGCCCGGCGCGAACCAGAACGTGTCGGCATTGGCCGCAGTATCGGCGACCGTCTTGACCACCGTAACCGTCTCACCGCGCGCGTTAACCTGCGACGTCACATACCCGCGCGTGCCGTCTGTTTGCCGAAAGCTGTTCTCAATGTCGCCCCAGATGACGCCGCCTTTAGTTTGATTAACGATAACGTCGCGGCCTAATCCGCCGATTGTGACAGCGCCTGTACCATTGACCGCAATAACAAGGTCATTGCCAATGCCGCCATCCAACTTGTCGGCTTGCTTATTAAGGGTCGCAACATAGCCCGCTGCCTCTGCGCCGATCGCGCCTGCGCCCACATTCTTTTCAATCTGGTGGTAATCGGCGTCCGCGCTGCTGCTATACATATCAGCCGACAAGCCCGTACCGCGGCCCAGCAGCCTTTGTATAATATTATTGCTAAAACCAACCGCAAACCCATCGCCGAATATCAGGTCATTGCCGCCGCCTGCGGTGATAGAGTTGGACAGCATATTGCCGATAATCACATCATTGGCATCGCCGCCCCTCGCATCCTCAATATACGCGCCGAATGCAATCGAGATGTTCTCCCGCCCCAGCTGGCCGTCGGTGCCAAGGGTTACGGTGTAAGGAGTGTCTTTGCCATCCTTGTCTTTACCAATCGCACCAGGTTCAAAAGCAGGGTTGTCTTTGGTAGCTGCTAACTCGGTAAAAGCATTCGGCCCAATGCTGGAAAAATGCCCGGGGCGCAGGTCGATATAGGACGAGCCATATCCCGACGCATCAATCGTATCCCTCCCGCCGCCATCCCAGATGGAGAAAATGCGGTCGAAGGAACCTGTGAGGGTGCCGCCAAATTGGCGAATACCATCTATTGGATTATGTTCATGGAACGTCGCGTAGGTGGAAGCGCCAGTGTTGGTTGCGGTGTTGGTGCCGTAAGCATATTGCAATGCAGCAACATCATACAGCTGGTAATCGGTTGTAAAACGATTTTCCCCACGATGCTTATCATACGACATAATTGAATATTTATGATTATTCTCTTCTTCACCGCTATTGGGTCCTGTTCCAAATATAGAAGGGTATCCTAATAAGCTCTGGAACCAATTAATCCAGCCTTCTGGCCCGTTAGCAAAAGTATGGCTGAGCCCCAATGAATGCGCCAATTCATGAGCAATCACGTGATACACATGTTGCTGATCACGCGGATCTGCGGATGCTTGCTCAACACCTAATCGGGTGCTACCAGCAAGCCAGAAATCCCCTGCTCTAAAATCGTTTATGTTGCTTGTTTTTGGACGATAAGAATAACCTGGTACAGGACGCCTAGTTAAAGAATTAGTTTCTGATTTAGTGTATGTTTCATCTTTTAACGCGCCTAAATTAATATTGCCTTGACCATTTTCCACGGAACGAAATGTTATAGTTGTGAATTCACTGACCGCATCAAATGCGTCTTGGAATATACGTCTTTCAGCAGCCGATAGGGCTGAAAAATTTTGAGCTGTATATCGTGTTAGTTCGTTGCCCGTTATCCCAGCATAGTTGCCATTTGTGGTATTCAAATAGTCCGCTGGCACTTCGGATAAGAAGCTATACGTAACCGTACTCGTCCACGGAACGCCATCTCCATAAGTGATCAATAAAGGAGCGTTTTCTAAGATCCCTGTCATGTTATTGAGCTCCACCAATACTGTTTATGAAATTTTGAGATAGCAGCTCTAAATCAGCCTCTAATTCTAAGGGCAAAGACTCAGTACCGTATGGATTGAAAATGTCGGGGCGGGGCCCTTTTTCTAACCGCTCAACGCCCCCAACCCAATAGGCACCGCCTTTTGCAACATCGCCCTGCCACACCGCCAGCACCAGCTTGTACGGTTTGCCCGAACGGTTGGGGGTTTGCGTGCCGTAGCTTAGCACGGCGTCGCGTTCAGATTTGCAGCGTTCTTCTCTGGCAGGCCGCATGCGCGAACCCGACTGTGTTGACGCCGACTGGCCCAACGCTTTAAATAGCTCTGTTGAATTGGGGAAGTAACCCCCAATATAGCAAACCGCGGTCTCCGGCTTAATCACTATCTTCTCCCGGCTCTGTACATGCACCTGCCCGTCGGCGGCAAACTCCTTGGCCATCAAGGCCGTGACCGCTTCCGGCACATCTGCGCCACCCCCGCCGCACCCGCTCACCAGCATCGCTGCCGCCAACGCCGTGCACAACCCGCTTCCTATCCGCAATCTCATGTGCCTTGCCCCCAGATCATTCTTTGCCCTATTTCCAATGCCTAACCTAAACATAGCGCCTTATCAAACGCTCTATACCGCGCTCATTATCATTCGCTGCCAGCGCTGCCAGCGCCGCCAATATGCCGGAGATGCTGATACCCTCAAACGCGAGGCCCAGATCGCCGCGCTCAGAAAAGATCACCCCTGCACCGCGTTTATAATCCGTCACCCGCATATTACCCTGCGCGCCCACGCTGCCTGCGCCCAGTAGCGTCAGAAAGCTATCCAGCACATTGCCGATAATCAGGTCTTTGGTGCCCGCCGCCGCGCCGTCCCCAAGCTTATACTTAATCCACGGTACAAACCGGTCAAAATAGATCAGCGGCAAGTCCGCTGCCGCAATCCCCGGCATCGCAAACGACACCACCGATGACGCCGCTACTGCGCTCACGCATCCCCCGGATGCGCGTGCTCGCACGCTGTCTCCGCCCGTTAGCGTGATGCCATAAAACTT
>JAYWFI010000134.1:0-13044 GCA_043778865.1 Sphingomonadales bacterium
ACGTTGTTTTGGTGTACGCAAACGGGCAAAGCTGCGCTCGTTGATCCGGGCGGTGACTTGCACAAACTAAAGGATGCCGTGGCGCAAACGGGCGTAGAGTTGGACAAGATACTGATCACTCACGGCCATATCGACCATTGCGGAGAGGCTGGAATACTCGCTAAAGAACTGGGCTTACGTATCGAAGGACCGCAGCGCGCCGATAGCTTTTGGATCAACCGGCTAGGCGAGGACGGCGCAAAATACGGCGTCAATGGCCAAGTGTTTGAACCTGACCGCTGGCTGGAGCATGGCGATACGGTCACCGTTGGTAACCTGACTTTGGACGTAATTCATTGCCCAGGCCACACGCCTGGACACATAGTATTTCATCATGGCCCGTCAAAACTAGCGATTGTCGGCGATGTATTGTTTCAGGGATCAATTGGCCGCACTGATTTTCCGATGGGTAATCATCAAGACTTGCTGGATGCGATCACGCAAAAATTATGGCCGCTGGGTAATGATGTTACGTTTATCCCGGGTCACGGCCCTACTAGTCAATTTGGCTATGAACGGTTGCACAATGCTTTTGTGGCCGATGATGTGCTGGCCGCGCGGTAGCGCTTTAATTCGCACGCATCACCGAACGAGGGTAGGGCAGGGTATCTAATAAATCGTCGATCGAAGCTTGCTTGCTATTGACCATTTTGCTTTTTGGCAAAAACGTGTTTCCATTAGTTATTGCGCGCTCATTTGCTGATTTACGGTTTACGTCGGCTAGCGTGTTGTAAGACAGTTGGAACGGGGCTGTTTTTGTTTTGGGAACAAACGATGTGCTTGCCTGCAAAGATGTGATTACTTCAGGGGTATGTCCGATTAATTGCGTCACAGCATAGCGAATTTCACTGTCACTGCGTTTTGCAGCAGGATAGATAAAGCCGTTCAGTGGATACTGCGTTGTGCCCATTGCGGTGTTTGGCGTGTACCAAACCTTCACTTTGCTCCAATCATTATCATCTGAGACATCAACGACGCGCACATTCTCCTCAATGTGCCCGCGTGTTCCGGCGATAGTTGACCAGTTTGCATGGCTAATAAGCACGTTACGCGAGTCCAATATTCGCCGTACCGCCGCCACGTGGCCCAGACGCATTACGCCGTGCGGTTTGAACGACATAACTGCGCCCACACGCGGCCGGGAGCCGCGCGCATATTTGCCGTCCGCTTGATCCCACCACGTATGCGCATCACCGCGGATTTCTATGCCCGATACCGCACGGGCATAAGGCACACATTGAAGTACCTCATCCAGCGCAAAGGCTGGAGACGAAACTAGTAAAAGAAGAAATAAGATCAGCCGCATAGTTAATGATGCAATAGCGGAAAGCGGGTAATGGCCAGCTAAAGAGTATGGTTAATGACGTTTTAACCTTTGCGAGCTGCGCAGCCTTACAGTGCACGTACTACAGCGGAAATACTTGCGAGCGCCAACAACACCGCAACGCCGCTGCGCCACAATAGCGGGCTGATCTTGCCAAAGGCCTTGCTGCCCAGCCAATTGCCGATAAGTACAGGGATAAACAGCAATATTGCCAGGGCAGCTATCGCAAGGCTGGCCAATCCGCTGATAACTGCAGATACGCTTCCGGCAATTGCCGTGGCAAAGAACACCGTCATCATGGATGCCCGGGCTGCGTGCGGAGTAATACCGAGCCGCATATAATATGGCACAACCGGCGGGCCAGGCATTGCGGCAAATCCCGTCAGCATGCCTGCCAATAGTCCGGTAGATATTGTCATTACACGTCCCGGACGAGCGGCCTTTTGCTTTGGTAGGATCACCAAAAGAAACGCGCCAACGGCAATCGCGGCAATCACAATGCGCGCTGTGTCACGCGGCGTTACCGATAATAGCCATAGGCCCAGCGGAGTTGCGGCAACAGCAGCGGCGGCGATGATGAAGGTCGAGGGCTTCTCACATGCTGCAACACTGCCCCTGATGCCAACAGGGCCGATTAATGCTTGCAGGAATATCGCCAGTATCACGGCCTGTTCCGGCCGTATTATCATGCCAAGCAGCGGCACAAGGATGATCGCCATGCCAAAGCCGCTGATCCCGCGCACATAAGCCGCGCAAAATGTCATCAAGGCCGCGATGGCGGCGGCGGCAGGAGTGATCCCAGTGGCGGTAAGCAAGGCGTTCATGGCATTATTTATCAGGGCCAAACGTAACCACCCACACATCCGGCGGCGCGCCGTAACGTAGCGGGATTATGCTGGTGCCCAACCCTGCGGCCACGAACACACGCTGTATCACTCCATTTGCGCCTTTATCGTTAATATCACCGCAGGCAAAGCGCGCGCCATAATCCGAGACATAGCTGACCGCGCCATAGAATGGCAGGGCAATCTGCCCGCAATGTGTGTGCCCAGCCAGAACGGCGGCGACAGGCGCGGGCAGGGCGGGGACAATATCCGGGCTGTGGGTAAGGATGATCCGAGGTGCGTTGCCCAGTTTATCCCCCAGCCCATCCATCGCCGCATAGGTTGCGGGCACATCATCATGCCGCGAAAAATGATCGCCTACCCCGCCGATAATCATCGGCCCGCGCACGGTCGCCTCATTCTCTAGCACCGTGATACCGCGCGCAGATAGCTCCCGCCGAAACGCCCCTGCATCGGCCCAATTGTCATGATTGCCCAGCACGACCACCGAGCCCTGCGGCGATTTCAACTGCGCCAATACGGCTGCGATCTTGGCTGGGGAATACAGCGATGTGGCCACGCGTTTCTCGCTAATCAAATCGCCTGCTATTGCCACCATATCGGGTTTTAATGCGTTCAAGCTGTGGATGATTTTGCTCAGCCGCGCGGGCGTCATATCCGGCCCGGCCACATGCACATCGGATATCAACAGCACCCGAAACGGCGGCGCGCCCGCTGGCCAATTCGGGGCCTGAACGTTTGCGGTGCGTATGATGGGATCACGCGTGGCGTTATAAAAGCCAAGCGTGAGCACGGCGATGCCGGTTATCACGAGCATAAGCAACGCCCGCGATACCCATCGCCGTTTGCGTGGCCGCGATGTTTGACCGGGTGTCAGCAACCAATATCTGCCAACGCCTGAACAAACTCCGGCGCATTCCTAACCGCATCAAAATCTATTTCTTTCGCAATGCTTTCACAATCAGGGCACCTAATATTGGCAGCCTTAGCCTTGCGCAGCCAGCCCGCTGCGCTGCCCGCATCCCCGCGCAAGCCATACAGGCAGGCAAGATTATATGCGGCAGAACCTGCCCTAAGGGTTTCGGCTTGCAGCAATTTTCCCTCGGCTTGAGAAAGCAAGTCCAGGCGCTCATCGCCGTCCCTCGTGCTGGCCTGATTAATTAGGGTAGCGCCCCAACTATTGAGCGCTTCATGGGCGTCAGGTTTGATAGCAATGGCAGCGGCGTATTTATCGCATGCCTGCGCAAACAGAGCATCGGCCTCATCGCCCTGCTTAGTCTGCGCCTGCTTCGATAGGGCAATGCCCCAATTGTTGAGCGCTTCATGGTAGTTAGGCTTGATGATAAGTGCCGAGGCATATTTCTCGTATGCCTGCGCAAACAGCGTATCGGCGGCATCGCCGTGCTTTGTGTCCGCCTGCTTCGTTAGGGCGGCGCCCCAATTGCCAAGCGCTTGATGGTCGTCAGGTTTGATGGCAAGGGCTGCAGCGTATTTCTCGTATGCCCGCGCAAACAGCGTATCGGCGGCATCGCCTTGTTTGGTGCCTGCCTGATACGTTAGGGTATCGCCCCAATTGCGAAGCGCTCTGTGCTTGTCAGGCTTGATGGCAAGGGCCGCGGCATATTTCTCGCTCGCCTGCGCAAACAGTGCATCGGAGGCATCGTCGCGCTTCGTGCCCGCTTGCTTCGCTAGGGTATTGCCCCAATTGTTGAATGCTTCGTGATAGTCAGGTCTGATCGCAAGGGCAGCGTCGTATTTCTCGCATGCTTGTGCAAACAGAGCATCGGCAACATCGCGGCGCTTCGTGTTGACTTTCTCAGTTATGATGTTGCCCCAATTGTTGAGTGCTTCATGCATGTCCGGTTTGATAGCAAGGGCAGCGGCATATTTCTCGCCCGCTTGCGCAAACAGCGCATAGGCATCATCGCCGTGCTTTTCACTCGCTTGATCCGCATGCGCATTGCCAACCTGTACGGCTGCCCAAGCGAGCAAATTCCGGCCATCAGAATCTAACTCTTTTGCTTTGGCATTATACTGCTGCCAAACGGCTTCATACTCTCCGCTGGCCATCAACTCACTAATGTTTGTTTGCAGTAAATCCGCGGTTTGCTTTTTCTGATTGGCGTTTTCGAGCATATCTCGCGCTTGGCCGATTAGCACGCCTTCAATTTCTAAACCCTGCTCTGGAGTGGCCAATGTGTCCATTACATCCAACATATGCTGAAATGGATTGGTTAGAAATTTTGGCGACGGGCACTTAAATTTATTGGCAAGTTCGGGAAAAAACTTATCCGCAGGCATATTACGCACAATGAAACAATCTTTAAGACTAAGTAATTTATCGCGCACATTACGTGCCGGCTCTTCATCATTGTGACACACCCAAAACAGGCCATGATTAAACGGCGCCAGTTCTGCAATCTCATCTACTAACGGATCATTCTCTCCGCTATACCCCGCTATAATTACGGGCTTTCCGCGCATCACCGCATCCAAAACTGGACGAATACGCTTTGCCTGAGCAAGCAGTTTTTCATCTGTGTTAAGCAGCTCAAAACCAGTATGCTGACCGTGCAAGTGGAAAATTGCGCTTCCATTAATATAGGAACCGTCAAAATGTATCTTTTGATTTTCCTGATCGCGTAAACCCGCAAGGTCATAAATTGCGGGGAAACGATTAAACATAGCGCAACCGCGTGAAACCAATGGATCAAAATTAGTTGTTAATACGGCATTGAGTAAGTTATTTTGTTCAAGCCGGGCGATCCCAATATGCGCGCTGTTTATTTTTGCATTTTCAATCGCTTTACGTACCAGTTTTGCCCTGTTGGAATCAGTAAGTTCTCCCATACATTCGGCATATGATGGCGGTGTATTTGCATTGCCCCTTTTGAATAAACGTTCATAAACTGATGGATATTGTGCTTTAATCTCTGCAACAAAATCTGCAGCAAGACCTACGCCTGCGGACAAGGAAACTCCAGCACCGATCAAAAGGCAAGCTTTCTCGGTTCCAATGTGTTCCGCTATTTCAGCGACTGTTTTTTCCCGCATGCCCCCATACCCCTTTGTTTATTTATCTCACCCGCATATTATCCCCGCAAATCCGGCGGCGTCGCTTCGGCCACCAGCATCGCGATCGCCTGATCCGCGCTCATGATGCGTTGGCCTTGGCTGCCCAATGTACGGATGGCGACTTTGCCTTCCTCGGCCTCGCGCATGCCGATGACCAATATATGCGGCACTTTTGCCACCGAATGCTCGCGCACTTTGTAGTTGATGCTCTCGTTCCGGTAATCGGTTTCAACGCGGATACCGGCCGCTTTCAGTTTTGCGGCCACTGTTTCGGCATAGGGGTCGGCGTCCGATACGATCGTTGTGACCACAGCCTGTACAGGGGCCAGCCACACCGGAAAACGCCCGGCATAATGTTCGATCAATATGCCGATAAAACGTTCAAATGATCCAAAGATAGCCCGGTGCAACATGACGGGGCGGTGCCGCTCGCCGTCCTCGCCCACATAGCTTGCATCAAGACGCTCGGGCAATACGGTGTCGGTTTGGATTGTGCCCACTTGCCATGTGCGGCCAATGGCATCGGTCAGGTGGAACTCAAGCTTGGGCGCATAAAACGCGCCTTCGCCGGGCAATTCTTCCCAGCCATATTCTTCTGTTGCCCGGCCCGTTGCGGCCACTGCGTCGCGCATCGATTGTTCGGACCAATCCCACATCGCGTCGCTACCAAACCGTTTTTCAGGACGTAGCGCGAGTTTGATGGAGTAGTTTTCAAAGCCCAGATCCTTGTACACGGTATCCAGCAGGTCGCAAAATATCGCAACCTCATCAACAATTTGGTCCTCGCGGCAAAATATATGCGCATCGTCCTGAGTGAATTGGCGCACGCGCATTAATCCGTGCAGCGCGCCGTGGGGTTCGTTGCGGTGGCAGCATCCATATTCGCTCATGCGCAGGGGCAGGTCGCGGTACGATTTAATGCCTTGTTTAAATATCAGGATATGCGCGGGGCAATTCATCGGTTTCAGCGCGAGCATATCGCCGTCGCCTGTCAGCACCGGACCCTCGCCGCCCGCTTGCGGTACTTCATCGGGAACTGCGAACATGTTTTCGGAATATTTGCCCCAATGGCCCGAACGCTCCCATTGGCGGACGTCCATCAACTGCGGTGTTTTCACTTCACGGTATCCGCCTGCGTCCAAACGGCGGCGCAGATACGCCTCAAGAGTGCGCCAAATGATATAGCCATTGGGGTGCCAAAATACGCTGCCTTGTGCTTCGGATTGCAGGTGGAACAGGTCCATCTCTGCGCCCAATTTGCGGTGGTCGCGCTTGGCCGCTTCTTCGAGGCGCATCAAGTGCGCGGCCAGCTGTTTCTTATTCAGCCATCCGGTGCCGTAAATACGCGTCAGCTGCGCATTGGCTTGATCGCCGCGCCAATACGCGCCCGCAACGCGCATCAGCTTAAACGCATCGGGATCGAGCTTTCCAGTCGAGGCCAAATGCGGACCGCGGCACATATCCATCCAAGCCTTTGGATCATCGGCCGACCCTGACCAATAAACCGTAAGCTCGTCTGCATCAGGAAGCTCGGCCGCCCATTCTGCCTTAAATGTCTCGCCTTGATCCTGCCACCGCTTAATCAAGTCGGCGCGCGCCCATACCTCGCGGCGGAGCGGTTTATCGGCGCGGATGATAGTGCGCATCTGTTCTTCAATCGCAGGCAGGTCGTCCACGGTAAATGGCCCGCGCGCGGCAGGGGCCATCACGTCATAATAAAACCCGTCATCGGTCGACGGCCCGAACGTAATCTGTGTTCCGGGATGCAGCGCCTGTACCGCCTCGGCAAGCACATGCGCAAAATCGTGCCGGGCCAGCTCCAGCGCGTCGGCTTCGTCCTTTGCGGTAACGAGCGCAAGGTGCGCATCGGCGGTAAACGGCCGGCTGACATCCACCAGCACGCCGTCCACGCGCGCGGCAATCGCAGCCTTGGCAAGGCCGGGGCCAATGGCGGCGGCAATATCGGCAGGCGTCGTACCGTGCGAAACCTCACGAACGGAGCCATCGGGAAGTGTGATATTTAAGAGTATGGTCATGATTTTCCTATGGCTGGATATGCTAATTTCGGCAAGAGCGAAGCGGCGGTGAAAACAGATTATGTGATACAGACGCCAATCATTTAGACAAGGATGCTTGACATTGCATCAAATCACATGTAAAGCACCCTTGTCTAAAAGATAAGGAAGTCTGATATGCGCAATTCCCAGCCTATGCCGCATTACATGAAGCGCTACACTTTGCGCGTTTTGCTGTTCATGGCGGCCTATACGGTTATTTTGATTGGCGGCAAAACATATGCGCAAAGTGCGGACCTGTCGCAATTTGTGCGCATTGCGCTCGCTGTTGCCACCGCATTACCCATCTGCGGGGTGTTCTGGGCCATTTTTCGCATGCTGATTGAAGTGGATGATGAATATCAACGGTTGCTGTTTGCCAAGCAGATATTGCTGGGCACGGCATGGGCGCTGGCCATTGTGACGGTTTGGGAATTTTTGACGGTATATGACGTACTTGCTAGCGGTCCGAAATGGACAGGTGTTATCTGGTTTATGACTTTTGGATTGGCGGGCGGATATGTGCGGCTGCGCGCATGAAGAACCGGTTAAAGGTGCTGCGTGCCGAATATAATTGGAGCCAGCAGGATCTCGCCAATGCGCTGGGCGTATCCCGGCAATCGGTTAATGCGATTGAAACGGGCAAATATGATCCGTCGCTGCCGCTCGCGTTTCGGATTGCGGATGTGTTCGGAATGACGATTGAACAGATATTTTCAAGGGAATTAGGAGACATGTCATGAGAGCCTTACTTACTGCATTCCTGATATCCGCTGCGGCATATGCGCTTCCTGCTTTGGCGCATCCCAACCGTACCGCGCCTGCGACTTCATCCTGCGCGTTAGATGCAGGTGCGCCGCGCGATGCCGCAAAATCCGATGGCAAAAGATTCAGCGTCGTTATCGAGGGGCCTGACCACAAAGGCGTATAAGACGTTATCCTGATCCCAGGTCTGACTACTCCGCGCGTGGTGTGGGACAACACTGTAACGGAATTGGCGGGATGTTACCGGATACATACAATCCAAATTCGCGGATTTGGCGATGATGCGGGGATTAATGCTACCGGTCCCGTGCTCGAAGGGTTTACCAATGAGCTTGCCGATTATATCGATGATGAAATTACGTATAAGGGACGCACAAAGCCTGTCATTATTGGTCATTCGATGGGCGGATTATCGGCGTTGATGGTCTCAGCGCGGCATCCAAACTTAGTAAATAAAGTGATAGTAGTGGATAGCCTGCCGTTTATTGGATTGCTGTATTCCCCCGCAGCTACTTTGGAAACGGTCAAGCATCAGGCCATAATAATGCGCGACAACAACTTGGCACTGGGCAAGCAACCTATAGACAAAGACATGCTAGAAATTATTTCGGCGACGCCCGCTGGCCGCGCGGTTATCACAAAATGGTGGGATAGCGCGGACAACCGAGTAACGATGCAGCTATACTATGATCTAATGACTACCGATATCCGTCCCGAGCTGAGCAGCATAACTGCGCCTTTTACCCTCATCTATCCTTATGATACCGTTTTGGGTTCGTCCGAGACCATCACCTCACTTTATACAGCAGCATATAATGGCCCATCTGGTATGCAAATAAAACGCATAGATAATAGCCGCCATTTCATTATGCTCGACCAACCTGAGAAGTTTGCAGCGGCCATTGCTGAATTTCTACAGGATTAATCGTGGCACCGCGCCATTGACAACGCGGCCCTTTTTCGCGCATCAAACGCCAGAGGGATTTTACAAATATGAATGATGATAATAGCAATGCCGCGCAAATTCCAGATACGCCTATTCCCTCCTCATCGCCGCCCGCAACCTATGAGCCTGCGCCAAGCGCATTCAAATTTCATGGCACTTGGCAGGAATTTGCTGGAATTGCGTTTCCAAACTTGCTGCTGACTATCGTAACGCTGGGTATCTACCGATTTTGGGCCACCACGCGAGAGCGGGAGTATTTGTGGAGCAAAACAGAGTTTATTGATGAGCGGTTGGAATGGGCCGGGCGCGGTATTGAATTGTTTATTGGGTTTATCATGGTGCTGTTGCTGATTGGATTGCCGTTTGCCTTCCTGCAATTTGGCTATATTGCCCTTTCATCACGCGGATATACTGCGATTGCCGCTTTGCTGTATACGTTATCATTGTTTTTGATATTTTACCTTACGGGTGTAGCGCGATTTCGGGCAGTGCGTTACCGGTTGAGCCGAACATATTGGCGCGGGATACGCGGAGGTAGCCACGACCCTGGCGCAATGTTTGGACTATCGTACATATGGAAAACGCTTGCGGGCTATGTGCCGCTATTTCTGATGATCCCATGGTCGATGATGTCACTGTGGAATGAACGGTGGAACAAGATGAGCTTTGGCCCGTATCAATTTTCGTCAAACGCCAATTGGACCGATTTGATGAAGCGGTATCTGATCGCATATCTCATCCCATTTGTGTTGGTGGTTGGCATCATCATCCTGTTAGCGTCAAACGATTTTAATGAAGGTGCCATATCTAATCCTAGTGCTATATTTACAGGTTTTTTGATTGCTTATGCTCTATTGGTAGTACTTTCATTCTACATACTACTGCCGCTTGCAAGGCTCGCATTTTACAGCAAGTTTTACCGCGTTGCTGTTGGCGGACTACGGCTGAATGATTTGGAATTTGAATTTAAGGCGCGAACACCAGATTGGATACTTTTTGCGCTTGCCAATTTCGCTATCGTAATATTTACGTTCGGCATTGGCTATATTTTCATGCCGTATCGCAATTGGACATTTTTTGTGAAGCATTTGGAAGTATACGGTGAAGTGAATCTTGATCAGTTAACTCAATCATCCACCGAGATATCCAAACATGGCGAAGGGTTGCTGGATGCGTTTGATGTCGGGGCGATTTAAGCAACGGGGGCAATAAAGCATAATGTACACCGCGTGGTATTATGACGGCAAAAATGCGGTTCGCCGTACTGTCGAAATTGAAGTGATCAGCCGCAGCTTTATGTTGATTGAGCAGCAACGGCGGCACGGTCCGTTTGATTTTGATGAGCTGGAATATAGCGGCAGACAACGCACCGCCGATGTTTATGGCCGCTCCGGACGTGATGGCTGGCGGCTGGGCATTACCGGCGATGTGCCCGCCAATATCGCCGCTATGTTACCTGCAAAACGGCGCTATGGCCGGTGGATTGATGGGATTGGTCTTGGCCCCGCCAGCGTTACCTTTGCCATTATAAGCGCAGCGGTTGTCGCTGTGGTACTGTTTTCTCCGCAATGGCTCGCGCCGCTTATTCCGTCGAGCACAGAAAAGCGGATTGGCGATGCGCTCATTGGTGATTTTGGCGGGCGTTTTTGCCATACCAAAGCGGGCGATGCAGCGCTTAAGAAACTCGCCGGCAAGCTGGACGGCAATATGCGCGACCTTCAGGTTGAGGTTGCAAAAATTGATATGCTGAACGCGGTTGCTCTGCCTGGCGGGAAAGTGATAATATTTGACGGGCTGTTATCCGAAGCAAAATCAGCAGACGAAGTGGCAGGTGTGTTGGCGCACGAGATGGGCCATGTTCGCAAGCGCCATGTGATGCAATCCTTGCTGCGCCAAATGGGGCTGTCTGTGGTGCTAGGCGGATTTAGCGGCGGCGATACGATGAACGGGATATTGTCCATGAGCTACAGCCGCGGCGCCGAAACAGAGGCCGACACACATTCGATCAAACAGCTAGCCAAAGCAAATATATCCCCCATTCCTACCGCTAGCTTCTTTGACCGTATGGCGGCGATGGATGGCAGCGCGAGTGAGAATGAAAATGCAAAGTCGCTTGCCGGGTATATGTCTAGTCACCCGTTATCGGCGGCTCGAAAAAAAGCATTTGAGAAAAGCGTGATCAAAGGTAGCAATTACAAGCCCGCTTTAACCCCGCAAGAATGGACTGACCTGAAAACCATGTGCGCGCAGGATAAGTCGGCCAAAGAAGGATTTGGTCTAGATTTTTAGAGTTCCAATATGACAAATTCTAACTTTGTATCATTGCCTGAATATCTGACTCGCAAAGATGGCGTGCGCATTGCGTTTCATCACATTCCTGCGGCCGGCGGAAAGAATGCAGCGCCAACGATTGTTTTTCTGCCCGGATATATGTCCGATATGAATGGTAGCAAAGCATTGGCACTGGAGGAATGGGCCATCAAAAACCGCCGCAGTATCTTGCGGCTTGATTATTCGGGATGCGGACAAAGCGAAGGTGATTTCGCAAGCAGCACGTTTGAAATCTGGCGCGATGATGTGTTGTTGGCGATTGAGATTATTCTGCGCGGCGGCCCTGTAATTCTGGTTGGATCATCAATGGGCGGGTGGGTGATGTTGATGGCCGCGCGCATGTTGGGCAGCAGCGTTAAGGGCATTATCGGCATCGCGGCTGCGCCCGATTTTACGCAATGGGGATTTAGTGATGCAGGCAAGACAACCATTCGCCGCGACGGTGTGCTTCTATCTGATAATCCCTATGGCACAGAACCCACGCCCACATACCGCAAGCTGTTTGAAAACGGGGAACGCAATTTACAGCTTACAGGCATAATTCCAATTGATTGCCCGGTACGATTGCTGCACGGCCAATGCGACGCAGATGTGCCATGGGATATATCGGTACAAACAGCAGCGCGCCTGCGTTCATCCGATGTGCAGATCATCCTTGTTAAGGACGGTGATCACCGGCTTTCGCGGCCTCAAGATATTCAGCTGTTGCTTGATATCGCCGCGCGTATGCCGCCATACTAAACGAGGCCAAATATGCTATTGCCCTTTATGTTATTATTACAATCTGCCGCATTACCCGCATTCGATGAAGTGCGGATGCGCGATTGCCTAACGCTGGCTGAAACGGACCCGCCGTCTGCAATTATTAATGCCAGCGAATGGCAGAAAAACAAGGGCGGATATCTTGCGCAGGCATGCCTTGCTACTGCGTTTTCAGAGCAGAATGACCATAAAAAAGCGGCGCAAAATTTTGTCGCCGCTGCGCAAGCTGCGCAAATCAAGAACGATAAAATCGCATCTGCTTTTTGGGCACAAGCGGGCAACGAGGCGCTGGCAAATGGTGATTTAGCCGCTGCTCAGCAAAATTTGACAGCAGCGCTGGAGGGACAGACATTGCAACGTATCCCGCGCAGCGAAGCATTGCTGAACCGCGCACGCATTTATGTGGCGGGCGGACAATTGGAAACTGCCGCTAAAGATCTTTCACAAGCGCGCACTATTATGCCCAACGATAGCGCAGCGTGGCTGTTATCGGCCACGCTTGCCCGGCGTATGAATGATTTGAATGGAGCGCAAAACTTTATCAAAACCGCGGCGGCGCTTTCGCCCAGTGACGCGCGCGTTGCGCTTGAGGCGGGTAATATTGCGGCGGCGGCGGGAGCATATGATATCGCGCGCGAACAATGGCTGCAAACTATTCGCATCTCCCCGCAAAGCGTACAGGCCGACACCGCGCGTAAGTTAGTAGAGCAATTGGCGGTGATCGGGCCTGCGGGTAAGTTGCCTATAACGGGAAGCATGCCGCAAGCCCTTACCCCTAAAGTAAATGCCGAGCCACCTGAAACGCGTTAGTAAATTATAAGATCAATTTCCATTCTGCATGTAATTCATAATCTGCATAACATAAGGCTTACTCATGACCAAATTTCTCCACAGTATGATCCG
>JAYWFI010000135.1:0-9874 GCA_043778865.1 Sphingomonadales bacterium
CCGTAAATTTCAATCACGCGGCCTTTGGGCAATCCGCCAATACCCAGCGCGATATCCAAGCCTAATGAGCCTGTTGATATCGCATCAATGCTAATCGCTTCACGGCTGCCCAGCTTCATTGCTGAACCTTTGCCAAAAGCGCGATCGATTTGTGCCAATGCGGCTTCGAGTGCTTTCTCGCGGTCACTATCTTTCATTTTTGCCTGATTTCCTGTTTCTATTACTTTGAGATTTGCTGCCATGGTTCCGCTCCTATAATGTCATCAATTTAAGACCCACCCAAACCGAATAACTACTATGTATTCTATTTGTTCCAATAGAACAAGAGGGGAACGTATTAATTTATTCGTTATAGATCAACCGCCTTGTTTTACAAGTGCATCGCGCACCGCTTCTGCGATTTGTTGTACAGAAAATGGTTTTGGTAAGAAGAAGACATTATCCAAATTGATCGATTGCCGTAATTGTTCCTCCGCATATCCCGACATAAACAGAATTTTGACATTGCCGTATGTACTGCGCAACACGCGGGCCATCGCAGGACCATCCATGTTGGGCATTACAACGTCAGAAATGATCAGATCATATCGTTTGCCTTCTGCAAATAAAGACACCCCTTCTTCGCCGTCGCATGCTGTTTCAACAACATATCCTTGCCGAACAAGCGCGCGCTCGGCAACAGCGCGCACCATATCTTCATCTTCAACAATTAGTATCCGCCCGCTACCCCATAAGTCACGAGGCTTTTCCGGTTTACGTAATGATTGTGGTTCGGCATCGGGCTTTCCTGCATGCACGGGCAGGTAGATATCAAACCGTGTGCCTTGGCCGATAACCGAGTCGGCAAAGATAAATCCGCCTGATTGTTTAACGATGCCGTATACTGTGGAAAGACCGAGACCTGTGCCTTTACCCACTTCTTTGGTTGTAAAAAATGGTTCGAAGATTTTGCCCAGATGATCTTTGGATATCCCAGAGCCGCTATCGATGATCGATAGTTTGACATACTCTGCAATCGGCAAAATATCGCTTTGCATCGCGCGAATGTCTGCTTGACTAACCGGGCGGGTTTCGATGTGTAACACGCCGCCGCCTGCCATGGCATCGCGCGCATTCACGCCAAGGTTAACGATAACCTGTTCCAGCTGCCCGGGATCGGCGCGAACAGTGCCTGCACCGCGGCCGTGATTTACCTCTAGGCGGATTTTTTCACCCAGCAGAGTTTTCAGCATACTAGAAACCTCTGCAACAACATCGGGCAGCTGCAGTATTTGGGGACGCAAGGTTTGCTGACGCGAAAATGCTAGCAGTTGCCCAGTTAAACGGGCCGCACGGTTTGAATTACTTTTGATCTGTTGTATGTCGTCATAGTCACTATCGCCCGGTTGATGGCGGAGCATCATCAGGTCGCAATAGCCGATAATAGCAGTGAGGATGTTGTTGAAATCATGGGCAACGCCGCCTGCCAGCTGCCCAACAGCCTGCATCTTGGTTGCTTGCGCGACTTGGCGCTTTAGCTTTGTTTCTTCGCTATTATCTTTCAATCCTATCAACACCGCGGCCTCACCTAGCCCGCGAATACCCGCCATAGATAGTGCAATAACCTCACCTGGCCGGTCTTTTAGCCTTACCGCGATATCACCCGACATTGATTGCCCGCCGGCATATCGCCGGATGCTTTCCGATACAGCCGCTTTGTCCTCGCTAATAACCAAATCGCTTGGATACGGCGGCAGATTTTCAGGAACCGTATCAATCACTCTTGCAAACGCATCATTGGCAAATATGAAACGGCCATCGCGGTCCACAAGAGCTAGTCCTAATGGAAGCGTTGATAACAACTGTTCAACTTGACCTGACGCCGCTGCTCTGTCGGTAGTCGCGCCGTCATCGTCTATCGCCAGCAACATTGATGCGCCCTGCCCGCTTTCTTCGGTGAGCGGAACGTGCATCAAACGCACGGGTAATCCGCTCCTGCCCTCGCGCTCATAAAATATCTGGCCTTTTTCATCCATCCGCATGAAACTGGCAAACTCGCGTCCGATCAAATTTGAATTCTCGCTACCTGCTGCCCGCAAAGCAAACGCAGCATTGGCAGATCGAATACGGCCTTCGCTACTGATACTTGCCGCCATTACGCCAGACACCGCCATTGCATGGCCTATACGCCCTGTAATTAATTCAGCGGCGGTTGTTTCTACGTCATGATCCTGCAGCGGCGCAAACCGCCAAAGAAGATACTCATCACCTGCACCGGAACGCACCGCACGTACGCTGTATTCTGTCGTCCCGTGGCGCATGCCGTCAATGTTGGCATTGCCATCGCGCCACGCCGCTCGTGCGAGCAATACAAGCATTTCTTTTGCTGCTTCATCCACCAAAAGATCCGGCGGTGCACGCAATCCATCGAACCATTTGGTAAACAGGCTGTTGGCACAAACTAGGCGGCCTGCGCGGTCACTGACGGCTACCGCAGCATTCGAAAGCTCAGCAGCCGTGCGCGTTATAGACCAATCAGGCGGCAGTATTTGAGCGCTATTGTTACGCACTGCAGTGCCGCGCAGATAGCCAGCAAGTGCCCAAATCCCGATTTGTACGCCTGCAAAGCTACCTACTAAAGCGGCATTTTTTGTGGCCAACCATATTATGACAAAGGAGACAATGCTGGCGGTAACCAACATTGCAGTAAGTATGCGCTGTTCAATAGCGCCGCTGGGGCCGTCTCCGCCAAAAATCTGCAACTGCGAAGGTGGTGACAGGCCCGTCAATGCATTTCCTTATATTACCAGATGCGTACCCGATTCTCTTTTGAAAGGTACAGTTTGTCTTCTGGTTTTGGATTGAACGCATCGTACCATTTGTCAAGGTTTCGCACGACAGAAACGCGTTGCGGTGACGGACTATGCGGATCGGTTAGCAACCGTTGACGCGCTTCTGCTTCACGCACCTTGCGCCGCCATACCTGCGCCCAGCCTAAGAAAAAGCGTTGATCGCCGCTCATGCCGTCAATGACAGGCGCTTCTTTTCCATTCAGCGAAGTCTTATACGCATCATAAGCGACCGTTAAACCTGCAAGATCACCGATATTTTCGCCGAGTGTAAATTCACCTTTCACAAACTGACCGGGGAACACCTCATACTTATCATATTGCGCGATTAAGGCTTTGCCCGCCTTTTCAAATGCCGCCACATCTTTTGGCGTCCACCATTCCGCCAAGCGACCATTTTCATCGTACTTCGAACCCTGATCGTCAAAATGATGGCTTACCTCATGCCCGATAACAGCGCCAATTCCGCCGTAGTTAATCGCTGCATCGGCCTTTGGATCAAAGAATGGCGGCTGCAATATAGCGGCAGGAAATACGACTTCGTTCATGCCGAAATTGGCATAGGCATTCACTGTTTGTGGCAACATTCCCCATTCCCACCGGCGCAGCGGGGTGCCGAGCTTGGAAATACCGTCATCATAATCAAACTGGTTGGAACGCAGCGCATTGCCAAATAAATCACCGCGCGCAATTTTTAATCCGGTGTAATCGCGCCATTTATCTGGATAACCAATCTTTGTGGTAAAATTTGCTAGCTTTGTTTTGGCTTTAACTTTGGTGGCAGGCTCCATCCATCCTAGGCTTTCAATACGGCGGCTCATAGCGGCCAGTACGTTTTTAACCAGCACATCCATCGCGGCTTTTGTTTCTGGCGGGAAATACTTGGCCGCATATTCTCTACCAAGCTCTTCACCAAGCGCGCCTTCGGTAAAATTAACGCCGCGTTTCCATCGAATTTCACGCTGCGGCGTGCCAGACATAACGGTACCGTAAAATGCAAACGCCGTTTCGGCAACGGTATCGGGCAATACATCGGAATACCCTGCCAGGCTATTTACCAGCATTTTGTCTTTCAGCACCTGCAGACTGGTTTCCGCAAATATCTTCGCAGTCCCTGCAATCGCGGATGGCTGCGCCACCAATACCGAAGTAATTTTAGGGCTTGCTGCCTTTATCAGCATTGCCATGTTCATACCCGGCGCTGACTTGGTAAGCTCAGCTACAGTCATCTTATTGTATGTTTTGGTGGCATCGGAAGAATCTTCGCGGTTCCAATGGATCGTTGCGATTTTCTTTTCCATTTCATACAATGCGTCTGCTCGGGCGGTGCTGTTTGCTTCTCCTGCAAGGCTCAACATTTTGGCAAGATAGGCTTTGTAAGCGACTCGGTTGGCTTCTAGTTTATCGCTTTTGACCAGATACATATCACGGTCACGAAGTCCTGTGCCGCCTTGTCCGATTTGGAAAATATAGTTTTCTGGGTTTTTATCATCTTGCCCAACATAGCCGCCAAAAAAACCGCTAACACCGTTGCGGGCGGCCTCTGGCATCAACTTTTCAAGCTGCGCGCGAGTTTTGACGGCACGGATTTTGTTCAACCATGGCTGTATGGGTGCCATGCCCAACTTCTCGACAGTGGCTGTATCAAGATAGCTGGAATAGGCATCGCCAATTTTGCTACCGTTTTGATCCTTTGCTGCATCGAGAATTTTACCAACGCGTTCCTTTGATAAGTCGGAGAGCGCAGTGAACATCCCGTAATTAGATTTGTCTGCGGGAATTACGGCGACTTTTTCCCATTTGGCGTTGGCATAGTTATAGAAATCATCGCCAGGTTTGATGGCGGTATCCATACCTGTTTCATCAAAGCCATATTTGCCAAGCTGCGGGCCGTCTGAAGGCGTTACTGCACCAGCCTTTACCGCCATTTTATCTACCGCCATTGCGGCATTTTTATCTTGAGCAAATACAGGCGCTGCAAATGCGCTGCATGAAACGGATATTGCCAATGCTAATTTTACAGACACTCTCATTATTTCACTCCTAAATACATTTGTTGCTATCTTGAGTAACAATCACTTTGAGTAAAGCAGTTTATTATCGGCTAACTGCCATATGTTTCAACCGGCGGCGTTTCCACTTTGCACTAATCCACCAGCGCCAGAACAAAGCAGCGATCACATAACCTAGAACCGCAGACACAATCGATATGATGCCAAGACCAGCTATCCCTTCCACAATCACAGTGGGGGCCTCGGTTGATAACCAATCCATCCAAGCAGAAAGCGGCGCACCGCTGTTAATAAGCGCCATAAACCGGTCCGAACTTACCCCCAAATGCAGCAAAGAATTGCCCACATAAACCGATGCCGCCAGAATAAACGGCGTAGTGGCGGGCATCGACAAAAACGTCATCGCGGCACCAAGCGGGATATTTGCCCGAATGGGCAAGGCCAGCAACGCAACGCCGATAATCTGAACCCCGGGGATCAGAAAGAATATGCCGATTAGCAAACCCAGCGCCACTCCGCGCGGAACCGAACGCCTTGTAAAACGCCACAATGCAGGGTGAAAAACACGCTGTGCAAACGGCCTTAAGAAGCGGTTGCCTTCAAAAGTTTCCCGCTTAGGCGCTTGGCGCACCACCCAGTCGCCAAAACCGCTCATCCTTTGTCTCTCATTATGCGGCCTTGCTCTTTCTTCCAGTCACGTTCTTTTTCCGTGGCCCGTTTATCGGGCGCTTTCTTTCCCTTGGCCAGCGCTATTTCCACCTTTGCCCTGCCCCGTCCATTAAAATAAATAGACAGCGGAACAAGCGTCATACCTTTGCGCATAACCCCGCCGTACATCTTGTTAATCTCACGATTATTAAGGAGCAATTTACGGGGACGCTTGGGCTCATGATTGTTTCGGTTACCATGGCTAAATTCAGGGATGTTTGCATTGATCAGCCATATTTGCCCGTCTTTTACCTCGGCATAGCTTTCGGCAATAGTTCCTTCGCCAAAACGAAGTGATTTTACTTCGGTTCCGGTCAGCGCAATTCCAGCTTCAAATTTTTCATCAATGAAAAAATCGTACCGCGCACGCCTGTTTTCGGCGACAGTTTTCACTTTATCAAAGGCTTCGGGTTTTGGGCGTGTCATCAAATAAGTCCCGCATGCTCCAACGCGGCATCCACCTGCGCGCGTGCTGCGTCGCTGCACGGTGTTAAGGGCAGTCGCAATTCTTCGCCTATCCAATCATGCACACGGGTCAACGCATATTTAACAGGGCCAGGAGAAGCATCAGAAAACATCGCATAGTGCAGCGGGTAGAGCTTATCATTTAATTCACGCGCCAGCTTAAACTCGTTATTCTTGCAAGCCTCTTGAAACTGCGCGCATAATTTGGGAGCGACATTGGCAGTAACCGATACACATCCTACGCCGCCCGCGGCATTAAACGGCAAAGCAAGCTCGTCGTCCCCCGATAGCTGGCAGAAATCCTTGTCAATGCCCATGCGGTGATCGGTAACGCGCGACAGATCGCCGCTGGCGTCTTTGATACCCACAACCGTTTTCAACTTGGCAAGGCGGCACACCGTTTCGGGCGCGATATCAGTAACGGTCCGTCCCGGTACATTGTAAAGAATAATGGGCAAGTCGACTTTTTCTGCGATCGTTGCAAAGTGCGCATAGATACCGTCTTGATTTGGGCGATTATAATATGGCGCAACTATAAGCCCGGCCGATGCGCCGCATTTTTTTGAGAAATTCATATGAAGCCGCGCGTTGGCGGTATCGTTTGATCCGCAACCCGCAATAATCGGCACGCGTCCCGCCGCCTGTTCCACGCATAGCTCAATAACGCGGTGATGTTCCGCATTTGAAAGCGTGGATGATTCTCCCGTAGTACCGCAAGGCACCAGCGCGCTGGAACCTTGATCGATTTGCCAGTCGACTAACTTGCGAAAAGCAGCCTCATCCAACGCTCCGTCGCGAAATGGAGTCACTAGAGCGGGTATTGATCCAGAGAACATGGATTTTATTCCTTACATAAAGTCATATCGAGCGTTATGTTCGCACTTAGAATATTCGCCCTAACGATTTGTTCAGCGCCCGATAAGGAAACATCCTTTAATATGTCCAATATGGTAAAGCATCTTATTTCAGCATCCGCCCTCATTTTTCCTATCGCGGCATTTGGGGCACCTGGCGATAAGCCCGCTGCTGCGCAAACTCAGCCGCAACAGACCCAGTATCAACAGAGTGCCAGTAACGGATTTATTGCCGTGCCAAAATCACAAGCTGATCCCAGCATGGGCAATATCCCTGCCGCGTTGCAACGTTGGCGCATGTTAAGTCAGACCGGCAATTATAGCTTTAATGAATATGCCTCGTTCCTGATGACATACCCAAACTGGCCTGGGGCAAAATCGATGCAACAAAATGCGGAACAGGCCATAAATCTGGGTGTTGATTCGCCAGGCCAAGTGGTTGCGTATTTTGAAAGAGTGCCGCCCACCATCAATACTGGCCGCGCCAAGTATGCAATAGCTTTGTCGGCGACTGGCGATAAATCCCGCGCTGAAACATGGGCACGCCGGGCATGGCGAGAAGGCGCATTAACCGATGCTGATGAAGCGCAGATTATGGGTATGATGGGAAGCAAGCTTACGTCCGCTGATCATGACGCGCGCGTGGATAAGCTACTTTGGCTAAAGGCAACACGGTCAGCTGAACGGATACTGCCCTATACTTCTGCATCGCGGCGCGCGGGGCTTTCGGCGCGTATTGCGCTTAAAAACCGTACCGCAGGCGCAGATGGGTTTATTGGCCAAATGGGCAGTGCGGCGTCCTCTGATGCAGGCGTACTTGCCGACCGGGCAATGGCCATGCGTGCAACAGGCAACGGAGCAGCCGCACGCAATTTGCTAGCCAACCGAGCGGCATTATCTCAGCCGCCTGCCGATGCAGAAATTTGGTATGACACTTTACTGACGCTCGCGCGGGAGGCCGCAAATGACGGCCAATATGACACAGCATACCGAATTGCATCAAAAGTGGATGACGGCCTGCCTGCCGGAGTTGCGGTGAATGAACAATCGCTTGGCCTGCGTGATGATTATACCAGCCTTACGTGGCTTGCGGGCACCACTGCGCTTGAACGGTTGAACCGGCCAAAAGATGCCGTTGCAATGTTTGAACGTTATGGCAATGGCGCAAAATCTCCGCAATCGCGCACAAAAGGGCTATATTGGGCGGGGCGCGCGGCAAAGAAAGCTGGCGATATGGCAGCGGCCAATGCGTATTTCACAAAAGCATCTGTGTTTTACGATCAATTTTATGGTCAGCTGTCCGCCGAAGCATTGGGAAAGCCGCTTGTGGCAACCGCCGTACCCGCCAGAATTCCATCGCAGCCAAGCGCGGCAAACTCTTCGGTTTACCAAGCAGCAAAAATAATGCCGCGTTACGGCGATCATAGCGAACAGACATTATTTCTGCGCGCCATTGCCAACAGCGCGGTCACAGAGCAGCAGTATATTGATGCGATCAGCCTATCCAAAGCCATTGGCCGTCCCGATCTTTCGGTTATGGCAGGGCGCAACGCGCGGGTTGACGGTTTTTCTGGTCTTGTTCCTTATGCATATCCGACCATTGGCGTACCTGCCGATTACCAAAACAACTGGACCATGATCCACGCCATATCACGGCAGGAAAGCCAGTTTGACCGCGAAGCCGTCAGCCATGCAGGCGCAAGGGGCCTGATGCAGTTAATGCCCGGCACTGCGCGCGAAACCGCTGGCAAAATCTCGCTCAGCTACAACATCTCGTCGCTAACGGCGGATCCCGCTTACAACATACAGCTTGGTTCCACCTATTTTCAACGTATGCTCAGCTATTATGGCGGCAGTTACCCGCTGGCTGTTGCGGCGTACAATGCAGGTCCGGGCAATGTAAACAAATGGCTGAATGCCAATGGTGATCCGCGCACAGGATCGGTTGGTATTATCGAATGGATCGAACGTATTCCGATTTATGAAACCAAAAACTATGTGCAACGCGTGCTGGAAAATGCCGTGGTGTATGATCTGCAAAATCCAGACAAAGCCACGATGCGATCAGCCACGCCGCTTAGTGCATATTTGGGCAAGTCAACGCCCGGATGATTAAGTTTAGATGATCTGCGCCCTATGATCCGCGCCCTATGATGCGCCTCCTATGATCCGGATGCGCCCCGAACAAAGACTAGCCGAACGCAGCAACCCGATCACGAGGCCGGGTTATGACGCATTGCACGCCAAATATGTTGATCTGTTTGAAGTGGAACGACCACGGCTGGTTGAAATCGTAAGCTGGGCCGCAGGAAATGGCGATCGCAGTGAAAACGGCGATTACCAATATGGCAAAAAACGCCTGCGCGAAATTGACCGCGAGGTACGTCATATCTCGCGCCGGATGAAAGCCGCCAATATTATCAATCCTGCCGAACAAACGGACAAGGAACATATTTATTTTGGCGCGACCGTCACAATAGCAGATGAGGATGATAATCAGCGAACGGTTACCATTGTTGGCGATGATGAAACCGATGCCGGCAACGGATTGATCGGTTGGAGTTCTCCGCTTGCAAAAGCGTTACGTAAAGCAAGCGCCGGCGATTTACGGATCGTCACCCTACCCAGCGGCCCGAAAGAATGGGAAGTATTAAGCGTAAGCTATCCTTAGGGCCCCATAAACCAGTTGCGCCGCACGGCTCACCCCCTACGTAACCCACAGAAAAGCGTCTAAGGTCACACTAAAGTCTCACCTTAACACACTCTGACAAAGTCTAGTTTTCCGGTTCGCAAACACACGCTGATTACAGGCCCGGACAGCGATATGGCGGCCTACAATTTCCGATATGTTAACTGTCAGTCTAAATCCAACATTGCAAGAGCAATGGGTCAATTGACCGGCCGCCTCAAACAAGTTTTCGGGCGTTTGTTCAACTTATTATCGACCTTGAAAGCGGACATCATTGGGGGTTGTTGCACCTCAGCGTCAACCAGCCACAACCCCAAG
>JAYWFI010000136.1:0-8764 GCA_043778865.1 Sphingomonadales bacterium
GGTACAAAACAGATTCCGGCGCAAATGGGTGCCGCAGGACTTGGCTTTGCCGAGCGGCCGGAAACCAATTTCCCTGGATCAGCATTCTACTTTCAAGAACAAGATTATAACAACGTACCCAATGGCCAAGTGTTTGCGGCGGCACAAGGTGATAATGGCGCAATCATCGTTGATCCGGCCGTAGAGCAAACGGCTCCTAATATTCCATTGGATAACACCGTTATACCTTATGATATTGCCGGAGTGGGCGGCGCGGCGCAGCCATTCATCATGCGTGCGGGATCCCCCGATCATGCCCGCGCGCTGCGCTGTTTAACCGATGCCATTTACTATGAAGCCGCCAGCGAATCTGACGCAGGCCAGCGCGCAGTAGCTCAGGTTATCATCAACCGTATGCGTCATCCAACGTATCCAAATAATATCTGCGGTGTTGTTTACCAGGGTTCAGAGCGGCGTACAGGTTGCCAATTTAGCTACAGCTGCGATGGATCAATGGCGCGCACACCATCACGCCTGCACTGGGACCGCGCCCGAAATGTAGCGCTCAGCGCGCTTGCCGGTAGCGTATTTACACCTGTTGGCATGGCAACGCATTATCATACCGTAAATGTGTATCCTTATTGGGCGCCCAGCTTGCACTTCATAGGCACAATCGGTGCGCACCGTTTTTACCGCTGGAAAGGCAGCGCAGGACGTCCTTCTGCATTCTTCCGCAGCTATGCCGGTAATGAACCTTTCCCTGGTCCAAAACAACGCATCTGGACACCAACCATATTGCCCGTGCTCGATCCAATTCAGCAGCAGAAACAATATGAGCGTGAATACGCCGCCGCACGTATGAATGCTGAGCGGGATATTCAATCAGCTGGAATCAATGCGATTGCACCTACACCTGCATATTCCGCCATCGTACCGCAACGTCAACGTGCTGCGCCCACATACGCACCGCCAATTTATTCCAAACAAGCCATGGGCCGCGGCGGTGAAGCCAACTATGCGGGTGAAAAATTACCTGAAGCAACCAATATTAAGCCTGAATTCCAAAACAGCGGTACATGGAAATCACAACCAACAGGGTGAGCGATTGTAACCTGGAGCGTGATGCAATTAAGTGGATACCGGTTAATCGTATAAAATCACGCGACCACAAATACATAAACAGCTAAATCCCAAGTGCTGTTAAACTACATTGCATTATCCGGTAAAATAATCGTTGCTCGTAATCCGCCGCTTGTTCGGTTCGCAAGGGTAATGTCCCCGCCATGACTGCGCGCAATTGCACGGGCAATGGTTAGGCCAAGGCCGGAACCTCCCGTTGCACGGTTACGCGAAGTTTCGGCGCGGACGAATGCTGCATACATAGTATCTATGTCTTCGGCTGGTATACCGGGGCCATCATCATCAATATAAATGCAAACCTGATTGTTTGTTTGCACAGCCGATACAGCTGCGTTGCCACCATGTTTGATTGCGTTACCGATCAAATTTCGCAGCGCACGGCGGATTAATATAGGCCGGATATTTGCAATTATGCACGGGTGTGCCGGTTCAAAATTTACGCCTGAGAAATCGTCAATCACTGACTCCAGTAATGCGCCGATATCGGTACGTTGCAATGCTTCTCCCGATTTTCCAAGCCGCGCCAGTGTAAGAATATCATCAAGGATCGTTGCCATTTCATCAATGGTTGCTGCCATTTTTGCGCGCTCGCCTTCATCCGCAACCGATTCCACGCGAACCCTTAATGACGCCAGCGGCGTTTTCAGGTCATGGCCAATAGCACCCAGCATGACGTCTTTTTCGGACAAAAGTGATATAACGCGCAGCTGCATACCATTAAAACTATTGATTAAGTTGCGGATATCAGCAGGGCCTTTGCTCTCCAGGGGCGCCGCCTCTCCTCCTATCCCAATCCGTGCCGTGCGCTGTGTTAATTGCTCCAATGGCTTTATAATCCGGCGCGCCACAAGTGCCAGAGGGATCATCACCGCTGCAAAAATCCCCAGCGTTTTTAGCAACAACAGAGCTAACGACCACTTGCCCGCAGGGCGCACAAGGCTGGCGGAACTAAGCCAGCGGCCATCATCTGTTTGCGCAGATATTAGGACGGCGTTTGCGGGAACTCCTTCGCCTTTTATGTACAGGCGTCGCACAAATCGCCCTTGCATCAGCGGCTCCAAAAGCGCGGTTGGCAATGCGGTTGCAGGCCCAATTGATACTGTAATATTGGACAATTCGCCGCCTGCGCCTTGCAACAATTGCTGCGCAGCCTGCGTCAACTCGGTATCTTTGGCATAACCGGGTAGATCCAGCTGCGCGGAAGCCAAAGTAAATGCGATTTGCGCATTACCGCGTTTTCTGGATGATCTCAATGCTGCGTCCCACGGCTGATTGCGGTCTTGCAATTTACCCGCTGTGCTGGCCACGCGTTCACGCAAGGTAAGCGCGGCCTGCGCTATAGCGGCCT
Organism: Sphingomonadales bacterium; assembly: GCA_043778865.1. GTDB lineage: Bacteria > Pseudomonadota > Alphaproteobacteria > Sphingomonadales > Sphingomonadaceae > Sphingorhabdus_B. The sequence goes on from JAYWFI010000136.1 coordinate 2,468, forward strand.
GACTTTGAGTATAGTATCCTGTAACAACAGAAATGCCTTGTACGAACAAAACGCCAATGGCTACCGCTGCAATCAACTGCCAATATAAGCTTTGCGGCCAAAATTTGGATGCTAGACGCACTGTTCTTACACGATATGAACGGGCGCGGAAAAACGGTATCCGCCGCCCCAAACGGTTTTAATATGTTGCGGGTTTTTTGGATCGGCCTCTATCTTGCGGCGCAGACGGCTAATCTGATTATCGATAGCGCGGTCGAATGGGCCGCTTTCACGGCCGCGGGTTAGATCAAGCAGTTGATCGCGGTTCAACACCTGTCCTGCGCGCGTCACCAGCGCTTCCAGCATCCGGTATTCGCCCGAAGAAAGCGGTATCAATATACCGCTAGGATCATAGAGCGACTGCGCACTGGTTTTCAGCGTCCATCCCGCAAAAGCATAGCTATCACACTTGCTATCTCCCGGTCGCAAAGCATGCGCGCCGGATGATGTGCGCCGCAAAACAACCTTTATGCGCGCAACCAGTTCACGCGGAGAGAAAGGTTTCACAACATAATCATCTGCGCCAATTTCAAGCCCTATGATCCGGTCTGTTTCCTCTGATTTTGCGGTCAGCAAAATTACCGGCGGGCCGCCATGCGCCGCGATATACCGGCACAAACTAAGCCCGTCCTCACCCGGCATCATAATATCGAGTAATACGACATCAATGTCGTGCGCGATGAGTACTGAACGTGCTTGCGCTGCATCTGCCGCTTCTGTCACACGGTAGCCCTGCGCTTCAAGATATTTGCCTAGCGGGTCACGGATCGACACCTCATCATCGGTAAGCAAAATGTGCGGGCGAGACTTGATCATCAAGGGAACTTAACCGAAAACAGTGAGATAGGCCAGTGTCACAATACGCTGTGAAGCGGTGGTATGACGCGGTGCTGTGAGAGTGCGCTGTTAGAGTGCCATTTGAGAAGTGCTTTGTGAGAGTGCACTGTGACAAGACGCTATGACAGTGCGATAGAGAGAACCGCTGCGATAATACGCATCGCATCATCATCGGCCTATGCGTATGCTTATGCGATACATAGTGATGCGGTACGCTGTTGTTATGGCATATCTTGTTTCCAAGTTAGGAAACGATCTCGTGGTTAACCCGCGCCGACCTTGCCGTACCGTCCGCTTACCTTTTTGCGGCCTGTATTCATCTCTTCGCCGCTGAGCATGCCGTTTCCGTCTTTGTCGCGCGTGGCAAACCGTGCCAACGTAGCAGCATCATATTCAGAGCGGCTGATTGCATTATCGCTATTGGTATCGGCGCGGCCCCATTTGCCGGGGTTGTTGCTTGCTTTGTTATTGGCGCTGTTGTTGCTGGCGTTGTTGCCAGATGAAATACCACCTTGTTTGCCGCCACTATTGCGTTCGTATGATGCTGTGCTTTTTGATTTACCTGTGCTTTCTGATTTATCTGTGCTTTTTAATTTGCGTAGCGCAGCTTTGGCATCTGCAGAAGAAACAAATTCCGCTTCAGTCACTGCGCCATTTCGGTCGGCATCCATTTCAGCAAAGCGCGCCTTTGCACGTGCTTGGCGGTCGTCTGCATCAACTTTGCCATTTCCGTCCACATCCATTTTAGCAAAACGCGCATCTGCGTAAGAGACGGCTTCGTCTTTAGTGACGTTGCCATCGCCGTCTGCGTCCATCTTTGCAATGGTATTTTGAACTGAAGCGCCGCCTGCTTTAGCATTTTGCAGCCGCATATTTTTTGACTGGGTGCTACCCACCTGCTTACTATCGTCTGCTGCGGAACTTGCGCCCGGCGCGGCATAGGCTGCTACCGCTACTAAAACCGCCGCTATGCTGGCAATGGCATATCGTTGTATCATAATAAGCTATCCTTTACCCTATATCTGTAATTTCTTCAGACGTTATGCAGGTCACATGTCGCAAGGATATGTCATCCACCAGCCAATATTGTCGCAAATTGTATCAAAGAGAGATGGGTTACCCCGCCGCTGCAATCATTTCTTCGATGCTAATAAATTTCTCACGCGGGGCGCCGGCACGCGCTCGGGCGGTTTCAGCTTCTTCGATTTTTTTCCAATCGCTGTATTCGACAGTTTTTGCACCGCGCGCTTTGAGCAATTGATCAAGGCCCGCAAACCCAAGGTTACCCTGTCCTTCGCCTATGTCTGCCGCAATCAAATCGGCAATCGCATACCCGTCGGGGCGGTTGGTGCCGATGGTTCCCGATGGTCCGCGCCGGGCCCAGCCCACACAATATAAGCCGGGCAAGATACGCCCTGCCTCGCTCGCAAACCGGCCCTGGCCATGCTCAAACGGCACGCCTTGGACCGGCGGAGTTTGGTAACCAATACAGCTTATTACCGCTGAGCACGGGATGGCATATGTTTCGCCCGTACCGCGGCTGCGCAGGTTTTCATCTAATATAGTGCGCTCTACGATGATCCGCTCAACTTTGCCGTCGCCTTCGATGGCAACGGGACTGGCATAAAAAACAAAGTTAACTGCTACCGGTTTTTCCAAGCGTATATGATCAGGGACGCTGGCAAATTCGCGCAAGTGCATAACTGATTTGCGTATTCCGGGTTCAAGCAATGCGTCGCTGCCCATTTCAGGCAGGTCGTTATGGTCAACATAAGGTGCTGCGCGCGATAAGTGGCTCAGCTCGCCGAGCTCCTTTGGTGTCATCGCAATCTGATGCGGGCCGCGGCGGCCCAGTATAGTAATCTCCTGAGTCTGCGCCTGCGACAACGCAGCTAACGCATGCGCAACAATATCGGACCCTGCAAACTCCGCTGTTGTTTTTGATAATATCCGCGTCACATCAAGTGCAACATTCCCATTACCAATCACCGCCACATGCCGTCCCGACAGATCCGGGTTTAACTCCGCAAAATCAGGATGCCCGTTATACCAACCGACAAATGCCGCGCTGCCATATACACCTTGTAAATTAGCGCCCGGAATTTCCAACATACGGTCATCAGGCGCGCCTGTTGCCAGCACGACGGCATCATATAGCCCGCGAAGTTCTTCGATGCTAATGTCTTTGCCCACGCATATGTTGCCCGCAAAGCGAACATTATTGGACAGCGCAACTTTCTCATACCGGCTTGCGACTGCTTTTATCGATTGATGATCGGGTGCAACACCAAAACGAATGAGGCCAAATGGCACAGGCAGACGGTCGATAATGTCGATGCAGACTTCATCACCAAACACTTTTTGCAATGCTTCTGCGGTATAATAGCCCGCTGGACCCGAACCGATGATCGCAATGTGGCGCATAGAATGCTTTCTTTGCTTACGCTGCTTGCTTCACCTCTTGCACCACATCCAAAAACTCTCGAATTACGCTAATGCTCTCTTCGGTATGGCTGAGCATAAACAGATGGCCGCCATCTTTTATCTCATACAGTTCGCCATTGGGAATTAACATTTCCAGAAACTTGCCATTGGCAATCGGCACAATCTGATCATCGCCGCCCATCATAATCAGCGTGGGTTTGCGCATAAATGGCAAAAACGGCGCACTGGTCCATCCCATCATAGCGATCAACTGGTAGAAATATCCGGTTTTGGATGGCGGAGTAATGCGGCTGATATGGCCGCCCTTGCCGTCCTCTGCGCCGCCATAAAGTGTCTTGAAATGCTTATTCATAAATTCTGGATCAATATACCGCCGCGGATCCGCCATCTTCATGAGCGCAGCAGGATTGCCCGGCACCATCAACATTCCTGCACTGGTTGCCATAAGGATAAGTTTGTTTACGCGCGAACCATTTTGCAATGCAAACTGCTGTGCCATTGCCCCGCCCCAGCTAACGCCGATTACATCGACAACTGGCATGTTAAATTTATCAAGCAGTAACGCCGCAATCCGCGCCATCATAACCGCATTATACGGTATTACAGGGTCCGGCGAACCGCCAACACCGGGCATATCGAATGTTACGAAATCACGGTCAGACAGCAGCTCAGCCATTGGGGCCACGGCCTCTATATTCGCGCCAATCCCATTAAAAAACAATATGGGCAATTGCGCCGAATGTTCAGTGGCCCGCCACCTTGCAACCCGTAAAGTGCGCCCGTCGAATGTTTCCATCGTAAATTCAGGCTGGGCGGTTTCAGGTTGAGCAGTTTTAGACTGAGTGGCTTTAGTCTGACTGCTTTCAGGTTTAGCTGAACTCGCTGCCTTTGATTTTGATGCTGTGATTTTTGTAACGCGGCCTTTTGCCATTATGTATTCCTTACCCTGAGGTCACTTGCTAGACTTAATTTGCGAAGTAACAATTACAACCCGGTTTATCAATCCAAGACATATAATCCCGGCGCAGCCTCCATCGCGGGATATGCTTTGCTGCCGCACGTTGCTTTTGCCGCAACCATTTTTCCGGAACGATTGCTTATCCACTCCATCCAATATGGCCACCAGCTACCGGCGACTTCTTCTGTGCCTGCCATCCATTCGTCAACATCGGCGGGCGTTTTGTTTTTCTTGTGCTTGAAATACTTTGCCTTTGGATTGCCCGGCGGGTTTAATATTGCCTGCATATGGCCTGCTTGGCTCAGGATAAATTCGACGTTTTTGGAACCGAATAACTGCGTTGAACGATAACACGCCCGCCACGGGGTGATATGATCAGTCGTACCGCCCAGTATAAACAGATCAGTGTCTACCTTCTTAAGGTCGACAACATGCCCCGCAATCTCAAACTTACCTGGATCGGCATATGCATTGGCTTCAAACAGTTCCAAGAAATCTCCCATCAGAGTGGACGACAAGTTGGTGGTGTCCGCATTCCAGAATAATATATCAAATGCGGGCGGATCCTCACCCATCAGATAATTATTGATGACATAATTCCAGATCAAATCATTGGGCCGCAGCCATGCAAACCCGCGCGCCAGCGACGATCCTTCGATCACGCCTTTTTTCGACGCACGTTGCCGGGCAAGTGCGATGCCGTTGTGCGATACCATCGCGCTTGCTTCTGTATCGCCTGTTTTGGGTTCCAAAACGCATACCATCATGGTGGTTGCGTTCACGCGTTTGTCCCCCATAAAGGCCATTTTAGAAAGCAGCACCGACATTGTTTGGCCGCCGGAACAGCCGCCGGATAGGTTGATTTTCTTGCTACCTGTAATCTCGCACACAACATCGATGGCTTGGATGCAGCAATCGACATACTCGGTCATACCCCAAACGCCGTGTTCCTCTTGGGGATTACGCCAACTTATTATAAACGTCGGGATGCCATTGCCGGTTTGCATCTTAATCACGCTTTTTTCCGGGCTAAGATCATTGATATACATTTTGTTGATCTGCGGCGGGATGGTTAAAATGGGTGTTTCATATACCTTGTCTGTGGTGGCCGCGTATTGGATGACCTCCATCATCTCATTGCGGAAAACTACTACGCCTTTTGATGTTGCGATATTTTCACCCAGCTTAAATGGCGTTTTATTCACTTGACTGACCATCATATCATTGTGAACCATATCGTTATACGCGTTCTTCAGGCCTTTGATCAAGCTAAGCCCGCCTGAATCAACAAGCCGCTTTTGCGCCATTGGATTGCCGATTAAGCTGTTCGTTGGCGCGAGCGCATCAATAATAATTTGGCTGATAAAATTGGCGCGATCACGTTCCAGCGCATCAAGTTCAAGGTCCTGGATATAACTTTTAACACCTTTTTGCACGGCAAGAAAATATTGCGCCCCTGCCTTAAAAAATGGATTAAACTGCCATGCAGGATCCATAAATCGCTTGTCACGTTTGTCGGGTGCAAGATCGGACTGGCCGGTCATAATCTTAACAACGTCCTCGTTGAAATTGGCGGCGGCATTGAATACTTTTTGCGGATTGGATGCGGTTTCGCGCAATAATAATGCGATGGCTCCGGCAAAATCCTCTCGCGCCAAACCCGCCATCGGCCCCAAAGCCATCGTCGCCTCATTCGCCGCATCAAATGCGCCAGACGCGCTTTTCTTCCCCACCATTAAAACTGCCTCCTAATCAACGTGAATACAGACTGCACGGTGAATGCGCCGACGTCAATAACGATGCCTTGCGTGTTATGGATTTTGTGTGAGGTGATTGTTCAGAGTGTTGTGTAAACAATCTTTGATACGGTTTTTGAAATACGTTGCAGTGCAAGTTAAATCACAAATTACATAATATTTTATCGCATAAATCTGACGCAACGGCAAAAGCTGGTCACCTTCATCAACTTTCCTTAACCTCCCTTAACCGGCATGGATCGGATAATTAGGGGCGCTGTG
>JAYWFI010000137.1:0-16633 GCA_043778865.1 Sphingomonadales bacterium
AAAATGCAAAATTGCCAATGTCAAAGCGAGATACTTTTAATCTGGTACGCTCCGCTCATCTTGTGGGGGGCTGAGCTGCCGAAAGCTCGCCTCAAAGGACCTTGGGCCTTGCACGACTTCGAGACTCCATTTCGTCAGGCTCAATGGCTTCTTAGGATGAGCGGTTCGTATATTCGGCGCGGTTTAAAGGGAAGCTTGCAATGTAGGTTTTGATTTGCAAACGGTTCGCCGCTTAAGAGTGCTTGCGGGCTATCAAAACCGCGAAGAGAGTGGGGAGGAGGAAAAATAATAATGCGCCGCAAAACATTGTCACAGGTGCGAAGAGGCGGAGTGGCGTTCACATGTGAACTTACTCAGAGATCCGTAATTATTAAATCATACTCGTTTTGGAATGGAACTCGAAATTTGCATTCTACTATCAACTTGCGCAGAATTCCAAGGTTTTTCCAAGCTAATCTGTTGGATTTGAAACGTCCTACTTATCACTTCTTCATTGCGTGTTCAGCTTGCGTGCTCCATATTGCACGTATGAAAATGCTAACTAGGCGCCGGATACGTACGGCTTGTGCGGTAACACTCGCTATGGTTTTATCTGCACAGCCGGTTATGGCGCAATCGGTATTGCGCGACGCCGAGACCGAAGCATTCTTCAAAGAAATATCCGAACCGCTAGTGAAGGCCGCTGGGCTTGAGCCCAAAAATGTCGATATTGTCCTGATCAATGATAAGTCGATCAATGCTTTTGTCGCAGGCGGCCAGGTGGTTTATATACATACAGGCTTGATCGAAGCGGCCAGCACAGCCAACGAAGTGCAAGGCGTAATATCACACGAGCTTGGCCATATTGTTGGCGGCCATGCCGTGCGGTTCAATGAGGGGCTTGGGCCCGCCACAGGTATCAGTATCGCGAGTTTGATATTGGCAGGCGCCGCGATTGCGCTGGGCGGCGGAGAGGCCGCAGCAGGTATATTATCAGCAGGACAAACCGCGGCTTACGGCAAATTGTTGGCATACACGCGCGGGCAAGAGGGCATTGCCGATGCGTCAGGGGCCAAATTCCTGTCGGGTGCAGGAATTACCGGCAAAGGATCAATCGCATTTTTTAAGAAACTGCAGAATTATGAATTCCGGTTGGGCATCCCCCAAGAAGACAGTTATAGCCGTACGCACCCATTATCAGGCGAGCGGATCTCAGTCCTGCAAGACACCTATAGTGCCGATCCTGCTTGGAACGCGGTACCCAGCGCGAAATGGCAAGCTGATTTTCTACGCGTGAAGGCAAAGCTTAAAGGGTATATTGCCGAACCTAGTGATACGTTAAAATCGTATCCAGAGCGTGATCAGAGCGCGGCCGGGCATTACGCGCGCGCCTATGCTTGGCATAAATCAGCGTATCCGCAAAAGGCATTGTCAGAAGCGCAAACACTGATAGCAGGGGCGCCAGATGATCCCTATTTCCTTGAGCTTTACGGCCAAATATTGCTGGAATCGGGTAATCCATCAGATGCGATTGTCCCCTTACGTAAAGCCACAATGCTTACGAATAATCAGCCGCTTATTGCCGGAATATTGGGCCATGCCCTGATCGCAACCGAGAATAAAAATAACCTAGACGAAGCCGAACGCGTGCTGAAAAGTTCGGTAACTAAGGATAATGACAACCCGTTTGCATGGTATCAGCTAGGCGTTGTGTATGAACAGCGCGGTGACACACCAAGGGCTGCGCTGGCCAGTGCGGAGCGATATTTGATGGAAGGTACGCCATTGCTTGCATTGCCAAACGCACAAACGGCAATGGCTGGCTTGCCCGAATATTCGCCCGATTGGATCCGGGCACAGGACATTAATTTGGTGGCACAGGCGCTTGCAGATAAAGAACTTAAACGCAAAAAGCGGCGATTGCGCGCCAACATCACTTCGTCTACGCAAGGCAAATGACAGAAACAAAATCGCGCAAATACTATCTATTATTGTTGATTATAATAAGCGGGTTAGTCATTGGCGCAGCAGGCATATATACATATTCGCGGGTTAATACCGGCAATGCAGGCGGCGAATATATCACACAAGCCGATGCAGCAGTCGCGGCCGCAGGGATGAGCGCCAAAGACCGCAAGGCAACCGAAGCTGTGGTACGAGCGTATATCCTTGATCACCCCGAAATTATACCTGAGGCAGTTGCGATATTGCAATCACGCGAAATGGCCACACGTTTGGATACGCTGGGACCTGGTTTATACGCGCCATTTGCTGGTGACTTTGCGGGCAATCCAGCAGGCGATGTGACCGTAGTAGAATTCACCGATTATAACTGCGGGTTTTGCCGTTCAACGGTTGCTGACGTTACCAAGTTAACGAGCGCAGACAAGAACATAAGGCTTGTATACAGGGAGCTACCAATACTTGCGCCGTCCAGTAAAGAGGCTGCATTGTGGGCCCTTGCCGCTGCTGATCAGGGTAAGCACGATGCATTTCACCAAGCGATGTTCGCCGCCGGACATCCAGATTCGGCTTCTATTCGCAAAGTGGCTGCATCCATCGGCCTCGATATGGCCGCAGCCGAAAAGTTCGTTGCCTCCCCTGCTGCAAGCGGCGAGATAGAAGCTAACTCCAAATTTGCGCGGGCAATCGGGTTTAATGGCACGCCGACATTCATTATCGGCAATCAAATACTCGAAGGCGCGCAAGGGTTCCAGCCATTAAAGGATGCCGTGGATAAAGTCCGCAAAAGCAAGACTGCTGAATAATAGCGATATTCCTGCGGCCTGCTATTTTTTACCAAGCGCAACAACGTACCATTCCACCGACCCTTTGCGGCTTGCGGGCGGCTTGGCATGTTTAACAGTGGTAAAGTTCGCTTTCAGTATCTTCAGCAGTTCGCCGTCGGTACCGCCTGCAAATGCCTTTGATACAAACGCGCCGCCTGTGCCAAGTGTCTCAACCGCAAACTGCGCAGCGGCCTCTACAAGACCCATGGTGCGCAAGTGATCGGTTTTCTTGTGCCCAACGGTATTGGCCGCCATATCCGACAGTATCAAATCGGGTTGCATACCCAGTGCGCCGATCAACTTTTCTGGTGCGTCATCTGCCATGAAGTCCATTTCAAACAAGACAACGCCTTCAATCGGATCAACGGGCAAAAGATCAATACCAACAACGCCTGCCTTCGGGATCACCCGCCGCACTACTTGGGCCCATCCGCCCGGAGCAATACCAAGATCAACGACTGCTTTGCGTCCTTGCAAAAAGTGGAATTTTTCATCCAACTCGATTAATTTATATGCTGCGCGGCTGCGATATCCCGCCTCCATCGCCTTTTTGACATAGGGATCGTTCAGCTGCCGTTCCAGCCAGCGCGTGGATTGTGCAGTGCGGCGCTTGGCGGTTTTCACGCGCTGTTTCCCGGCAAGCGAGCGGTTCGATATCTTTCCGCCAAAGGGAGTTTTGCCCGCCATTTATTTCCGCCTATTCCGTTTCGTGTCACTGGCCATTAATGCGCGCAATATGCCTTCGCGAATACCGCGGTCCGCAATGCCCAGCCGCTCACCGGGCCATATATCCAAGATCGCTTCTAGAATTGCGCAACCCGCCACCACTAAGTCAGCGCGCTCGGTACCTATGGTAGGAAACTCTGCGCGTGCCGCCGGAGATATACAAGCTAACCTCTGGCTGATATCCCGCATCGCATTTGACGGTAGATGCAATCCGTCCACTTGCCTGCGGTCATAGAATTTAAGTCCAAGATATACGCTGGCTAACGTTGTCACCGTTCCCGATGTACCCAGCAGGCGGCAATCGCCTTTATCCGAAGGTAACCGAGCAGCAAATTCGGCAAAACTAGCCAGCACCTTGGCGCGCATTGCGGCATATCCTGTTTGGCGCGCGGCCGCATCCTCTTGGTCAAAGCTCTCGCTTTCGGTTAGGGATACTACCCCCCAAGGCACACTGATCCAATCAACAATTTGCGGCACTACGCCTTGTGTTGATACTAATACCAGTTCGGTTGATCCCCCGCCAATGTCAAAAATGAGCGCAGGTCCATCTCCTGGCTCCAGTAATGCGTGGCACCCCATAACGGCAAGCCGCGCTTCTTCTTTTGGGGAGATTATATCGAGCATAATGCCCGTTTCTTTATATACCCGCTCAATAAACTCTGCGCCGTTCAATGCCTGACGGCACGCTTCTGTTGCTACTGATCTAGCCAGTGTAACGTTGCGGCGTTTCAGTTTATCGGCACATATCGCCAGTGCCTCTATGGCTCTATCCATGGCAGCATCGCTCATTCGTCCAGTGCTGGTTAAGCCTTCGCCAAGCCGAACAACCCGGGAAAACGCGTCAACAATTGTAAACCCGCTGCCGCTTGCCTTCGCGATTAGCAATCTGCAATTATTGGTGCCCAGATCAAGCGCGGCATACGCCGAACGGCCAAGCCAATTGCGCCGTTCATTCGTCATTTTATTAAGGCGTAGATCATTAATTTTTGACGCCGTACCTGCAGGTTGTGAATTGTCATTTAGGACAATGGCATTCAAATGCGGATCAACCTCTGCGGAGACTGCAACATTATTTGCACCGACAGGCTGGCTGATGCCAGCTATTTTGGCCGCGTTGTTGCGACGGAGGCGCATATGCCGTTTCCCGCCGCGACGTTTCAGCGGCGATGGTGCGACATGTTCGCCCATTACCGTACTCACTATTATTTTCTATCCGGATCGGAATATTCCGCCGGTACCTGTGTTATGCATTACGCATGATAGTGTAATTATTCAACCTGATTAGAATTTACTGCATTGGAATGTGTAGAGACTATGCAGAGACTGTGCAGAAACGTTGACAGCGGATGCGTGCACACTTAATGGATTGCTTCGATCCCCGGTCGTCTAACGGTAAGACTACGGACTCTGACTCCGTCTATTGAGGTTCGAATCCTTACCGGGGAACCAGCGCGTTAAGCCTGCTGATTTATATTAAAATAAAGCAGCCTGCGTTTTGGCTTTTGCCGCGCGCAACATCGCACCCGCGCTGTTTTTATTGAATAGCGATAGCGTATATAATGGTGTGCGCTGCTCCATCCATGCCGTTTTGTAAGAATTATCACCCGTTCCAAAATCAATGCAGTCAACATTATCAATGTCGATTACATGTTCAAACATAGCAGCACTCAGCAGCGTGCCCGGTGAAAATTCTGCTGCACTTTGGCGGTGGGCAACCTTGTGTGCAATTGCGGTACCGTTCTCGCACGTCCATAATTGCGCCGCAATCGCCACGCCGCCGATGCGGCCAATGCCTAAACGCAGCGTATTTGCATCGCCCTCTGTTTGCGCCATACATCGCAAAAATCCTGCGGCTCCCTCTTCTGGCTTCCAACTATTCTCATATATATCTTGATATTCATCCCATAGTTTGGAATTAAACTGGCTTATTATTTCAATCTGCATATTTGCTTTATTGCGTTTTGATTTTACCGTCTTACGCAATTGTCCGGGGCGCGCAGCCCAATACTCGGCAAAGCTTTTGTTCTTAACGTTGACGGTCCAATTACAACCCGTTTCGTTGCGTACCGCTATCCATCCGGCACTTTCAAATGCACTTGCGGTTGCAAAGCAATCGTCCCCGCGCATAGGTGCAAGTTCAATCGAAGTTATGTGACCGCGAAGCTGATGCGCGACTTTGGTTAATAATTCAGCGCGCAATGCAGCGCTTGGATTACCCTTGAAAACGGGCCGAAATGCGAGTGTATACCAACTGGTCAGGCCCTTTGCACGGCCTCGGCTATCCGCCGCAAGAAACAGCCATATATCGGCTCCCTCGTTACTTGCTCGTGCTATTAACGGCATGCCAGCTATAGGGCATTGCGCTTGTGTTCGGGCAAACCAATCATAACGGTCAAAGATCGAACTTAAACCACTGCGATCAAGCTCTGCCCGTGCCAACGGTTCGGCATCGGCAAAGTTATGAAATATCTCACCCATTAACACAGCGATACGTCCCCAGACAATTAATCGGATCAAGCCCACGCTGCGACAATCCGTATTTGCTTAAGTTACGATTTCTACATCATTACAAGTTACCAAAGTGGAAATACCGGACAGTTTTTCTAAACTTTACTGCTGTTTATTTTGCGGAACATGAATTTAGAATATTAAGGAGTATTACGTGAGTATAGCAAAGCAGCAGCCATATCACACGCTGGATGGTATCCGCGGTATTGCGGCTACGATTGTTATGACGCGCCATTTGCCCGATATGTTTGGCCAATTTATTTTTCCACGTTGTTACTTGGCAGTAGATTTATTTTTCGTATTATCCGGATTTGTAATCGCCAACGCCTATAGCCAGCGGCTTTTAAGCGGCATGGGTTTTGCCGAATTCATGCGCATTCGTTTCATTCGTTTTTATCCGTTTTACCTATTGGCATTCATATTTGCGGTTATTGCATTGCTGATGGAAATCAATATGGCAGATGCGCGGGAGTGGACGGTAACTGGTTTCGCATTTGCCATAGGGGCTGGGCTGTTATTGCTGCCTGCGCCATATTCACCGGGGCTGGCTTTGTACCCACTTAACCTGCCGTGCTGGTCATTGGGGTTTGAGCTTGCTGTGAACGCGCTATATGCCCTCATCCACCGCAGGCTGACAACGACTGTGCTACTCGGACTAATTGCATTGTCCGGGCTTGGAGTATTGCGATATGCGCTTTATTATGACGGCATGAATTACGGCGATGGATGGGACGGTATTATTGCCGGCGGGGCGCGTGTTTGTTTTTCTTTCTTTGCCGGCGTACTTGTATGGCGTTTTCGCGGAGACAGGCGGACGCATACGCCGGGCGCTGTCCTAATTGGATTAACCGTAGCCACAATATTACTCGCGCAAGTAGGGCCAATGCCGTTCGATATTATTATGGTACTGGGCGTGTTCCCAGCGCTTGTGTGGGCCGCGGCACGCATTGAACCGGGCAAAGCAGTCGCGCCGTTGTATATCAACCTCGGCCTTGCTTCTTATGGTGTATATGTTGTGCATACGCCCGTAGGTCATATCATTGAGCGGCTAGCCAAAAATGCAGGCTATACGCTTGCTATACCCTATGCGGGGATCGTATTTGTAGCCGTGCTAACCGCTGCAATCATCTGGCTTGATACACACTTTGACAAACCCATGCGGCGCATGCTGCTTCGCATTACAAGCCGTGCTTAGCGACTAAACACCGTCATATTTCAGTTCAAGATAGCGGCTTTGTGTCGCGAGTTTATCGAGCTCTCCGCGCGCGATCTGACCTGTCATAGTTTCAATCTCTCGGTCGATCAGTTTAAGGCCATCAATCAGTTGTTGATCCGGAGATTTGCCGCCATTGGACTGCCCCTTCAACGTTTCAGGAATGCGCTTATATCCGTTGATAAGCTCTGGCAGATGCTCACCAACAAGTTTGCGGACTTCACGCGCAGCAGGATTGGTGTCATCCAATGTTTGTAGCTGCGGCGCCAGTTGATCAAGCCGCAAGCCAATGTCCTGCATAATGGCTACGGCGGGCGCGGGCAATGCCGGGCGCTGTGCCTCAAGCCATATCTCGGTTTTCCCCGCCAAGGTTTCAAGATCAGTTTGCCGTAGGCTTTCAGTGGTGGGCATCGGCATTTCGGGATAACGCATCATAACATAAGCGGCGGCCAATCCTGCCATAGCAGTAATCATAACGCCCCAAAACCCGATACCGTTCAGCACCGCGCCAATAATACCTGCACCAACCAATACTGCGCCTACCGCCAATCCGGCACGGCTTACTTTGCCCCAAAAATGGGCGCGGCGAAGTGCGCGCGATTTCATGCCGATGGGCGCGGCCTTTACGTTGCGTAACGCACGGCGTGCATCGCCTGTAATCTGATCATGCTGAGACGCAATGTTGGTCAATGCTTATGCCTCCAACGCTGTCAAAAGCCCGCTACTTTCCGCTTGCGCCACGGCTTGTGCTTGGCCCTCTGCTCGCGCGATATAGCCCTTCGATTTCTCAACCTCCTGTTCCAATGCAACACTGGTTTGCTTCATACTATCGAGCGCTTTTAATTTGAACGTATCGATAGCGTCCATCGTATCATAGATATTTTGAAATGCGCGGCTAAGCGTTTCCAGCGGAATTACCGAATTTGCCGCTTGTTCATGGATAGTTGCGGTATTTTCTTTCAACAGCCTCCCAGTGCTATCGATGATGTTAGCAGTTGTGGTGTTTAGCGCCGTAATTTGGCTGAGCACCAGCCGCTGGTTGGTCATCGCCTGCGCCACCGTCACCGCAGTACGCAGCGCGCCAACCGTGGTTGTCGATGCGCGGTCCACGCCTTTAACCAATTCCACGTTGTTCTTTTTAACCAAATCAAGCGCGAGATACCCCTGCACCGTTACTGCCATTTGAGTAAGTAAATCCTGCGTTCGTTGGCGTACATAAAATAGCGCGCTTTGTTTGATTGCATTGGATTTTGCAGGATCGGACAATTCCAGCTCAGCGGCTTTTTCTTCCAGCTTCGTATCCAGCTGTTTTGACATCACGATCATCTGTTCAAGACGCCCCATCGCCGCCCACAGATTTTGCCGCTCCACATCAATCGCTGCATTATCCATCAGCAATTCGTCTTTACCACCGGCAAGTCGGCCAAGGATCGAGCTGATATGTGTCTGCGAGCTTTGGTAACTGTCAAAATAATTGCGCAGTTTGCTGCCCCAAGGAATAATGCCAAACAGCTTTTCCTTCGTCATCAAATTGCCCTTTTTCGAAGGGTCGAGATCTTCAACTAAGCGGCGTAGTTGGGCCAAATCGGCACCAACTCCAGAATTTTCATCCATTTGGCGAATGGGGCGATCAAGGAAACGATTGGATTGCCCCGCTGCTTCCATAATTTCTTTGCGGCCCATATTGGTCAGTTGGTCTACGCGTTTGCCAAATTCAGGGCTGTTTACATCCTGTGCCACCAATTCTGTAATATACGCTTCAACGCGTTCTTCTAACTTGGTTTTTTGCGCGTCACTAACTGGGACCAAACCCATAGCCTTTTCGGCTGCTACCACAGGCACTGGATCAGGCGGCGTCAGTTTTAATTCAGTTTCTACGGCCATGACAGTCTCGGATGACATTATTATCGGATCCTTAAATTAAGCCCATGGGCCAGATTTGATCAAGATGGAGCCACACGCACCGGATTTCAAGCAAATCCCGCACTGGGTGTATTATTTTTATAAGACAGTATATTTTGAATATCTATTTTTCTGTATTTAATGCCGATTGCACGGCTGGCCCTATACCTGCAACTATACGCGCAACGCCCTGTTTATTTGGATGGATATTATCGTTTAACAGCATCGCGCGGTCAGTCACAACACCCTCCAGAAAAAATGGATATAAAGTAGCGTCGTAATCCTTTGCCAGATTGGGATATATTGCGTTGAATTTACTGGCATAATCAGAGCCCATGTTCGGTGACGCGAACATCCCTGTCAGCACAATTTTTATGCTCCGCTTTGCCAGCTCATCCATAATTTTGGACAGGTTCGCTTTCGTCTCCTCGGGCTTGATCCCGCGAAGCATGTCGTTCCCGCCTAGGCCGAG
The DNA here is from genome assembly GCA_043778865.1 of Sphingomonadales bacterium. GTDB lineage: Bacteria > Pseudomonadota > Alphaproteobacteria > Sphingomonadales > Sphingomonadaceae > Sphingorhabdus_B. Next base: position 9,590 of record JAYWFI010000137.1, read on the forward strand.
TATCACCATATCAGGCTTATGCTTCACATTATCCAGAACAAACGTCAGCCGCGCAAGGCCAGCCGCAGAAGTATCGCCCGATACGCCCGCATTCAAGACGGATACAGACATGCCTTTATTGCGCAGCGCAGCTTCCAATTGCGGCGCAAAACCATCGCATGGGCCAAGTTGATATCCTGCATACAGGCTGTCACCAAACGCAATAACTTGGTATTTTGCCTCGATATCGTTGCTTTGAGCGGCACCATTGCATCCTGTGCGCGCTGCAGTATCTTTAGGCAGAACAGCTTTATTGGCGGTATCGCATGCAACAAATACTTGGAATAGTAGCAACACTGCACCATATCGATATCGTAATTTCATCTGAAAGGCTTTCCTTTGTCCTCTGCAATAACATCCTCGCCGGATATGGCAATCCGTGCGGCTAATGTAACGCTTAGCCTCGGTGCAGCAAATGCGCCTGTCGCCATATTACGCGGCGTTGACTTGGATGTTACAGCGGGCAGCAGTGTTGCGTTACTGGGTCCTTCGGGATCAGGCAAAAGTTCGCTTATGGCGATACTGGCTGGATTGGAACGCGCAAGCGGCGGCCGTGTTGAAGTAGACGGTGTTGATTTCACTCGCTTGGATGAAGACGGATTGGCGCGGGCACGGCGCGGGCGTATTGGTATAGTGTTGCAGGCGTTTCATCTGCTGCCGACAATGACTGCGCTGGAAAATGTTGCCGTGCCTATGGAACTGGCCGGGATAGATGCTCCGTTTGTGCGCGCAGAAACCGAGCTTGTCGCCGTTGGTCTTGGCCACCGCATGCATCATTACCCTGCGCAATTATCGGGCGGAGAACAACAACGTGTGGCGATTGCGCGGGCGATGGCGGCAAACCCAAAGATTATTTTTGCCGATGAACCCACAGGCAATCTGGACGGAAAAACGGGCGCAGAGATCATCGAGCTACTGTTTACGCGGCGCGCTCAATCAGGCGCGACATTGCTAATAATAACCCACGATCCCGAACTTGCAAACAGATGCGACCGCGTGATCGTTATGCAGGACGGCGTCGTCGTAGAGCAACCGGGTAAATGACATCGCTGGCCACATTATGGCGCATATCAAGGCGTGATTTGTCGGTTCGCATTCGCGGACTTCGGTTGCTTGCAGTATGTTTGTTTTTGGGCGTTGCAACGTTGGCAACGATAGGCAGTTTATCCGCTGGCATTTCCAGTGAGCTATCATCACGGGGCCGCAATATCCTTGGCGGTGACATACAAGTGGAAATCGCGCAGCGTAAAGCCAGTGCACAAGAGCTTGTGGCATTTCGTAAAATTGGTGCTGTCTCGGAAACATACCGCATGCGCGCCATGGCGATTGGCGGCAAAGATAACGGCAGCATCCTTGCAGAATTAAAAGCGGTAGACAGTGCGTATCCATTTTACGGCAACCTTACGTTATCAGGAGGTGCACGGGTAAATGCTCCGCCGCGCGGTCAGATTTATGTTGCACAAACGCTGGCTGACCGGTTGGAAATTGGCACAGGTGACGCGCTTCGTTTTGGCAAAAGCCGTTTTATAATCGCCGGTATCATTGGCGAGGAGCCCGACCGGTTGGGCGAAGGATTTACGCTTGGGCCCGTCGCTATTATTGGCCTAGATGCAATGGATGATACGGGCCTGATCCAACCAGGCAGCCTGTATAATGCAAAATACCGCATCAAATTAAAACCTAGCCAAGACCCCGCCGTCATTACAAGTCAGATTAAAAAACAATTTCCATCGGCGGGATTTGAAATTACCGACCGCAGTGATGGCGCGCCCGGTACGCGGCGTTTTATCGAACGTATGGGGCAATTCCTAACGCTTGTCGGCCTTGCATCTTTGGTGATCGCAGGCATCGGTGTGGGCAACGGTGTTGGCAGCTATCTGGATAGCAAGCGCGCCAGCATCGCCACCCTCAAAGTGACAGGCGCAGACAGCGGCACGATATTTTGGATATATATGATGCAAATATTATCGGTGGCGTTTTGGGCCATACTATTGGGGCTGATCATAGGCTGCATCGCGCCTGTTGCCATAAGCGCTGCTGCAAAAGATATCCTTCCCATCGCGCTGGGATTTGCGGTTTATCCTATGCCGCTCTTAACCAGCGCAATTTACGGCCTGCTGATTGCGATCATCTTTGCATTGCCGCCGCTACTGCGGGCGCGGTATGTGCCTGCGGCGGGATTGTTTCGTTCAGTTGTGGAAAATGCCAAGCGTTTTGATATCCGAACCGTAATCTATGTTGGAATGGCCACCGCATTACTTGTTGCGATTGCCGTGGGTACTGCGCGCGAGCCATTGTTTTCAGCTGGATTTATCGGCGCTGCGTTTGGTCTTTTGATGATATTAACGGGTATAGCGTGGGCGATCAGGTGGGCCGCGACCCGCCTGCCCCGTCCGAAAACGCCTCTACTGCGGATTGCGCTCGCCAATCTGCACCGTCCCGGAGCGCAGACGCAGGCACTCGTGGTCGCACTTGGTTTAGGACTGACGTTGTTTGTTACTATGGCGGCCATTCAAACCAGCATACGCAACGAGATTGCGCGCACGGTGCCGGAACGTGCGCCAAGTTTCTTTGTGCTTGATATACCGCGCGATGATGTGGATAAATTCCGTGCTATTGTTACAGATGCCGCACCTGCAGCCGTTATCAACATGATCCCGGCAATGCGCGGTTCGATTATTGCATATGGCGGCACACGCGTCGATCAGCTAACCGAATTACCCAAGGGCGCATGGGTATTGCGCGGAGATCGGGGCTTAACGTACAGCGCGGCATTGCCAAAAGGCAGCAAGGTAACGGCTGGTAAATGGTGGCCTGCGGATTACAACGGACCGCCGCTTGTTAGTTTGGAACAAGATGTTGCCGCAACGTTGGGGATTGGAATAGGCGACGATATCACCATCAGCTTGCTTGGCATCGAACGCACCGCCAAAATCGCATCATTACGCAGCGTGGAATGGAACAATTTTGGTTTGAATTACGTAATGGTGTTCTCGCCCGGTGCGATTGACAGTGCGCCGCATAATATGGTGGCGACATTAACCGTCCCGAAATCTGCTGAAGCAGCTCTTACCAAATCCATACCTATCGCATTTCCATCGGCATCACTGATCCAGGTTGGCGAAACCGTTAAGCAGGTGACAAGCCTACTAACTCAGATGGCGCAAGCGATTGCAGCGGCCGCATCAATTGCGATTCTTGCCGGGATTGCCGTTCTAGTGGGCGCGATATCCGCCAGCCGTGCCAGCCGCATATACGATAGCGTTATCCTGAAGCTATTAGGGTCTACGCGCCGTCAGATATTGGGGGCACAGGCGATGGAGTATGCGATATTGGCCGCTCTGCTGGGCTTATTGTCGTTATTGCTGGGGCTAGGTGCTGGGTATTATGTGATCGTGCACATATTTAATTTCACCTTTGCACCCGATTGGGGCGTGCTGGCGTTAACGCTTATTGGCGGCGCGGGGATAACGTTTGTGCTGGGCTTGGCGGGTAGCTTGCCAATATTAGCGGCACGGCCTGCAGAGGCACTACGCAGTCTTTAGTAACGAGGTACCGCGTGATAATCGCGCGGCAACAGGCGCGCTGATTACAAGCTGTGCAATATGATACAAAATCAAGGGTAATACGACCAGGCCTGCGTGCTGCCCAAATAATAACGCCGCCATGGGCACACCTGTTGCAATACTTTTGTGGGCACCTGCAAAAATTAGGCTGATCCGGTCGGTGCGGCCTAAACGAAGCAACCTGCCCATCAGCGTGGCCCCGCCAAATGCGAGGGCTAACAGTATCGCCACCGCCATGCAGAGCGTTAGCATTGCGCTACCTGTCACTTGGATCATCGCACCTGAGGCCACTGCACCTGTAAATGCAATGTATACCGCAAGCAATATTATTGCCCGGTCAAATACCGACAGAACGGACTTTTGTCGCGACGCCCACGCGCCAAACCAGCGCTGTGACGACTGCCCCAACGCAAAGGGCAGCAACAGCATCGTAGCAATTTTCAGGATAATGCCAGTATCCAAGGCTATCCCGCCAATTCCGCCGATCAACAGCATACTAAGCATTGGCGTAAGTATGATCGCAGCCAAGTTAGACAATGCAGCCCCTACAACAGATGCCGCCACATTGCCGCCGCCTATCGAAGAATAACTGATCGCTGATTGAACCGTCGAAGGTACTACGGTCAGAAAAATGATGCCGGCAACCAATTTAACCGGTAGTGCATCGGCAACTAAATGCGCCATCGTCCATCCTGCAATAGGCATAATGCCAAAGCAAAATAGCACCATCGCCGCTTGCACCCGCCACCCACGCGCCGCTTTTGTCACCTCTTCGCGCGGTAGGCGCAGGCCGTGCAGAAAGAACAGCAGGAATATACCTGCGAAAATACCGCTTTGCATTACGGCTAAAACTGATCCGTGCACTGGCAACAGCCATGCCAACAATAAAGAAGCGAGCAGCAGCAATACAAAACGATCTGGAAATAAATGGCCCATACCTCGCGATGGCGCGGCGCACTGGCCATGGCAAGAAACAAGTTATCATTTTGTGATAGTGCCGCATACCTTATTGCGCTGCAGCACAAATCGCGTTAAAGGCGCGCGCACGATAGATGGCGCAGTTGCCATTCACTTCCAATAAGGTTTATACAAATGTCGCAGCGTAATATCGCCATCATCGCCCACGTCGACCACGGCAAAACAACTCTCGTTGATCAGCTTTTCCGGCAATCTGGAACATTCCGAGATAATCAGCGTGTCGAAGAACGCGCAATGGATTCCAACGATCTGGAAAAAGAACGCGGCATAACGATTCTGGCAAAATGCACCTCTGTCGAATGGGAAGGCAATCGTATTAATATCGTCGATACGCCCGGACACGCCGATTTTGGTGGAGAGGTGGAGCGCATATTATCCATGGTAGACGGCGTTATCCTGCTGGTCGATGCATCCGAGGGCGCGATGCCGCAAACGAAGTTTGTTACTGGCAAAGCGTTGGCGCTTGGCCTGCGCCCAATCGTAGTAGTAAACAAAGTTGACCGTCCGGACGAACGCATACAAGAGGTTTTGGACGAAGTGTTCGATCTATTTGTCACTCTTGACGCGACCGATGAACAGCTTGATTTCCCTGTGTTATACGCGTCGGGCCGTAATGGATATTCTTCGACCGATCCGCTTGCGCGCGAAGGCACGTTAACGCCCATGTTCGAAACCATTGTATCGCACGTTCCAGAACCAAAAGCCGATGTCGACGGCGAGTTCAAAATGCTGGTCACATTATTGGACCGCGATAACTTTTTGGGCCGCATACTAACCGGACTTGTTTTGAGCGGTACAGTAAAAGTCAATCAGCAAATCCATGCATTAAGCCCCGAAGGCAAAGTCGTTGAAACGGGCCGTGCATCAAAAATCATGTCGTTCCGGGGATTAGAACGCGTTCCAGTTGAATCAGCAAAAGCGGGCGATATCATCTCGATCGCGGGCCTCACCACAACTACGGTGGCAGATACCATCGCCGACACCAGCGTAACCGAGCCATTGCATGCGCAGCCGATTGATCCGCCAACATTATCAATGCGTTTTGCCGTAAACGATAGCCCAATGGCAGGACGTGAAGGCGACAAAGTCACCAGCCGAATGATCCGCGACCGTTTGTTGCGCGAGGCCGAAAGCAACGTTGCTATCCGCATTACTGAATCCGCCGACAAGGATAGTTTTGAAGTGGCCGGCCGGGGCGAATTGCAATTGGGTGTTCTGATAGAAACGATGCGCCGCGAAGGATTTGAACTAGGCATCTCGCGCCCGCGCGTATTATTTGGCGAAGATGAAAAGGGCGGCAAAACCGAACCCTATGAAACCGTTGTTATCGATGTGGACGATGAATTTTCCGGAACCGTTGTTGAAAAAATGGCGATCCGCAAAGGCGAGCTTACCGACATGCGGCCATCAGGCGGCGGTAAAACGCGTATTACATTCAGCGCGCCGTCACGCGGCTTAATCGGATATCATGGTGAGTTTTTATCCGATACGCGCGGCACTGGTATTATGAACCGCTTATTTGAAAAATACGACGCGCATAAAGGCAAGATCGAAGGCCGCAAAAATGGCGTGCTGATATCAAATGGCGCAGGCGAAGCGGTTGCATACGCTCTTGGTCCATTGGAAGAACGCGGTATCTTAATGGTGTCCCCTGGAGAAGCGCTTTATGAAGGCATGATAATCGGTGAAAACGCCAAGCCGGACGACTTGGAAGTCAACCCGATGAAGTCAAAACAGCTCACCAACTTCCGCTCCACAGGTAAAGACGATGCGATCCGCCTTACACCGCCGTGGCGCATGACGCTGGAACAGGCCATTGCCTATGTCGATAATGACGAAATGGTTGAGGTAACGCCGAAGAATATTCGTTTGCGAAAACGTTTCCTCGACGCAAACGAACGCAAGAAGCAAAGCCGCGCAAAACAAGCGGCTTGATTAATCATGGGGTGATACGGATTGTCTGATATCACCTCCATTGCCATCATGACATCATAGCGGTACTGTATTTATATGACAGCACCACAGCTCTCCGTTCGTTTTGCTAAAGCGCGGGATCTTGCACATAAATTGTCTGCCCATGAAAAACGGCCTATTCATGCGATTGTTGAGGATGCCTTGGTCGCCTATGCCAACCGGCAACCCAAAGAAACCCCTACCGCGTTTTTGAAACGGCTTCGTACTAATGCCGTTGAAGACTTTGATCTTTAGGCTTTAATAGCAGATAATCGTAGGTCGCATGACGGTATAAAGCTATGATATATGATGATATCTTGAGTGATGCGCGGCGTGCAGGACATAATACGACTGTAACTGATGCGCAAATTGCCGCAATTGCGATCGAATATGATTTATAATTGGCACTGCGGAACACGAAAGATTTTCAAACGGTGACAGGGCTAAAGCTTATCGACCCATGGCTTACCAACTAACACCGCTGCAGTGTCACCATTTTGCAAACTAA
>JAYWFI010000138.1:0-6315 GCA_043778865.1 Sphingomonadales bacterium
CAGCCGATATCAGGAAGTAATCCGCCGCGTTACACCAGCCGCTTAACCGCATGGGCAGATGCCAATTGGCGGCCTTATTTTGATGCTATTTGTAAAACGAGTAATGGCTTAACCGCTGTTATATGCACCAACGCTGAGGGTTTTTTGCCAACACATATTTCATCTCTATCACAAGCTCCAACTGGCGATCTTGCGCATGATACCCGCTATTGCCGGAACGGACGCCTTATAACGAATGATCTTGAGCTCAAACGCCAAGCTGTAAAACAAGATTACTTGTCGGCTATCTACAGACAGGATGGGGACGGAAAAAAGGGCATACTGATGCGGAATATATATGTATCGATGTTTTTCGGTGGACGCCATTGGGGTGAGTTTGAGGTTGCTTACACACTGTAATTACAGTGCTACTCTTTTCTTGGTAACCCTAATTATTTCGCCGCGCCATAAATGCAAGTCGCTCAAACAGCATCACATCTTGCTCGTTCTTTAACAGTGCACCATGCAAAGGCGGTATGGCTTTGGTAGGGTCTTTATTCTGCAGGACATCAAGCGGCATATCTTCTGCCAATAGCAGTTTCAGCCAATCAAGAAGTTCCGATGTCGATGGTTTTTTCTTAAGGCCGGGCACATCACGCACTTCGTAAAAAACATCCATCGCCTTTGATACAAGTATCTTCTGTATGCCAGGGAAATGAACATCGATAATCGCCTGCATTGTCGCGCGATCTGGAAATTTGATATAATGGAAAAAACAGCGTCGTAGGAAAGCGTCAGGCAATTCTTTCTCGTTATTCGACGTGATAATAACAATGGGGCGTTCAACTGCTTTGATAGTTTCTTGTGTTTCATAAACAAAAAACTCCATACGGTCGAGTTCTTGCAGCAAATCGTTGGGAAATTCGATGTCTGCTTTATCAATTTCGTCAATCAACAAAACGGGCAATTGCGAGCTAGTAAACGCCTCCCATAACTTACCCTTTCGGATATAGTTTTTAATGTCGTGAACGCGCGCATCTCCCAATTGGCTATCACGAAGACGCGCTACTGCATCATATTCATATAGGCCTTGATGTGCTTTTGTGGTGGATTTGACGTTCCATTCGATTAGAGGCGCGCCCAAGGCAGTTGCAATTTCCTGCGCCAGCACTGTTTTGCCAGTGCCGGGTTCTCCCTTTACTAACAAAGGACGGCGCAGCGTTGTGGCGGCATTCACGGCAACCTTCAAATCATCGGTTGCGACATAATTATCGGTGCCAGTAAAACGCATTATATACCTCATCTTAATCGAACAGTTAAGTTTCGATAAGTTGGGAATACGATTATTGCAACCTTAATACTGGCTAACTGTCTCGGTATGACGTGCGGCAATCAATTGCCACAGCCCGCGCTGCTGACCCAAAAGTTGTTCGGCACCGAACATCATTGCGCGTGATTTACTAGTGTCAGATGCTAATGCGTTGGCTACTATTTCAGAAGATGGATGTTCGGGTAAACTTATTTTCGTGGGCTCTAATCCAAGGCTAAGTGCAGTAATGTCAATTAATGGCCGAGTATTTTGCCAATCAAGTACAAATGCAATCGCAGCTCCAGCAGCTGTTCCTTTGCGATCAGATGTAGCCAGCATTTGAAAACTCTTGGCTTGATGACCGATCAACGCAGTTATTTTCTCTTGGCCTTTTTGGCGCGCAATTGGCCCTGCAGCGACAGTTAGCTGATTAAGAAAAGCACGCTCGGCGGCAAACCCGCTGATAGCATGAATTAGCCATTCGCGCGCTGGATCATCTGCAATTTTGGTTGCTGCGTGATCGATAATACCGGGATGCCGGCCATGAGAGATACATAAGAAATGCGCTATATCTGCTATTAGAGCGGGGCGGATATTTTTTACAGATGCCCGAAGCGCAGGCGTATCATGGCTGTCGTCCAGAAATTTGCGTAAGGGCGCAGCAACGTTGCCGCTGCCTTTTTCGGCGACATAACGTATGAGCGACTTTCCAAAGTCTTGTTGCACATCAGGGCGCGCCAAATTATCCATCAACGTCTCCAAAACGAGATCGAATTCCCGTATTTAGAGAAATGCTTATCAGCAAATACTAAAGGACTGGTTTACGCCAAGATACGCTTTTTGTATAATCGCCAAAACGTGCTGTAATTTGCGGCGTATTTATTGATCCAAAAAGCTACGCATCTTGCGGCTACGCGATGGATGTTTCAGTTTTCGCAAAGCTTTAGCTTCAATTTGTCTGATTCGTTCCCGCGTAACAGAAAACTGCTGGCCCACTTCTTCCAAAGTGTGATCCGTATTCATACCAATGCCGAAACGCATCCGTAGAACACGCTCTTCACGCGGTGTTAAGCTAGCCAAAACGCGGGTTACGGTTTCTTTCAGGTTTGCTTGAATGGCGGCATCCACAGGAATTATAGCATTCTTGTCTTCAATAAAATCACCAAGATGCGAATCCTCTTCATCCCCTATTGGCGTTTCAAGGCTGATAGGTTCTTTAGCAATTTTCATCACCTTACGCACTTTTTCAAGTGGCATTGAAAGACGTTCAGCCATCTCCTCCGGTGTGGGTTCGCGTCCCTGTTCGTGCAGGAATTGGCGGCTTGTGCGCACTAATTTGTTGATTGTCTCAATCATATGCACAGGGATACGAATTGTGCGCGCCTGGTCTGCGATAGAACGCGTTATCGCTTGGCGGATCCACCATGTTGCGTATGTGGAGAATTTATAACCGCGCCGATATTCAAATTTATCCACAGCCTTCATCAGGCCAATATTTCCTTCTTGGATAAGATCAAGGAATTGCAGACCGCGATTGGTATATTTTTTTGCAATAGAAATAACGAGACGCAGATTGGCCTCAACCATTTCTTTTTTGGCAATGCGGGCTTCGCGCTCCCCTTTTTGCACCATGTTAACGATACGGCGAAACTCGCTAAGCGACATGCCGGTGGCAGAAGAAATATCTGCTATTTCGGTACGAATGCGTTCGACGGCTCCTGCTTCATTCTCTGCAAAGTTACCCCACTTTTTATCTATCGTGGCAACTTCACTCATCCAGTTTTCGTCAAGCTCGTGATTAATGTAACGATCTAGGAACTGACGGCGTGGTACTTTGTGTCGTTCGGCCAAACGCAGCATTTGCCCGCCAAGCGCGGTTAGACGCCTGTTAAATGAGTATAACTGGTCAACAAGAAATTCGATCTTGTTTGCATGAAATTGAACACTTTCAACTTGAGCCGTTAAATCCTCACGTAATTTTTGATACTTATTTTCAGTTGTTACGGATAATCCCTCTCCTGATCCCATCGCGACCATTCGGTCACCTTGGATTTTGGAAAACTTCTTAAACAAATCCGCAATGGTGGAAAACTTTTCCAATGCGCCAGGTTTCAAGGCTTCTTCCATTTGCGCAAGACTTAAGGTGTTATCTTCTTCCTCTTCTTCGACCGGGCGTTTCCGTTCGGTTATGTTGCCATCTTCGTCTTCAATAGTCTCAGGCTCTTCTTCTACCTCTTCTTCTTCTTTGAAGGATGGGCCAGCATTCTTCTCGCTAATCTCGCCGTCATCTTCCTCGTCATCTGTCAAATTTTCAGGCGCAGGTTCTTTCGATAACATCGCATCAAGGTCGAGTATCTCACGCAGTTGCATATCGCCTATATTCAGCGCGTTTGACCAATCAATAATGGCGTGAAACGTAATCGGGCTTTCGCATAGACCCAAGATCATTGTGTCGCGGCCAGCCTCAATACGCTTGGCAATCGCAATTTCGCCCTCACGGCTAAGCAGTTCTACTGCGCCCATCTCGCGCAAATACATGCGTACAGGGTCATCGGTGCGTTCGCCCGATCCTGTTTTCTTCACTGTCGATGTTAAAGATCTCGGATCATTTTCGCCAATGTTGTCGACGGTTTCAACTTCGTCTTCTTGTTCGCCCTCTTCTGCGGCATCGTCGTCATTCTCTACGATATTGACGCCCATCTCGGAAATTGCGGACATAACATCTTCAATCTGTTCAGATGACATTTGATCCTGCGGTAGCGCCGCGTTCAGCTCGTCATAAGTAAGAAACCCGCGGCGCTTAGCCTTCGCGAGTAACTTTTTGATATTTGCGTCGTTCAAGTCGATAAGCGGTGCATCGCCATCGGTTTTTTCATCGGTTGCCAACTTAAAAATTCCCCAAATAGTGCCTAAATATCCGCATCACGCTGTGTTAACTCATAGATACGGCGATCAAATGCTTCTTTTTCGATGCGCAGGTTTTGCTGCGTTGCGTAATTCTCTTCTGTTAGGTCGTCACCTGATTGCTGTGTTGCAAGCTCCAATGCTGTTTCAAGCAATGGTCGTTGTTTCATTAGCCGTACCATTTCATTCATATTCTTCGGTACTGCCAAAAATTTGGCAACACTTTGCAATAACTCTAATGCAACATTATACAATTGAGGTTCTAATATGGTAAGCAACCCGCCTGTATCAAGCGTTTCTTTTGTTATTGGCGCATTAAGTATCGCGGAAAGTATTTGAGCGTGATTCTTCATTGATCAACGGGACGTTGAATCTCTGTAAGTCTATGTATATATTTTTGTTTCTGTTCAAGTAAGCTTTTCATGTAGTTATGTCGTATTGAAGGATCTGCTTCCATATCAAAAGGTGTGTTCATTGTTTGCTCTATAGTTTTATCTATTTCTGGAATATCTCGAAGTGCTCGAACGAAATTTTCAATTTGTTGAGAAAAGTAGATATTTTGTGGGCTTTCAACTTGAAGCTCTGTAGTTTTTACAGCTTTTGTAAAACCGAATGGCAGCACCTTTTGTCGCTTAAGCGACAAAAGTTCACTGTACTCATCTGATAAAACTAAAACACTTTCAAAAGCTTCTTCAGTTGGTGCAGACCTACCGCGTTCCAAGCGATCCCAGCATTCTTCTGTTAGTAACTGGTGAAGAAATCTGACTTCAACATCTTTTCTAGCTGAGATAATTGCTAGGTCTTCAAATAGTTTTTCGACAAGCCACGGACGCCGCAAAAGTCCAACTACTAGGGCTTTAATATATGCACCTCCGAGCCCAAATTGACTAATTTCAATTGCTTCTTGCGTAGTTTTGGGAAGAGTTGAACGGTTACTTTTTTTTCTATCTTCAAGAAACCTCAAGCGTGCTGCATCAGCGAAAAAATTATATACGTTGTCTTTCCATGTTCTAAGATAATCTTTTTGTAGGTCACTATTCTCAATTGTTTTTGCAATATTTATCAATCTTTGTCTTAATCCTGATTGCTGTTCGGGTGTAGTCAATGGCAATAAATTGCTTTCGAACTCCCATAGAAATTGTACTAACGATCTAGATGAATTCAATATTTTTTCGAATTTTTCTGAGCCTAGTTGATTAATTATATCGTCAGGGTCCTTACCTTTTGGCAGTAAAGCAAACTTCAAACTATGGGCAGGACGTATGATGGGCATAGCTCTTTTGGCAGCTCGAATTGCGGCATTTTGACCCGCTGTATCTCCATCAAAACATAATAATGGTTCTTCTGTCATCCGCCATAGCATCTGGATTTGCTGTTCAGTAAGCGCAGTACCCAGCGGCGCGACAACATCGGGAAATCCGGCTTGAGCCAGCGCGATAACGTCCATATATCCTTCCACGACAATTACGCGGCCTGTGCTACGTGATGCAGGCGAGCATTTGTCTAGATTATACAGCGTACGACCTTTATCAAAAAGCGGTGTGTCCGGTGAATTCAGATATTTAGGCTCGCCATCGCCCAATATCCGCCCGCCAAATGCAATCACACGGCCGCGTGCATCGCGGATCGGGATCATCAACCGCCCGCGAAAACGATCATACGGTTCTTTGTCGTCAACCTTGATAAGCAGGCCAGCTTCGATGAGCATAGGATCACCAAATTGCTTCAACGCCTCGCGCAGCGCTCCTTTACTATCGGGCGCGAAACCAAAGCCGAAATCGCCGATCGTTTTTGTATGAAGCCCGCGCTTTTCCAGATAGCTACGCGCATATGCGCCGCTGATCCCAGCCAATTGCGCCACAAACCAATCCTGCGCCGCCGCCATGACGTCATGAAGGCCTGCGCGCGATTCGGCTTGTTTTGCTGCGCGCGGATCGAGAGTAGGAACCTCCATTCCCGCCTGCGCCGCCAACTCTTTAACAGCGTCGATAAACGATAATCCGCGTTGATCGGTCATCCACCGGATCGCATCGCCGTGCGCACTGCACCCAAAACAGTGATAGAAACCCTTTTCATCATTGATAGTGAAACTAGGGCTTTTCTCATTATGAAAAGGACAACAT
>JAYWFI010000139.1:0-15753 GCA_043778865.1 Sphingomonadales bacterium
CGAAGCGAATGCGTCCCATATTCATGCACATTGAGACCAACGGCTCCAACCCATTCATCAACTAACCGGGCGTATTAACGGGTGCTGAGATGGCCCATATAGTTAACCCGGCTTGGGAAGATGAAATCATTCAGTGAGCCCCCGCGACGTTTGAGCCAGGTCATCAATGTTTGACGAGCTTCGGACATCAGTTCGAATTGCAGGGCCGCTTGGTTTTCTGCTGCATAACTGTCGCCCGATTTCGGATTGCTCCTCCAGCGGCGATATTGTCAATCTTCATTTTCACAATGTCACAGCCACGCAGTTTGCTGTCAATGACCAAATCGAAAAGTGCCCGGTCGCGTAGTCGCCGATGCTCGTCGAGAAAGAAACCAATTGCCCAAACATCGCGTGGCTTTAGCGGGCGCTTTGCACCGACCATATTGCCAGCGTTCCAAGGACGACGCCCACGAGCGTCAGGATCGAGATTAGAGATTCCCATGATGCATCTCCTTACGCCGGAATGACCGATGAAGAGCCTATGGGATAAAGCTTACGCGTTTCTTCATGGCGCATTCTAACCGTCGCAGTTTAAGCACGTCGAATAGATAATTTGCCGAAGCTGCACACAGAAGACGAATTTCGCGAACCTTCCGGTTGCTCAAGTAAAGTAAAATGGTCGTCGCAACTTGCTGTTCGTTCAGCATTGCAGCGTCTTCGAATACCAATTTAATACCATTGTTGTGAGTACCAGTATCTGTAAAGATAAACAGTCTTTTCAGACGAAACACCAATTAGGCCGCTAAAAATCCGCCATCTACAGGATAGATACCACCGGTGCAAAAAGCGGCCTCATCACTAGCGAGAAATGCGACGACATTCGCGACTTCATCATTTGTGCCATAGCGGCCCATCGCGATCAAACCGCTGAAACCTTGGCGCGCAAGCGAGGGATCATGAGGTGACGCCTGCTTCTCAATTGATGCCATCATCGCATTGTCTATCGGTGCCGGGGCAACGGCGTTCACGCGTACGCCCAGCTTTGCAAATTCCAGCGCAGCGACGTGAACCAGACCGTTTATCGCGTGCTTGCTGGCGGCATAAGCGGCAAGGCCGGCCACCCCGACGCTGCCTGCGACGGACGATGTGCAGATAATTGATCCGCCGCCACGCTCCACCATTGCTGGCCCAGCATGCTTTATGGCAAGCCACGTGCCGCGAACATTGACCTGTTGCACCATGTCAAATTCCTCAACACCGATGCTTGTCAACGGGGCTATGGAGCCTTCAGCTCCGGCATTGGCGAAAAGAACATCAACGCCGCCGAAATGCGATTTGGTTTCAGCAACTAGTGCTGCCACATCACCTTCTTCGGCAGGATTGCCGACGAATATCCCGATCGAAGCCTTTGCATTGATCTGCGCCGCGACAGCTTCCAACCGGCCTTTGTCTCGCCCCGACAACATTACCTTTGCGCCTTCTGCGATCATTTTTGCGGCGGTTGCAGAGCCTATACCGCCGCTCGCTCCCGTTATAATGGCGATTTTGTTTGTCAGACGTCCCATGATCTTATCCTCTCCAGATTAGCAAAAAGTAACATTGACATCACATTTGCAAAAATAGATAAGAAGCGCAAGGAGAGATTCATTTGGCGAATAAAGTGGCATTAATGGAAGGTAGTTTTGGCGTTCCGCCAACCCCCAAGGGCCGGGCAACGCGTGGACGGCTACTGGAAGCCGCCGAAGTAGTTTTTGGCGAACGAGGGTATGAAAATACGCGTATAGCTGACATTGTGGCAGAAGCGGGAATTAGCCATGGCATGTTCTATCGCCACTTTGCCGATAAAGACTCAATACTCAACGCAGTCCTCGCCCGGCTGAATGATGGTCTGCGTCACATCAGCGGACGCGTTGCAGGAGAGCACCGGGTGCCAACCTTAGAACAGCTAGAAGTGCGCAACATACAGTTCTTCCGTGAATATGCCGAGCATCGCCTTTTGTTGCGCGTTTCCCGCGAAGCTGCGGCGCGCAGCGGCGACGGGAATTTTAGAAGGGAATGGCTTGCCAATCGGTCACGCTTTGTATCGCGCACACATCGCTGGATTGCTGATTTATCGGTCAATGGCGATATAGCGCCAATGGACGATCCCCTTGCTGTTGCTGAAGGTTTAAGCGCGTTAACCGAGCAGATGGCTTATGTCAGCGTAGGCTTGGCGCAGGTTGACCCCGATGACGCGGCATTAGAACGGCTGGGTAAAGCATGCGGGTTAATCTGGCATCGTAGCTTATTTGGCGGCGCGCAATGAACGATCAGCGCACAGATATAGATCTGCTTGACCTATATCCTTTTAGCGCGTCACGCGAGCACGGATTATTTACTGAGCTGCGTAACCAGCGCGGCATCCATTTCAACCCGGAACCTGATGGGCCAGGGTTTTGGTCGTTGGTGCGTTATGATCATGTTTCATCTGCCGCGCGCGACCATACCCGCTTTCTATCGGGTCACGGCACCCAGATAAAAAATCGCCGCGCCGAAGGGCACGGTCATGCTAGCGTGCACAACAGTGATCCTCCACTTCACAGCGCGCTGCGTAACATCGTGTTACCCGCTTTGACGCGCAATGCGATAATGCGGCGCGAGGCCAGAATTGGCGATATCGCCCGGGAGCTGATTGCAGATACGCCCAAAGGCGACAACTTTGACTTTGTCGAACGCATTGCCATCAAACTGCCCATGATGGTCATTGCCGATGTGCTGGGCGTTCCGCCGCAAGATAGTGAAGCGCTTGTCAAATGGGCAAACCTGATGTCAGATGTCCTCGCCAGCAATGCAGAGCAGGCGGAGGCGCGGGCCGCGCTTTACGCTTATTTCCGCAAGCTGGGCGAAGTGAAACGGGCAAACCCAGCTGATGATGTTTCCAGCGCACTGGTCGCTGCGGATATGCACGAGGAGGCGCTGGATGCTTATTTCATGCTGCTGACCGTTGCTGGCAACGAAACCACCCGCTTCTTGATGACGGGCGGTCTTGCGCAATTAATCCGTCAGCCCGAAGTCCTTGCCCGCGTTGCGGCTGACAGGTCGCTGATTGATCCGATGATTGAGGAAATGTGCCGCTTTGTATCGCCTGTTACACATATGCGGCGGACGGCTGCCGAAGCGCTGGATCTTTTTGGCACTGCGGTTCCCAAAGGAGCGAAGGTGGTGCTCTGGTTTGCCAGCGCCAATCATGACGAGCGGCAATTTGCTGATCCAGAAAAACTGGTCGTCGGCCGCAAATCTAATCCTCATCTGGGCTTTGGCCAAGGCGCGCATTTCTGCGTTGGAGCGCATCTAGCACGACTGGAAACGCGGTTGTTCTTCAACGCGTTGTTTGATGTTGTTGGGCAGATTGAACTAGTGGACGAACCCGAACGCCTGCCATCGAACTGGTTTACCGGATGGACCGCCATGCACGTGCGTTGGTCATGAGGGTAACCAGGCCATGACTGTACTAGTGACCGGAGCCGCTAGCGGTATTGGTGCGGCGCTCATGGCCCTGTTAGGCAGCGATGCCATCGGGCTGGATCGCAAAGATGCAGATATTGTATGCGACCTTGCCGATCCCGGCGCAATTGCGGCAGCGGCAGCGCAGATAAATGGACAATTAAAAGGTATAGCCCATGTGGCTGGCTTGCCAGGAACAGCGGATACTTCCACGATTTTAGCCGTCAACATGCGTGCTCCGATCTTGCTGACTGATGCCTTGCGGCACAAACTTTCCGGCGGTGCCAGCATTGTTGCGGTATCAAGCATTACGGCACTGCGTTGTGATTGGACGACAGATCAACTCGATAATTTGTTAGACAGCGGCCTTGCCCCAGCAATGGACGGGGTGCGCGCCTACGAGTTGTCCAAAGCGGCGCTCAATCGCTGGGTCCTGCGAACTGCGGCCGCGCTGCGCAGCCGGTCCATTCGCGTAAATGGCGTTAGCCCCGGACCAGTGGAGACACCGATATTAGCCGATTTTGAAGCATCAATCGGTAAAGATAGAATCGACGTTGCAGCAGCAATGGTGGGCCGCCACGCACGGCCCGGCGATATCGCAGATGTAATCGGCTTTTTGCTTAGCGATGCCGCCCGTTGGATTAATGGCGCTGATATAAAGGCCGATGGCGGCTATCATGCTGTCCGTGCGGTAGAAGGCTAAAGCGATGCATATGATCCTTGTTCGCCACGGCCAACCCGAAGTGCCCAGCACGCCGCCAACGGGTAATCCGCCGCTTAGTGCCGACGGTCATGCGCAAGCCCGTCATGCTGCGGATGTACTCAAAACGGAACGTATTGATCGCATTGTGTCGAGCGGTATGCTGCGCGCCGATGCGACAGCGCGGCCACTCGCCGATGCTCTGGGCCTTAGCATCGAAGTCCACCCTGATCTGGGCGAAGTAGACCGCTGGGGCGGGGAGTATGCCAATATTGAAACCATCCGTGAAAAAGGACCAGAAGAATGGCGCCGCTTTCTTAGCGCACCACTCGATTATTTTGGTATTGATGCATACAAGTTCCGTAGCGAAACACTGGCAGCCTTCCGCGATGTGATGAACAGTGACAATGATAGAAAGGTGGCCATATTCACACACGGCTTCCCGATCAACATTATGCTGTCTCATGCCTTGGGCCTGAATAATGATGCTAGGTTTGTCCTTGGCTATGCCTCGCTCACCCGGCTATCCGGAAAGTCGTTTGATGCCCTCACAGTGGTGAGCGTCAATGAACATGGCCATATCGCAGAGGCGCTAAAATGATCCTGCATCCCGGCATCATTGCGGCCCAAACGCCGGACAGGGCCGCGGTCTTATTCGGCGATCATGTTCTGACTTATGGCGCGCTGGATCACGGCAGCCGCGCTATTGCCGCAATGCTATACGGCAATGGGATTGGCCAAGGTGATGTCATTGCGATGCTGATTGGCAACCGGCCAGAATTCTTTTTTATTGCATGGGCGGCCCAGCGCTCTGGCCTTTACTACCTGCCAATCCCAACACGGCTAACGCCAGCTGAGATCGCCTATATCCTTACCGATAGCGGTGCAAAGGCGCTGTTCATCGATCCAGCTTATGCCGAAATTGCGAATAGCGCAGCTGCGAAGCTCAATATCACGCGCTACGGAATTGATGCGCCTAGCGCGCCGCCGCGTGAACCACCTGCGACCGAAGGCGGCGATATGCTCTATACATCTGGCACCACGGGCAAGCCAAAAGGCGTGCGCCGTCCGCTAACCGGTGAAGCCTTGGGCACCGAAACAAAGAGACCCGGTCGTGCAAAAGCTTTGTTCGGGTTAGGTAGCGATAGTGTGTTCTTCTCACCCGCGCCACTTTACCATGCCGCACCATTACGCTTTAGCATGAACCTTCTGCGCACAGGCGGTACAGTTGTCGGCATGTCAAAATTTGATGCGGCAGGTGCGCTTGCGTTGATTGAGAAACACCGTGTCACCCATAGCCAGTGGGTGCCAACGATGTTCAATCGCCTGCTGGCGTTGCCAGAGGCTGAGCGCGGCTCATTCGATCTCTCCTCTCATCACGTTGCTATTCATGCAGGTGCGCCATGTTCTCCAGATTTGAAGAGACAAATGATTAATTGGTGGGGGCCAATCCTACACGAATATTATTCGGGGACAGAGAGCGTAGGATTTACTCACGCGACTTCTGCGCAATGGTTAGAGCGCCCAGGAACTGTCGGCCAAGCCCATGGCTGTGTAATTCACATATTGGACGATGAAGGCATTCCGTTACCCGCAGGACAGGTTGGCGCAGTCTATTTCGAAGGCAAAGCTGGGCTCGCGTATCACAATGACCCCGCAAAGACACAAGCAGCGCATGATGCACGCGGATGGGCCACTATGGGTGACATTGGCTATCTTGATGAAGAAGACTATTTGTACCTAACAGACCGGCGCGCTTTCACTATTATTTCCGGCGGCATTAATATCTATCCCACCGAAATCGAGGCGGCATTAAGCAGCCATCCGATGGTGCGCGATGTTGCTGTCTTTGGCATTCCTGATGCTGACCTTGGCGAAAGCGTCTGTGCGCTTATCGAACTTGATGCATCTGAACCAGGTGACCTTGCGCTTGCACAAGAGCTGATCGATCATTGCATAACAACTATCGCCCAATTCAAACTGCCGCGCCGTATTGCCTTTGGTTCGGTTAGCCGGACTGAAACTGGCAAGATCGCCAAAGCGGTTTTGCGTGACCAACATAAATGCGGGACCAAGGGCTTTGCCATCAGCCCAGCTCGTAACAACGATGTTAGAACTGTGCCACTGCCTCAAAAAGAGGCGCACAATGTATAGCCAAAAGTGAAGTGTAACAGAGAGGAAATAATCATGACGAAGCTTTATAAATCATCGAGATATGCAGCCATGGCATCCGCTTCATTGATCGCGCTGAGCGCGGTGCCGTCCTTTGCGCAAGAGGCCGCAGAAGAAGACAGCGGTCTTACCGAAATTGTCGTAACCGCACAAAAACGGGAACAAAATCTGCAAGATGTTCCCGCTGCAATTTCCGCATTTTCTGCGGATGATTTGCAGCAGCGCGGCGTTAGCGAAACAAGTGATTTGATGGGGTCGTTGCCCAATTTGCAAGTTACATCAGCTTACGGGGACACACAGCCCAATTTTTCATTGCGCGGCATTTCGGTGGCGAATGAATTTTCGGCGTCCACTGCTTCGCCAGTTGGCGTGTATGTTGACGAGGTTTATCAAAGCTTTCGTGCAAGCCATGGTCAACAGCTTTATGACCTGGAACGCGTCGAGGTACTGCGCGGTCCGCAGGGAACACTTTACGGACGCAATACTACTGGCGGCGCGATCAACTTCATCACGCGGCGCCCTGATCTTCAAGGAACCAGCGGTTACATCACATTAGGCTACGGCAACTATAATACGATCAAAGCCGAAGGTGCATTGGAATTGACTATGGTGGAGGACAAAGTCGGTTTGCGTGCCGCCTTTACCCGCAGCAAAGGCGATGGCTATACTTTCAACCCGACGCTTAATCAGGATTTCGCCACCACAGACAGCTATGCCGGACGGCTTACCTTTCGCATCAAACCCAGCGATAGGCTCGACATAACCATGAAGGGCTATTTTTCCAAAAATGACCCTAAACAGGATATTCCATACGGCATCGGCTATCTTGCGGGCCGCACTAATGCAGGTGGCTATTCACGTTTTGCGCCGCGTCCTGAACTTGGCGGACGTACCCTGCGCCAAAATGAGATACAGGCAAATACCGCAGGTGAATATTACACGGCATCGCGCGGTGCATCGATGAACATCACAGCGGAACTTACCGATAATCTGACGCTGACTTCAATTACGGGTTATGACAAGGCAGACTATCGTTTGTCGCCCTTCGATTGTGATGGATCACCCATCGACATCTGCGCCATCCGGTACAATTCGCAAAGTGAGAATTTCAATCAAGATTTGCGTTTGACCTATGATAGCGACAAGCTGAAACTGATCGGCGGCCTCTATTATGGCAAAGACACGATCGACACTCAGAATGAGCCTGATTTCTTCGGCTTTCTGCGGCCGTTGCTTAGCAGCTTCGGCGTTCCCGGCGGGTTTAATAATATCCCCATCGGCGTGGGCAATTCACTTCGCACAGTGCCTGCATTTGCCGTTAATCCCGCGCTTACACCTGCAAGTCCAGGGTTTTGCGCGCCGATTGTTATAAATCCGGGCGGCTTCTTCGACGCACGTTCGCTTGCTGCTTTCCAATATGACGTTGCAACCACAAATACAGCGGGCGGCACCTCAGCACAGGCGGCGTGCCAGGCCGCAGGCGCAGCACCCTTTGGTCCTATTCTCGCCAAGCAGGAGTTTACGATTTCTCGGCCATCAAAAGCAATCTACGGCGAAGCTGTGTACGAAATTAGTGATGCTTTCTCTGTAACGCTCGGGCTTCGCTATACTTGGGACAAGGTCAAATATAGCAATGCACGCACCTTGCTTTATGACTTGGCCGGGACAGGCGTGATTGCAAGCCTTGTTCCATACAGCTTCCCTTATAATCCAGCATTGCCGCGCGTGAACCAACGCCGCAGCACGGGTGAATTTACAGGACGCATCGTCGCCGATTACAAGTTCACCGACAAAATTCTGGGCTATGCAAGCTATAGCCGCGGTTACCGTGCGGGCACATTTAACGGTCTCGCTTACCAGGATACAAGCCAGGTCTACTTTCTTGAGCCAGAAAAGGTGAACGCCTATGAAGTGGGGCTTAAGTCGCGTTTTGCAGACAACAAAGTGCAACTGAATCTTGCCGGCTTCTATTATGATTATTCAAACCAGCAGATTGCACAGATCATTGGTGCGACATCCTTTCTTCGGGCCGCCAATGGCCGCGTTTTCGGGGCGGAAGCCGAGCTTGCGGTGCAGGTTGCCGGTCCACTGCGGATTGATGCATCCTTTGGTTATCTCGACACCAAGTATAAAGGCAACAGTATCAACCCGGCAGACCCGTCCAGCCTAACGCTGAACATCAATGGCAACCGTTTTCCAAATGCGCCAAAAGTGACGTTTGCAGCAGGGTTTGATCTAACCGCCTTTGACAATGGCAAGACCAAACTGATCTTGCGCGGCGATACGCAATATATGGGCAAATATTATTTTGACCCCTTCGGCGACTATGGGCAAAAACCTTGTGGTAGCCCGCGCACCGGAACGCTTGTTTTGCAAGCCACGCCTGAAATAGCCTGCGGTAATCCAGGATATTGGTTGTTTAATGCACGGGCCACCGTCAAGTTTGATGACAAATATTCATTAAGCTTTTGGGGTAAGAACGTGACCAACAAATTCTATTATGTGTATGGGCTTAATCTGAACGCATTCTACCAAGATTATTTGACTCGGGGTGCACCGCGCACTTTCGGCGCGGAATTCTCGGCTCGCTTCTAAGGACAATCAATGGGGCGGGCATAGGCTCGCCCTAGTTATTTTGATAAGAGGAAAATACGTGATCGACACTGAACCACATCTTGCCGCACTGCTGGAAGCACGCAAGGCCCGCCGCACGGCGCCGCCCTATGAACCGCAAGCAGATGTGGCGGTGCAAGGCATGTTGGAAAAGTTCTTCGCGCATAAAGCACCAGGTTCCGCGATCAGCGATGTGGCACGCATGGGCGGCGGCGCATCAAAAGAGCAATTTGTGTTTACGATGACAACAGGCGAGGGCGCTGCTGACCGCTTTGTCCTGCGCATGGACCCGATGGAGGGGATCACCGAAACCAGCCGCGCCCGTGAATATGAGATATTGAATGCAATGCAGGGTACGGTTCCGGTTCCGCGCCCGATCTGGTTGGATGCTGACGGCACGCATTTCGGGCGACCTGGTGTGATTATGGAATTCATTTCGGGGACACCAAAGCCAAGTGCGATGACATTATCAGTTACAGGCCTTGGCACTGTCTTGGGCGATCCGCTACGCGGTCAAGTTCGTCCGCAGTATCTGGATATACTGACAAAAATTCATAATTTCGACTGGGCGCACGCTAATCTGCAGACCTATGCTGCTCCCACAGGTGACCCCAAACAGGCCACACGTTGGCTGATCAGCTTTTGGAAGGAGTTATTGGAGCAGGATGCACTGGCGCGTGAACCAGTGATCCGGCTAGCTACACAGTGGCTTTTGGAAAACGTCCCTGATTGTGAAAAACTAAGCTTTGTACATGGCGATTTCCGAACCGGAAATTACCTGTTTGAAGAAGCCACCGGAAAAGTCACTGCGATGCTCGATTGGGAAATGAGCTATATTGGCGATTTTCACGATGATCTTGGTTGGCTGCTGCAACCGGTGTTTGGAACGCGTATAGACGGCGTGTTTCGGGTTAGCGATATTTTTGAAGGTGAAGAAGATTTTATCACCGCTTATGAAGCGGCCAGCGGCAACCGTGTCAACCGCAAGACGCTGCATTACTTTAAGGTCTTCAATGACTGGAAAAGCTATATCCTTGTTTCCGCACTCGGCATGCGTGCGGCACGTGAACAGCATAATCATCAGGACGTGTTATTAACCTTCCTTTCTGCAACCGGCCCAATGTTTGTTGCTGATCTTGCAAAACTACTGTCTGAAGGAGAACCCGCATGAACCCATCCGTCCGGGACCGTTTGGGTAGTGTAGTCCGCGCCCTAAGCGGCGTTGTTCTACCCGCCCTTCCCAAAGAGGCGGGCCTTGCGCAGGAACAGGTCATGCTCGCCATAGGGCACATTCAGATTATTCTGGCGCAGATGGACGCGGCCCCCGCCTTTGAGGCAGAGGAAGCGGCCGATCTCAAAAATATGGCAGAGGCAGTCATTTCATCTGCCAAGGGCGGCGCAGCAACCACAAAAGCCGTCAACAATCTTACCGCATACATATCCAACACTGCTGGCTCTAGTCCCGGCGAACAGACAGCCGCCTTACAAAACGGGATAGATATCGTCCTGATCGCGCTCGCAAAAGATGGAGAGCCCGCATCAAGGTCCGCAGTAGCAGCAGCGGTTTTGAAACAGGGCGCAGTCCGAGCGGATAAAGACCGCCGCTGGTTCGCAGCTATGGGCTTCGACATCGATTATTCAGGAGGCTGAGACCGAGATTATGCGTTTTGATGCCGGCTTTGCGATGTTGATTGGTGGCGAGCTTGTTCGCCGCAAGCAGCTCACTATACTGAAGCCCGCCAACGAACAGACATTGGCCACAGCTCCTGATGCGACAGCGGCAGAGCTTGATGCAGCCATTGCTGCGGCAAGTCTGGCATTCCCAAGCTGGGCTGCAACAACCACTCAGTCCCGGCGTGATATCTGTGAACTCGAAAAGACGATGAGACCAGAGGAACAGTGCTGAGACTGTATAATCCTCTTCACCTCAGAAAATTTGAAATATCTGACGTAAATCAATACTATGATTAGAATTAAGTATTCCATTAAGAATTTGGATTTGCGTTCTTTTCGATTTTGAGAGCCGCCAATTGATTGCAGTAATCGAGCAGAAGGCAGCTGCCGCTAACATTGCGGTCGTTCAATGCTGATGATATGCCCATTGATATCCGACCTTCATTCATACCATTTAAAATGTGCGATACGGCAAGCAAAGCCGTAAACCATCAATTTTCGTTTCAGAGTGGCGCAAAAGTAATTTGACATTAAAAATCCCCCCACCAGTTGCCTAACGAGGGGATATTTTCAACAGAAAAGCTCTGTATCAATGACTCCGAAAAAGGAATTTCAATTTTTCTCTTTCTCTCACGAGGAGAGTGATCATCCTACACAGCGAAGTCTCTGTTACCGTGGCTTCCCTACCGATTTGCCAAAGGTTACTTTAATGATTGACTTGATATGGTCAAGTGTTCTTCAATAAAAACATTGGGGAATAAGATGATAGTCGAAAACTTGGCGTTTGGAATTGATCTGGGTATCGGCTCGTGTGGCTGGGCGGTTCTTCAAGCGCCGCCGTCTGCGGATGCCCCCGGCACGATTCCGGCGATTGGGAGCTGGATCTTCGATGTTCCCGAAACCGACAAGGAGCGCACACCCACAAACCAGATTAGGCGCGGCAGCAGGCTGCTGCGCCGCGTTATCCGCCGTCGCCGCAACCGCATGTCAGAACTGAGGGCGCTGTTTCGGGACACTGGACTGCTTTCAAACGACACTGCCGATGCGCTCAAACTCAGAGGGCTTGACCCTTGGGAACTCCGTGCACGGGGGCTGGACAAGCCATTAACCGGAAGCGAATTTGCAGCTGCGCTCGGACATATTGCCAAGCGGCGCGGTTTCAAATCGGCGGCTAAGAGCAAGGCCGCGAACACAAATGACGACGATAAAAAGATGCTGTCTGCGCTTGAAAAGACGCAAGAGCGCCTTGGGCGATATCGCACTATGGGAGAAATGTTTGCACGCGATCCTGAGTTTGCAACGCGGCGGCGCAACCGCGACGGCGTTTATGATCGCACTGCTGGCCGCGATGATCTGGCGTATGAGGTCAAAGCATTGTTCGCGGCGCAACGGCGGCTTGGCATGGACAAGGTAACTGCGGAGCTGGAAGGTGCCTATGTCGCCATCGCCTTCCGGCAAGAGGCCATGCAGGACAGCGAACGCCTTGTCGGCATGTGCGGCTTTGAACAAGCGGAGAGACGGGCGGCAAAGCTGTCGCCTTCATTTGAGAAATTCCGGTTGCTGACACGACTTATCAATTTGCGGGTGACGACGGCGGACGGGGAAAGGTGTTTGCGGCCTAATGAACTTGCACTTGCAACAGCTGATTTGGGCGTGACGAAGATATTGACGGCCAAGAAGGTGCGTGACCTCATTGGGCTATCGGATGAAGATCGGTTTACGACCATCAAGCCCGATCAGGAAAAAGGAGATATTTGTTCAAAGACGGGTGAGGCCATGTCTGGCACGGCGATACTGCGTAAAGCCCTGGGCGATTCCTTGTGGAACGCGATGCAGGCTGAACAACTTGACCAAATTGCTCATATCCTTAGCTTCTTTGAAACCAGTGAGCGGATTATCGAGCAATTGCAGATACTTGTCCTTAATGACGCGGTGCTTGCTGCCCTTATGGATGCGCTCAATGCTGGGAAGTTTGCCAGCTTCAAAGGCGCGGCGCATATTTCCGCCAAGGCCGTACGCGCGCTTTTACCACACCTTGAAGCGGGCAAACGTTATGACCAAGCCTGTGACCTTGCCAGTTATAATCATGCGGCATCGTCCTTCTCCCATGTCGATCACGTCACTGACAAAGCATCGTTCAATGCACTCGTCAAAGAAGTGGGGGAGAGCATCGCCAATCCCATCGCACGCAAGGCGCTTACCGAAGGGCTGAAACAGCTTTGGGCGATGCGCAACACTTACGGTCTGCCGGGGGCCATCTATATCGAACTGGCGCGGGATGTGGGCAATAGCCTTAAAAAGCGGAAAGAGATTGAAAAGGGCATCAATGATGCAACTGCCCAGCGCAACCGCGAACGTCAAGAAGCGCGTGACCAATTGAGCGTTGAGGATATAAACGGGGACACGTTAATCCGCTATCGGCTTTGGAAAGAACAAGGCGGGTTCTGCGTTTATACAGGAACGGCAATTCCAGCGGGCGCATTCATGTCCAACGATTATCAGGTTGATCACATCCTACCGTGGTCACGATTTGGGGATGACAGTTACAACAACAAAACTTTGTGCCTTGCCAGCGCGAACCAACGTAAAAAGGGAGCCACGCCGTTTGAATGGTTCAGCACGGATAAAACACCTGACGAATGGGATGTGTTTGCCGAGCGGGTTGAAAGTAGCAAGAGCCTTCGTGGTTTCAAAAAGCGCAACTACCTGCTGAAAAATGCCAAGGATGCAGAGGAAAAATTCCGCTCCCGCAATCTCAACGACACCCGTTACGCCTGCAAGTTGCTCGCCGAGGCCGTAAAGCTGTTTTACCCACGCGGCGAACGACAGGAAAAAGACGGCAACCGCCGCGTCTTCACAAGGCCGGGGCAATTAACGGCTGCGTTACGCCAAGCTTGGAGGCTTGAATCGCTCAAAAAGGTTGATGGTAAGCGATCCGTCTCTGCTAAAGCTATCACCAGCAAGTATGTTTTGTGCGAACATCGCTTATTCTATGATGCAAAAGGGCAGCAACATAACACTTCACCAAGCAAGGCCTAAGCATCACCGATAACCATGTTCTATTGCACGTCTATGCTTGCTCTGGCTTTGATCTCGTCTACCTTGCTCCAAGCTTTCAACAAAGCCTGTGATAATTCGCTAGTAGCTAGTATTATTATCTAAGCAAGTTTGCATAATCATAGTTGTAGTCATTGTGGCATTGCACGTCTAAAATATTCGGGGTGCTTGATAGGCATGTTTGAGCTTTTTCTGTGAGGTTATAGTCTCAAACGAAGTGAAATAACCCGATCTAATTCCACATCAATTCCTGCGGATGTGCCGATCAGCTGGGTTACCGCTTGCTGCTCTTCCAAACTGCGCTGGCTATTGGCATCGGGAATAAGCGCGCCGTTTGGCCCGCGCACATAGGTGACACTGTCTTTTTTCATGGCAAGGTTCAGTAACGATCCCATCGCCGCACTCACGCCCGCGCCCATTGCCGCGCCGCCGCAGCCTGCTCCTGCTGCGGACGCTCCGCCGCAGGCGACGATCGCTTGTAATGCGGCGCGTAGGGCCTCGCTTTGTGGGTTTTGCGTACACGTGACCGTGCCGTCGGCGCCCGGCGTTTCGGTCATCAAGCTATCGGCGATGTGCTTGATCTGCGTTACAGCAAGGCTCTGCAGCACGCCCACCACTGCGCCTTGCGCTAGGCTGCCCAGCCCGCCTGCTGCGTTGCCGCCCGATGCCGCCGCGTTAAACGCGGTCGACAGGATACGTAGCGGGCTGCCGCTGCCGTACGTCGTGCGCATACCGTCGGCTTGAAGCGTCAGCCTGTCATAGGTGGCCGTATCACCCGCTGCCTTAGCCTTATCCGCATCATCACGTAGTTTGGTCTCCTCCGCGGCGCGGTTGGCAAAGAAGATGCTTGTCTGGTTCGCGGTCTCGCGGGTGACGGCAAACGCCTCTTGAATCTCGGCGCGGCGCGCGGCGTCGAACTCTTGGGTCAGCGCGCCGTCACATTCCGCCAATGCGCCGAACGACAAAAGGCCTAAAGGTACAGAATTAGGTGCAAGTTCACAGTTCAAACGCATATAAATATTGCACGCTAATCGATAAATTTGAGCAGGCGCAGGTCTTGGCCAAGGTCAGCGACTTCCTCTTCAGACATATGCTCAGCCAACTCGTCAAAGCTATTCCGCGACAATATATCCTTGATGATGCGCATATTTTTTTTTCGTGAAAGCTCTGTGCCAACGCCGCGCTGTAAAATTAAATCCAACGTACAATGCATTAGTTTGTCAATATTACGATCAATAGTATCGTCATATAATGTGTAATCTTCGTCAAAAAAATGAGCAAATATATCCGATTCACTCATCGGAGTGTAACCATGCGTGTTAAATCCACTAATTTCATTTCGGCAAATACCATAGGCGCTCTCGAACGCATCTATACGAATTTCTTGATAGGTTTGGCGATCTTCTTCTTCATATTCAGTCATGTCAGCCTCTTGGTAGTTTCGGTTTCGGTGGCAATGGTGGCTTAGGTGTATTGGGCATTGGTGTTTTACGAGGCGGCGTTTTTGTTGGCGGCAATCCCCTGATTGGTTTAATACGATTGCCGTCATTATGCGTAAATTCCACCTTAATGCCAGGATAACGCTTTTCAAATTCTGTTTTGGCAACATTCTCACAGCTGTTGCAAGGAGGCAATTCAACAAATATCTTCACTGTACCTTTTGCGTTCGGATTATCCCCCAGCTGGTCTGCAATATTGTCAAGAATTTTATATTCGGCGTCAGTTTTACGATCTTGTAAACGTCCATCTGACGTTAGCTCTTTTGTTGCAGGTAAGCTTTTACTTCCAATACCTACGAAGCCAGCCTTACCAGCCGCCTTGTCATTGCTGTGCCCTGCCATTTCTTTAGGTATACCCTCGATATCTATATCCGCAATGGCAACAGTTCCTTTGTCTCTGCCTTGGCTTATGCTTAGTGTACCCCGCGCCTGCGCAATTCTAGTTTGTTTATCGGCTTTTATTTTTGCGCTGTCCACGGCATCTGTGAAAGCCTGAGTTTTGCGATTAATTTCATCGCTTTTAACATCAACGCCTGCATCTACTATTGAAATAACAGCATCGCCAACAGGTGTTTT
>JAYWFI010000140.1:0-52528 GCA_043778865.1 Sphingomonadales bacterium
TTGTACATGTGATATCAACGATAGCATCGCATCTCCCCATATTTCAGGAGGGACCTTGTCTGCTATTGATTTATCCGCAACGATTTCGGCGCGGTGTTCGTGCATCGACAGGAATATCAATATCCCTGTGCGCCCGCGCGTGCGGCTCTCCGCTCCAACCTTGAATAAGCAAATGGCGCGGCTGCGGACGCGGTGTTGTTTAATGTGCTTAGGCGTCATAATCATGCGTAGGGGCACCCATTGCAGGATCGACCATACGCCGATCCAGACTGTGGCCATAAACGCAAATAGTGCTGCCAAATGCTCACTAACGGTGAATTGATGCTCCCATCCTCCGGACAGAATATTCATTGTATTAACGAAAAACTCTGGAAATACTGCCACCACAGATAATGCAAAGAATGTAGTAACCGAAGCCCAAGCAAGAGCAATATCATGGTAATGATCCGATAGGCTTGTAACTATTGTTACGATTTCACCATCGGTTATGGTCTCGGCTGCGGCCACCGCATCTGTCACCAGCCGGTGATCAGTTTCGCTCATATGGCTAAGTTTACGGAATGACATATGCGCGCTCTTTACCATCCGCCCGATGCGCCGCCGCCGCCGAAGCTTCCACCACCACCGCCAAAGCCTCCGCCGCCAAAACCGCCACCACCGCCAAAACCGCCGCCGCCGCCGCTCCAGTCATTTCCACCCCACAGCACGACGGGACCTGCATATCCGCCATTTCGGTGCACGCGGCCACCGCGGGAAAACGAACGCAACACTGGGAGAATACAAAAGAAAAATATAAATAACCAAAATAGGATAGTGCCAAGATTAACTCCGCCGCCTTTAGCTCGCGTTTGCTGCTTGGCACGTGCGGCGATTTTTGCGGCTTCCTGGGGAGGTAGCTGTATCTGCGTAATCACTCGGCTCACACCCGCATTAATGCCTGCCGGAAAATTCCCTGCCTTAAACTGAGGCAGGATATCGCGCTGAATGATCTGATTGGACAAAGCATCGGTCATTATGCCTTCTAATCCGTATCCTGTTTCGATGCGGATTTTGCGGTCATTGGGCGCAATTATGAGCAATATTCCATCATTGCGATCTTTCCCGCCTATCCCCCAAGCACGGCCAAGTTTATAACCGTAATCCGCGATATCATAACCATCCAAGTCTGTAATAGTAGCCACAACAAATTGACGCTGTGATTGGGTTTCTAGTGCCTGTAATCTTGCGGTAAGCGCAGCCTCATCAGCAGGCGGCAGCAGATTTGCTTGATCTACCACTCGGCCTGTAAGTTTTGGGAACGTTTGTGCACCCGCCGCTGATCCCATCAGCAGCATCATGCATATTATAATGGAGGCAAGGCATTTCTGCATCCGTGCACCCCAGTATCGTTTATCCCAGCGGGAGATCATTTACCGGGCGTCATATCTATTTTAGGTGCCTCTTTTGCGCCAGGAGTAGTGGCCTCAAACGGAATCATTGGTTTTGCTCCATGAACAATCTTTGCTCCAATGATATCA
Organism: Sphingomonadales bacterium; assembly: GCA_043778865.1. Classification (GTDB taxonomy): domain Bacteria; phylum Pseudomonadota; class Alphaproteobacteria; order Sphingomonadales; family Sphingomonadaceae; genus Sphingorhabdus_B. Next base: position 1,518 of record JAYWFI010000140.1, read on the forward strand.
GGGAAAGTCCGTATAGTGGTGTTATATTGGCGAACGGCTTCATTGTAATCGCGGCGCGCAACCGTTATCCGGTTCTCTGTACCTTCTAATTGGCTTTGCAGGGCAAGCACATTTTCGTTCGACTTGATCTGCGGATATGCCTCAACACTCGCTAACAAACGGCCCAACGATTGACCAAGCCCTGCTTGTGCCTGCTGGTACTGAGCCATCTTTGCAGGATCAGAAAGGTCCGCAGCGTTTATTTGCACGGATGTTGCTTTTGCGCGTGCCTCAGTTACGCCAATCAATACATCCTTTTCTTGTTGCATCGCACCTTTGACGGATTCCACTAGATTAGGAACCAAATCAGCACGGCGTTGGTAAGTATTTTGCACGTCTGCCCATTTAGCCTTGGCATTCTCTTCTGCGGCAGGAACACTATTAATGCCGCATGCAGAAAGCGTGAGCGCTGCCATAGGTACCATAAGGAATTTGGTATATTTGGATTGCATTAGATTATGTTCCTTTGCCTAGAAATTGTGTCTGTGTTGTATACATAGAACAGTTTACATCATCTTTCAACGTACCCTATCGACAAAGTGCAGTTTTTGATGCAGTATTAATGTGTTGTTTACCATTAAGGGAGGAAATTTATGTTGAGTGGATTCAAAGATTTCATCATGCGCGGCAACGTGCTTGATCTTGCGGTTGGTGTTATTATTGGTGCTGCTTTCGGTAAAATAGTATCATCATTAACTGATGACATTATTATGCCATTTGTTGGCATGATTACAGGCGGCGTGGATTTTTCCAGCAAATACGTTGTACTAAATGATACAATTGTACCGGTTGGCGCATCGCTCACAGCGGCGCGGGCATTGGGCGCGAACGCGTTTGCATACGGCGCGTTTATTACCGCAATAATCAATTTCCTAATCCTTGCTTTCATCATTTTCATGATTGTCAAACAAGCCAACAAATTCTTCACAATGTCGTCTGCAGCTGCGGGTCCAAGCGAAATCGATTTGTTGACCGAGATCAGAGATTCATTGAAAAAATAGATACCTATTTGCGATTGCCGTTTGGTGGCGATTGCAATGCGTATTTCTGTGTTGCATAGGGCGCTCAATATGAATGCCCCGGAGATAGAAAAAAGTCGTCAACTAACCCATAATGGCCGAGGCCAAGGGTCAGCTGGCGGCTTTTTTGCTTTGTTGCTCTCGCAGTTCGTAGCGCGCCGGTGCCATGTGATGTTGGACCAAATTGATGCAGGAATACATCATGGTTCAATTGAGGGTAGCTTACCAAATGGTAGCCAGCGAATGCTTGGTGGGCGCGGTGCTGGTCCATCTGCGGAAATGAATATACACAGCTGGCGTGCACTAGTTCGGATAGCTTGGGCAGGATCAGTAGGCCTTTACGAAGGATGGGCAGCAGGCGAATGGGACAGCTCCGATCCTGTAAAGATATTCGATTTATTTGTTCGCAACCGCCGCTTTCTTGGCAATAGCGCAAGAGCATCGGGCGTTGCCAAATTCGGCGGGCGCATGCTGCATTATGTACGCCGAAATAGCAAATCGGGCGCGCGAAAGAACATTTCATTTCATTACGATCTTGGCAATGATTTCTATGCTGCATGGCTTGATGACGGCATGACATATTCCAGCGCAATGTTTACAGAACCAGTGACAGACCTGCAAACATTGGAGTCTGCACAAGCCGGAAAAAATGCGGCATTACTCGAACGGTTAAAGCTGAATGATGGTGACAGCATCCTAGAAATTGGCTGCGGATGGGGCGGATTTGCAGATGCTGCGCTGCGCCACCGAGATGTTGATTATCACGGGCTTACGTTATCACACGAGCAGAAAACTTATGCGGATGCACGTATCGCAGCGGCTGGATTTGCATCGCAAGCAGAGATCGCGATCACTGATTACCGTGATGCATCAAAAGAATATGACGCCATCGTCAGCGCCGAAATGGTTGAGGCCGTGGGGCAAGCATATTGGCCCGATTATCTTGATGCAATAAGAGCGCGGCTTAAACCTGGCGGACGGGCGGCTATTCAATACATCAGAATTGAAGACGATATTTTTGAGCCCTACGCTGCTTCTGTTGATTTTATACAGCGATATATTTTCCCAGGCGGGATGTTGATTTCCGAAAGCCGTTTTCGCACACTAGCAGAAGAGCGCGGTCTTGTATGGCAAGATCAACAGGATTTTGGGCTGCACTATGCCGAAACATTACGGCGATGGCGCATTCGGTTTGACACCGCAGCACAGCAAGGCAAGTTACCAGCCAGCTTTGATGAAAAATTCATTCGTCTTTGGCGCTTTTATCTGATGTACTGCGAAGGCGGGTTTCGCGGCGGCGGCATTAATGTAGCGCAGGTTACGTTGGTGAATGGATCGTAAAATAAATAGGGATTAGTAGATGTGGAAATGGTTTACGGGGATTTTTGTTTTGGTTGGCGTGGCCGCTGGCGCCCTATACTTCTCGGCCGATAAAGACACGCGCAATCTACTTGCCAATATGCCGACAGATCGCAACGTATTGTTCTGGTCCATACCGCAGCGCGACGCCGCATTTCGTGCCATGGACGCGCTGCCTGTGTTGGCAAAGGCAAATGTTATTGAGGCAGGCGACGATGTTTATCCGATGCCCACTGGCACGCCGCTAAAAGTAGCGACGGACGTTGATGCCTATATGAAAGCGCAGCGTACAGCAGGCTTGGTGATTGTGCAGAACGGCAAAGTTCGCATTGAAAAATACGGGCTGGGTTTCAGTGCACAGGGCCGATGGACCAGTTTTTCAGTTGCGAAATCGTTTACATCGACGCTTGTGGGGGCTGCGATTAAAGATGGATATATCAAGAGTATCGACGATAAAGTTTCGGTGTACATCCCTGATATGAAGGGTTCAGTATACGATGATGTATCAATCAAACAGTTGCTTACAATGACATCAGGCGTGAAATGGAACGAAGATTACGAAGATAAAAACAGCGATGTTGCAAAATTCAACAACCACAAGGCAGAGCCCGGCGTCGATGTAACTGTAAGCTATATGCGCAAATTACCGCGTGAGGCACCTGCGGGTACAAAGTGGGTTTATAAAACAGGAGAGACAAACCTAATTGGCGTATTGGTAAGCAGTGCCACAAAAAAGAAGCTATCTGATTATTTGTCCGAGAAAATATGGACGCCGTTTGGAATGGAACAGGATGCAACCTGGTTACTGGGTTCGACGGGTCACGAAATTAGCGGATGTTGTGTGCAGGCATCGACCCGGGATTTCGCCCGGTTTGGAGTGTTCTTGATGGGCGGCGGAAAAGTAAAAGGCGTTTCTTTACTACCCGACGATTGGATTGCCGCAGCAACTAAAAAACAGGCAGATATTGGCACACCGGGTAAAGGTTACGGGTATCAATGGTGGACTTATGACGATGGTAGTTATGCCGCACAGGGAATTTTTGGCCAAGGAATATTTATTGATCCAAAACGCAAATTGATAATCGCATCCAACAGCAACTGGCCAAAAGCAACAGACCCAAGCACAGTGGGGGCAATGCGCGAGGCCTTTTACAAATCGGTCCAAGTTGCTGTGGATGCGGAACGCACGCCCAATTAATTGGGCGCTAGCGCTCTTCGATCACTAAAAACGTTTTAGGATCGAATCTAAAATCGCTGGATTCAACAAATTGGTGAACGCGCAGCCAACCATTGCGCCGTCATTCCAAGCAATTTCGGCTTGCAACGGGCCCATGCCAGGCATTGTAAGCCAAACTCGCGTGCCTGACTTCATGCCTGTACATGCCTCTGCTGCAAATCCAGACAGTGACAGATTTTGCACCGTAACGCTAAATCCCTTAAATCCGCTAGGCCGCAACATGGAGGGAATGCAAAGATTAACGCGCGGCGCACTTCTATCTTCCAACGCCGCATGTTGATGGCGATATATGGGAACCAGTTTGAATTTTGATATGGGTTTTGCAATTGTTTGAGTATGTAATTGAGTCATTAAAACATCTCCAAGTTTGGAAAACTTGGTCTATCCAAGCACGGTGAATTTATGGTTCGGATGTGTAGTCACGTAAATATTAACTATCATTATTTTGTTGCGGTTAACGTGAAGGTTGAGGCCAAGCTTGCATTATTTAGCAACCGCCGTCATATGCGCGGTGGGAGTCGGATGGACGTGGCACTCGCCAACTTGGTCAGATCCTGACGGAAGCAGCCACAACGAATTCGCTGCGGGTCATCCGGCTTCTACTTTTTTGCAGACATTATATTGTGCAGGAAAAATCTTCGACAAAAATGATGGATCAGCTTAACGTATATTTATGCCTGATTCACTTGATACGAACCTGCTAGAGGACGCGCTCGATCTTGGGCTTGGCTCACCTGCTGATATATCCTCACCGATTGTGCAAGCGACAGTTGCGCATGGTGCGGCATACCGTGTGTTGGCCCGCAAATACCGGCCGCAAACTTTTTCTGAGCTCATCGGGCAAGATGCCATGGTGCAGACGCTAGGCAATGCGATTAAACGCGATAGGTTGGCGCATGCTTTCTTAATGACGGGCGTGCGCGGTGTGGGCAAGACGTCGACGGCGCGGTTAATTGCCAAAGCTTTGAATTGTGTAGGTATAGACGGACAGAGCGGACCAACAATTTCGCCCTGCGGTGTATGCGAACCTTGCACCGCTATTTCCGAAGGTCGTCATATCGATGTGATCGAAATGGATGCAGCCAGTCATACAGGTGTTGATGATGTTCGCGAAATTATTGAGGCGGTTCGATATGCCGCTGTATCTGCACGCTACAAGATCTACATTATTGATGAAGTGCATATGCTGTCAAAGAACGCATTTAATGCGCTGCTTAAAACACTCGAAGAGCCGCCGGGTCATGTAAAATTTTTGTTCGCTACAACCGAGGTCAACAAAGTGCCTATCACAGTGTTGTCAAGATGTCAGCGGTTTGACCTTAAACGGGTAACTGTAGAAGTGCTTACCGCGCACTTTGCAGACATTGTTTCCAAAGAGGGTGTAAACGCTGAGCAAGCAGCGCTCACTTTAGTGGCACAAGCAGCGGAAGGTTCAGTACGCGACGGGCTTTCAATACTGGATCAGGCGATTGCGCATTCCGATTTGGATGTTGCCAATGCGAATGATCAGGTAACAATCACCACGGCTCAGGTACGTAATATGCTTGGGCTATCAGACCGGGGTGCTGTGCGGCGATTGTTTGGCCTATTGCTTGCGGGGGATGCGCAAGCGATGTTGTCAGAAGCGAGGTCGCAGTACCAATTGGGGGTCGAGCCTCTGGCGATGATGTCGGGATTACTCGCCGAGGTACATAGGTTAACACTAACTAAGATTGGTGCGCCCCATGAAGCCGGGCTTGATGATAGCGCTCAGAATGTAGCCGAAGAACATAGTGATATGTTATCTTTCCCGGTTCTGCACCGATTATGGCAACTGTTACTTAAAGGACATGATGAGGTTAGCCGCGCAGTAATGGCCCTTGAAGCGAGTGATATGGCTTTGCTGCGGATTATTCATGGTGCAAGCATGCCGGATCCGTCGGAGCTAAAACAGCTACTAAAAAATGGTTTCGGCGTTGCAGGCACTGCGCCGGCAGTCCCAACAAACAACGCGTCTGCTGCGTCACTGGTGCAATCGCCAGTGCGTACACAACCTGACGATTTCAGCATGTTGCTTGATCTGCTGGCTGCACGCAACTTCGTCAATTTAGAGTCAACTTTGCGCGATGTAATGCGAGTTATTGAATATGCGCCGCAGCGGCTAATTTATCAGTTGTCAGGGCCGGTTGCTCCCGGGTTCACTTCGGAATTGCGCAATGCACTAAAAGAATTATCCGGCGAGGCGTGGGTGCTGGAAGAACGGGCCGATGCAGATGAAGCCGCTCCAACTATTTTAGAAGTTGAACGCGCCAACGCGGATGCCGAACGACGCGTCATCATGGAATCGCCACTGGTAAAGGCTGCATTTGCCGCTTTCCCTGATGCCGAACTGCTTGACAGTGATATCTCACCAGACAAACGGAGTACCGCCGCATGAAAAGTATGGAAGACATGATTAAAGCAGCTCAGGACGCTGCACAGAATATCCAAAAACAAATGGAAGAAGCGCAAATTACGCTTGATAAGCTTGAAGTTGAGGGCGTTTCTGGAGGCGGTCTTGTTAGAGTTAAGGCGACTGCTAAGGGCCGAATTATAGGGCTTTCAATCGATGATAGCTTGATTGTAGCAAGCGATAAACAGATGCTCGAAGATTTGATTGTGGCCGCTTTTAATGATGCGCGCGAAAGAGCAGATACCGTCAGCAACGCCGAAATGGGCAAGATGACAAGTGGCCTACCTCTGCCTGCTGGATTTAAGATGCCTTTCTGAAGTAGCGAGTAGATATTTTTTGCGCAGTATATTCGCACGCCTTGCCAGTTTGCCATTGTAAGCGCAGCAATTACACACATATTGCAAAGATATGCATTGCGAATTTGGCGCATGCCGAGATTTGGAGTAATCATGGAACAAGTACTACCGCTTTTGCCGCTGCGCGACATAGTTGTCTTTCCCGGTATGATCGTGCCGTTGTTTGTGGGACGCGATAAATCTGTTGTGGCTTTAGAAAAAGCGATGGCGGGGGATAAAGAGATATTCCTTGTTGCACAGCTTGACCCGGCCGAGGATGATCCTGGAATAGATGATCTGTATGACATCGGCGTAACTGCAACAATTATGCAGATGCTGAAACTGCCCGATGGCACTGTTCGCGTTCTTGTTGAAGGCAAACGGCGTGCGTTGTTAAAAGAACTAAACGAGTATGATGACGATTATGTTGATGTACGCGTTGCCGATATTGCAGAACAAGAAGTGGTTGGTACCGAAGTTACCGCGCTAATGCGTTCTGTTGTTGAGCAGTTTGAGAATTACTCAAAGCTAAATAAAAAAATGCCTGCTGAAACTGCGGTGCAACTGAGTGAGATTGAATCGCCTGCGATATTGGCTGATGCTATATCTGCGAACATTAACCTTAAGGTTTCTGATAAACAAACACTGCTTATCGAAGCCAATCCGCAGCGCCGTCTTGAAATGGCATTTGCGTTTATGGAGGGCGAGCTTGGCGTATTGCAGGTCGAAAAGAAAATCCGTGGCCGCGTAAAACGTCAAATGGAAAAAACCCAGCGTGAATATTATCTCAACGAACAAATGAAAGCTATTCAGCGCGAACTTGGTAATGATGACGGAGAAAGCGGCGATGAAGTTGCCGAGCTGCAATCTCGGATTGAAACCACAAAGTTAAGCAAAGAAGCCAAGGCTAAAGCGCAAGCTGAGCTTAAGAAACTGCGCGGCATGGCGCCAATGTCGGCAGAGGCAACAGTGGTACGTAATTATTTGGATACGTTGCTGGGCATACCATGGGGTAAAAAATCTAAGCTGAAACGCGATATTGCAAAGGCGCAAGAGGTGCTGGATGCAGATCACTTTGCGCTCGAAAAAGTCAAAGACCGGATTGTCGAATATCTGGCAGTGCAGGCGCGTACCAACAAATTGAAAGGTCCAATTTTGTGTCTTGTTGGTCCGCCAGGAGTAGGTAAAACCTCACTTGGCCGCTCAATCGCCAAGGCATGCGGGCGCGAATTTATTCGGCAGTCACTGGGCGGTGTGCGTGATGAAGCCGAAATTCGCGGTCACAGGCGCACATATATTGGTTCAATGCCGGGTAAAGTTGCTTCAAACCTTAAAAAAGCAGGTACGATGAATCCGCTGTTCTTATTGGATGAGATTGACAAACTGGGTCAGGACTTCCGCGGTGATCCGGCATCCGCATTACTTGAGGTGCTTGATCCGGAACAAAATAACAAGTTCAACGATCACTATCTTGAAATCGACCTTGATCTGTCGGACATCATGTTTGTTACCACAGCGAACAGTATGAACCTGCCGCAAGCGTTGCTGGACCGGATGGAAATTATCCGGTTAGAGGGATATACCGAAGACGAGAAACTAGAAATCGCAATGCGGCATTTGCTTGAAAAACAAGTTACTGCGCATGGATTAAAGCCAGAGGAATTTTCGGTCAGCGAGCCTGCCTTGCGTGATCTTATTCGGTATTACACCCGGGAGGCCGGCGTCCGCACGTTAGAACGCGAGATTGCTAAGCTGGCAAGGAAAGCATTGCGGCGCATCTTGGAAGGCAAAGTGCAAAGCGTTGCGATTACGCCTGATAACCTATCTGATTTTTCCGGTGTTCGTAAATATAGGCACGGAATTGGCGATGAAGAAAATCAAATTGGTGCAGTAACGGGGCTTGCTTGGACCGAAGTGGGCGGCGAACTGCTAACCATTGAGGCAGTGACGGTACCGGGCAAAGGTCAAATACGGACCACCGGTAAGCTTGGCGAGGTTATGAGCGAATCAATTCAAGCCGCGCTAAGCTATGTAAAGGCGCGCGCGCCAAGTTACGGCATTAAACCGAGCCTATTCGCGCGTAAAGACGTGCACATCCATCTCCCCGAAGGTGCCGTTCCAAAGGATGGTCCATCGGCTGGCGTTGGTATGGTCACAGCGATCGTTTCTACATTAACAGGAATTGCCGTTCACAGTGATGTTGCGATGACAGGCGAGGTTACATTGCGCGGTCGCGTGTTGCCCATTGGCGGATTAAAAGAAAAGCTACTTGCTGCATTGCGCGGCGGTATTAAAACCGTTTTGATCCCGCAAGAGAATGAAAAAGATCTGGTAGAAATACCCGCAAATATAAAAGCGGGATTAGAGATTATTCCTGTTAGTCATGTTGATCAAGTACTCGCAAGAGCCCTATGCGAGCCATTGGCTCCTGTAGAATGGACTGAAGCCGATGAATTGGCGGCGCTGTTACCTCCTGGCTCAGTCATACAAGCAGGCACCGCCGTTACGCATTGAAGCCTGATTATTGCCAAATAGAGACGAAATACACGTTTTTACTGGATTAATGGCGGATTAGTGGGGTTTTTCCTTTGACAGCAGGCCAAATCTGATCATTATCGAATTACGGCTGTGCCGCGATTCATTCGAATAAAACAATTTACTGGAGGGGGTTCCCGCATATGAATAAGCAAGATCTCGTTAACGCCGTTGCCGATGCAAGTGGCCTTACCAAAGCTGACTCTACAAAAGCAGTTGAAGGCGTATTTGACGCAATCACGCACACTTTGAAAAAAGGTGATGAAGTTCGCTTGGTTGGTTTCGGCACATTTGCGGTTGCAAAGCGCAAAGCATCAACCGGACGTAACCCGCGTACAGGTGAGCCAATGACAATTAAGGCCTCAAATCAACCAAAGTTTAAGGCCGGCAAAGGTCTCAAAGATGCTGTAAACGGGTAATCAGTACGCAAGTTCGGTACGGTCCTGATAAAAACAACACCATATTTATAAAAAAGCCGACCTACACCAGGGCGGCTTTTTTTATGAGTAATACATAAAGATAACAAAAAAGTGAAAGCGCGCTCAAGCTAAATGTGCACTACAAGCGCCAATTTGAAAGCGCCGTGTTCGAATACCTGTCTATCGAAATACACTATGCTGCGATTTGCCATGTCTGTTGCGGGATTAGCGTAGAAGCTAGTTTTCGGTCACTTATAATGACACGCCGCAATATTGTAGGAGAGTTATAAGCCGATTGCGTCGTAGGCGACCGAAGTGCACCAATTGTTATACGGCGATGGGGCAATGATACTCCACTGCGCTGTTCAAGTACCTCATGGATACGTGTCATGTTTCCAGATAGGCTTATCAATACGGCGTGCGCTGTAATAAAAAGAGCCAATAAAAATAACATAGAGGCAAAAAACATCATTAATCTTTCCTTTTAATGTACCCCCGATCGAATCTTTGATCGAGAAAGCTTTCGCTAGGCTGAACAATGGTAATTTGTTCACTTTATGTTCCGTTATGTCAATAGCGATTTCACATATTTATGCACAAACTTATCAACAAGTGGCCGCGAATAGTGCTTGACGAATTGTGCGACTGCGTTAGTGGGCATCACTCAAACCACATGGAAAGCGCACATACCGGTGCTGACCCCCACATTTTAGGGGTAAAGTTCTAGCTCTCCAGAGGATCAACCGGAAGGAGAAGTACTATGGCGGCACCTGTCGTCTCAATGCAGCAACTGCTTGAAGCCGGAGCACATTTCGGCCACCAAACACATCGTTGGAACCCACGCATGAAGCCGTACATATTCGGTTCGCGTAATGGTATTCACATTCTAGACTTATCGCAATCAGTACCTTTGTTTGCTCGTGCACTAGATTTCGTTTCTCAAACCGCTGCATCTGGCGGCAAGGTATTGTTCGTTGGCACAAAGCGTCAAGCGCAAGAACCGATCGCAGACGCGGCGCGCGCTTCGGGGCAACATTTTGTAAATCACCGCTGGCTTGGCGGGATGTTGACAAATTGGAAAACAATTTCAAATTCAATTAAGCGTCTAAAAACACTCGAAGAACAGCTATCGGGTGAAGTGTCCGGCTTTACCAAAAAAGAAACACTGCAAATGACGCGTGAGCGCGATAAGCTCGAAATGTCTCTGGGCGGCATTCGTGATATGGGCGGTATTCCCGATGTCATGTTCGTAATTGACGCAAACAAAGAAGAGCTAGCTATTAAAGAAGCCAATGTTTTGGGTATTCCCGTGATTGCGATACTTGACTCAAATGTTAATCCGCATGGCATTGCTTTCCCTGTTCCTGCCAATGATGATGCCGCGCGCGCAATTCGTTTATATTGTGAGGCGATTGCTACCGCAGCAACTAAGGGCAACGTAAAAGCGAAGGCCCAGTCCGGCGTAGATATAGGTTCAGAGGTTGAGCCAGCGGCCGAGCCTGCCCTTGTCGCAGTATCAGTTTCTGCTGAATCAGATGTTGCGCCTGTAATTGTTGCACCCGTAGAGGGCAGCCCAGAAGCATAATAATTATACGTCGTTGCTGCATACATCATAATTTGCAGTAATTCAGGTTAGCGTAAATAAAACGCCTTGGATCCCCGCTTTTGCGGGGATGACGCTGTTTGATAGATGAAAGGATATACTATTATGGCCGATGTTACTGCAGCCGCTGTTAAAGAACTACGTGACCGTTCGGGCGCGGGTATGATGGACGCAAAAAAGGCGCTTACCGAAACCGGCGGCGATATTGAAGCAGCGGTAGACTTACTGCGTTCAAAAGGCCTTGCTATGGCCGCAAAAAAATCAAGCCGTACTGCAGCAGAGGGCCTAGTTGGCGTTTGTGTTGATGGTACCAAAGGCACAGCAATTGAGGTCAACAGCCAGACCGATTTTGTCGCAAAGAACGATCAGTTTCAAGACTTTGTTGGCAAAGTAACAGGTGTTGCGCTGGCAATAGGCGCAAATGATGTGGAGCCCGTATTGGCGTCACCATATCTAGGCGGCGAAACCGTGCAGGACAAATTAACCAGCAATATTGCAACCATTGGTGAGAACCAGGTTCTTCGCCGAGTGAGATCGTTATCGGTGAGCTCTGGGCGCGTTGTATCTTATGTACACAATGCAGCGGCACCTGGCATGGGCGGCATCGGTGTGCTGGTTGCGCTCGAAAGCGAAGCGGATGCAGCAGTGCTTGATGCGTTAGGTAAGCAAGTTGCGATGCATATTGCCGCTGCTTTCCCGCTTGCACTGGATGAAAGCGGACTGGATGCAGATACAATTGAGCGTGAGCGCGGTATTGCCCGTGAGAAAGCTGCCGAATCTGGCAAGCCAGCCGATATCATTGAAAAAATGGTTGATGGCGCAATTAAAAAGTTTGCCAAAGAAAATGCATTGCTCAGCCAGCTGTTCGTTATGGACGGCAAAACAGCGATCGCTGATGTGGTAGCGAATGCCGGTAAGGCCGCTGGTATATCTATTGTACTGACTGATTATGTCCGTTACCAGTTGGGCGAAGGAATTGAAAAAGAAGTGGGTGATTTTGCCGCAGAAGTGGCAGCAGCAGCGGGGCTATAGATTTTTCAAATGCAGCGCGCAAAAATATGTGTGCACCCCATTGGTGATATGGCGCGCGGCTTCTATGCTGTGCGCCATAATCGTATGCACAACAGATAGCTTGCGAAGTAGAGAGTGCCGGAACTATGAAAAATTTGAATTATAAACGCATATTGCTAAAATTATCCGGCGAAGCGTTAATGGGGGATCAAGCGTTTGGTATCGATCCTGATACCGTGGCGCGTATGGCAGGCGAAGTGAAAGCAGCCAAAGATAGCGGCCTTGAAATCTGCCTTGTGATTGGCGGCGGCAATATATTTCGCGGTATGGCAGGTGCAGCAAAGGGCATGGACCGCGCGCAAGCCGATTATATGGGTATGCTGGCTACAATTATGAATGCTTTGGCGATGCAGAATGCGCTCGAACAAATAGGTGTGCCAACGCGGGTGCAATCAGCGATTGAAATGGATAAAGTTTGCGAACCCGTTATTCGTCGCCGCGCCGAACGGCATTTGGAAAAAGGCCGTGTTGTAATATTCGCCGCGGGCGTAGGCGCGCCATACTTTACCACCGATTCAGGCGCAGCTTTGCGGGCCGCCGAAATGAAGTGTGACGCCTTGCTAAAAGGAACCAGTGTTGACGGCGTATATAATGCCGATCCCAAGATTGACGCGGGCGCAGTGCGGTATGATACTTTGACGTTTGATCGCGTTCTGCAGGATAATTTGAAGGTCATGGATGCGAGCGCCGTAGCGCTGTGCCGTGATAATGATATTCCGATCGTAGTGTTTTCAATTCGTGAGCAAGGCAACTTGGCTAAAGTGCTTGCAGGACAAGGTGTTTCAACTACGGTCTCTAATAGCTAATCTAAGGAAGATATAATGCCGCAATATGACAAAGCTGATATTGAACGCCGCATGAAGGGCGCCGTAGAATCGTTGCGCGGTGATTTGAACGGTTTGCGCACGGGCCGTGCCAATACTACATTACTCGATCCCGTAGTAGTGGAAGTTTACGGCTCGCATATGCCGCTTAGCCAAGTTGCAACAGTAAGTGCTCCTGAACCGCGCATGTTATCTGTACAGGTATGGGATAAATCCAATGTGACGCCCGTTGAAAAAGCAATTCGCGCAGCGGGCCTTGGTCTGAACCCAATTACCGACGGTCAGACGTTGCGTCTGCCTATCCCTGATTTAACCGAAGAGCGCCGTAAAGAACTTGCGAAGCTTGCAGGGCAATACGCTGAAAAGGCGAAGATTGCGGTTCGTAATGTAAGGCGTGATGGTAATGATTCGTTGAAAGCCGACGAGAACAAGAAAGATATTAGCGAGGATGATCGTAAGCGATTGGAAACCGAAGTGCAGAAAATGACTGATGATACGATTAAAGCAGTTGATGATGCAGCGGCGGCGAAGGAAAAGGAAATCCTTACTCAGTGAACACGGGTGTTGTCCCGGTTGCTGCGCGCCATGTCGCCATTATTATGGACGGTAATGGTAGGTGGGCAAAAAAACGGCATATGCCTAGGGTTTTTGGCCATAAAAAAGGTGTAGAAGCTGTTCGCAAAATCGTGCGTGCGGCGGGCGAATTGGGGTTAGAGGCGCTTTCTCTTTACGCATTCTCCTCTGAAAACTGGAAACGCCCCGAAGATGAAATTGGTGACCTTATGGGCCTGCTGCGCCAATTTATTAAATCTGATATTGATGAATTTGCAACGAATGATGTGCGGCTGAAAATTATCGGCGATTATAAAGTGTTGGCCCCTGATCTTGTGAAGTTGATTGAGGATGCGGTTGACCGAACCGCAAACAATAAACGTACGACTTTGGCAGTTGCGCTGAATTACGGATCGCATGACGAACTGGTACGCGCCGCCAACGCCGCTGCATCGAGTGGTACTATAACCGCAGAAACAATACAGGCACACTTAGATACAGCAGATTTGCCGCCGCTGGATCTGCTTATCCGGACATCCGGAGAACAGCGATTGTCAAATTTCATGTTGTGGCAAGCTGCCTACGCCGAATTGTGGTTTACAGATACGCTATGGCCAGATTTTACCAAGGAAGAGCTGTCAAAAGCGATCGGTGAATTTGGCGCACGCGAGCGCCGCTATGGTGGACGATGAGTGAGAGTATTAAGCCGCGGTCTGATCTGGGTGTTCGCACGCTCTCAGGTGTAGTGATGTTGACAATAGCGGCCGCTGCGGTTTGGTATGGCGGCTATGCTTTTATAGCGATGGTGATCTTAGCAGGCATTGGTGTGTTCTACGAATTTGTTAAACTCGTCTTGGGATTTGTGGCATCAGGCTTTGGACGTGTTTCATGGATCATGGGCGGCTCAGTATATGTTGGTGTCGCATGCTTCACATTACTTATGATGAGCACATCTTTTTTTGGCTCTCAGCCTGCAATCATACTTATATCTGGCGTGATCGGAACCGATGTGGGCGCCTATTTCGCTGGCCGTACATTCGGTGGTCCCAAAATTGCACCTAAAATTAGCCCGTCAAAAACATGGTCAGGGCTGTTTGGAGGTATGATTGGCGCGGGCATCATGATGAATGCTGCCAATACCCTCGGCTTTTGGTGGAAGCTGCGCGGTGCTAACGAGGCTATGCAAAGCAAGCTCGCAGAAGGCTATGACTGGAAATCGTTATTGCTTGTTGGCGGGCTGCTTGCAATTGTTGCTCAAGCTGGAGACTTCTTTGAAAGCTGGATGAAGCGGCGGGCAGGGGTTAAAGATTCTGGCAGGCTAATTCCTGGCCACGGCGGTATATTTGATCGCGCGGACGGTTTGATTGCAGTGGCATTCTGTGCAGGTCTATTTTCGCTGTTTGAAGGCATAGTTGTTGGATAAGCTATCGCCTCGTACCGTTACCATATTTGGCGCAACCGGTTCGGTTGGGCTATCTACGCTTGACCTTATCCGCCAGCATAAAGAAGCGTACCGAATACTGGCGCTTACAGCGAACAGTAACGCAGGTGACCTTGCAAAATTGGCGATTGAATTTGACGCAAAGCTAGCTGTAGTGGCCAATGAGGCGGCGTATCCTGCGCTGAAACAAGCACTTTCAGGCACGGGGATTGAGGCCGCAGCGGGTGAGGCAGCGTTGATCGGCGCAGCGCAAATGGGCGCAGATTGGACAATGGCGGCGATTGTTGGCACGGCGGGACTAAAACCCACGCTTGCCGCGATTGAGCAAGGCAAGACAGTCGCGCTGGCCAATAAAGAAGCACTCGTTTCGGCAGGCACGATGATGATGGCGGCGGTCGCGCGGACGAGTGCAACTTTGCTACCTGTGGATAGTGAGCATAATGCTATATTCCAGTGCCTTGCTGGTGGAAGCTTAGAGCATGTGCGTAAAATTACGCTGACTGCAAGTGGCGGGCCTTTTCTGGGTTTTACGCTGGATCAAATGCGCGATGTAACTCCTGCGCAAGCCGTTGCACATCCCAACTGGGATATGGGCGCAAAGATTAGCGTAGATAGCGCAACAATGATGAATAAGGGCCTTGAGCTCATCGAGGCGCATTACTTGTTTCCCGTTGGCTTGAATAAAATCGACATATTGGTGCATCCGCAATCCGTTATTCATTCGATGGTGGAATATACCGACTGTTCAACACTGGCGCAGCTTGGATCGCCCGATATGCGCATTCCGATTGCTAGCGCGCTTGCGTGGCCAGCACGGATTATAACCAATTGTGTGCCACTTGATTTGACAAAAATATCAAGGCTAGATTTTGAAGCGCCCGATACATCGCGTTTTCCAGCGTTACAAATAGCGCGTGCCGCGATACATCATGGCGGTGCACAGCCAGCGATATTAAATGCAGCCAATGAAATCGCGGTTGCGGCGTTTTTGTTCGGGCACATAGGTTTTTTGGATATTGCAGATATTTGTGAAATGGTGCTTGAAAGTTATAATCCTAGCGCGCTGGAATCGCTTGATGCTCTGTTCATCATCGATGCAGACGCACGGCGTTACGCAAGCGAAAAAGTAAAAGGAATTGCCTATGGTCGTTGAAACTCCAAGTGTTTTTGTAACTATACCTGCTTTTCTGCTGCTAATCGGGACATTGGTAGTAATACATGAATTGGGCCATTATTTTGCGGGCAGATGGTTTGGGGTCAAGGCAGAGAAATTCTCGATCGGGTTTGGTCCGCAAATATGGGGCCGTGTTGATAAGCGCGGTACGTTATGGCGCGTTGCAGCATTGCCGCTGGGAGGATATGTGCAATTTGCAGGCGATATGAACCCGGCCAGCCAACCAAATGCAGATTGGGCCAATTTGTCGCAGGCCGAGCGTGATCAAACATTCCAGTCAAAGGCATTGTGGAAGCGCGCATTGATTGTATTTGCAGGCCCAGCCATCAATTTTATACTAGCAATTCTGATCTTAACCGGCTTTTTGCTGAATTATGGAATGGCCGTAACGCCGCCTGTAATCAATACAATACAACCGGGCAGCCCCGCCGCCGCGGCGCAATTACTAAAGGGCGACCGGATTATATCGATTAACGGTCATTCGATTGGTGGGTTTGAGGAACTAGCGGAAGAAGCGCGCATGATCCCAAATGAACAGATTGATCTTGTATTGGAGCGCAAGGGCGAAACCATAACAAAAGTATTGACCACTGGAGTACGCGAAGAAATTGACCGTTTTGGCAATAAATATCGCTTGGGAGTTATTGGCATTGGCGCACCCCCAAGCGTGAGACAATCTGTAAACTTATTTGCTGCACCTGCAATCGCCGCCGGGCAAACGATAAGCATCGTTCGCATTCAAATTAAGGGTATCGGGCAAATCCTATCTGGGCGGCGTTCCGTTAAAGAACTGGGCGGTCCGCTAAAGATTGCAAAAATATCAGGTGAAGCGATGTCGATAGGGGTTGTGACCTTCATTTACCTTGCAGCTATGATTTCGATTAACTTAGGGTTCATGAACTTGCTGCCAATTCCGATGCTGGATGGCGGACATCTGCTTTTATATGGGGTCGAAGCCGTTCGCAAACGTCCTGCAACGCCCGCAATTCAAGAATGGGCATTTCGTGCAGGACTTGCAATGTTAGTGGGGTTCATGGTGATGGTCACGTTTAACGATCTTGTCTCATTTGGACTTTTTGGGAGTAGATCATGAAGATGTACCGCGTGAGCAATGTTCACTTGATTGCCAAGGCATCATCGGGCAGGGGATACGGCGGCCGTCCACAAACAGCTTTCGCGGTGTTTCATGCCACATAAGCAGGCGGAGGCCGGAAAAGCAGATCGGATAAAAATGAAAATTACCTCGCTGAACATATCCCTGATGGCATCGACAGCCTTTTTGGCAGTTTGCGCAATTTCCTCCGTGCCTGCTTATGCGCAACCAAAAAAGACCAATGTGCTTCCAGAAGGAAAAACATTAGCTGCTCCGGTTGTTGCGCCTGTTGCACAAACCGACATAATTCAATCAATAACCATAGTGGGTACGCAGCGCTTAGAAGCTGATACAGTGCGCTCATATATCCGCCTGCGCACAGGACAATCATGGTCACAATCTGCCGCTGATCAAGCGTTGAAAGATCTGGCCGCAACTGAGCTTTTTTCTGATTATAGCATTCGTAACAATGGCGGCGCGGTTACTGTCGAGGTTCGCGAAAACCCTGTTGTTAATCGCATCGTTTTAGAGGGCAATAAACGGATCAAGAATGAAAAGATTGAGCCGGAGATAAAGCTTGCTCCGCGCCAGATTTTTACGCGCTCAAAAGTACGTGCTGACGTGGCCCGTATCGTTGAACTATACAAACGCCAGGGCCGCTTTGCTGCATCTGTTGAACCAAAGATGGTGCAGCTTGATCAAAACCGTGTCGATATCGTGTTTGAAATTACAGAAGGTCCCAAATCAAAAGTTCGTCAGATCAACATTATTGGCAATGATCAATTTTCGGACGGTGAATTGCGCGGCGAAATGGTCACAAAGCAGGCGCGTGTAACCAGCTTTTTCAGCTCTGGCACCAGTTATGATCCAGACCGGCTTGCGTTTGATCAACAAAAAATGCGCCAATTTTACCTAACTAAGGGCTATGCAGATTTCCGGGTAGTATCGGCGGTTGCGGAGCTTACGCCTGATAAACAAGATTTTATAATCACGTATGTTGTTGAAGAAGGAAAGCGGTATAAGTTTGGTGATGTAAATGTAGACAGCAAAATTCGTGATTTCAAATCCGCAGCACTCACTGCCACATTGCCGATGAAAAAAGGAGATTGGTATAACGCAAAACAGGTTGAGGATACCGTAGAAAGCCTGTCGGAAACCGCTGGGCTGTTTGGCTATGCTTTTGCCGACATCAATCCCGATTTCAAACGAGACCCGGAAACGTTGACGATGGGAATTTCGTTTAACGTTGCCGAAACGCCGCGTGTGTTTGTTGAACGAATAGATATCAACGGCAATACATTAACGCAGGACAAGGTTATCCGCCGAGAATTCCGGTTGAATGAAGGCGATGCGTTTAACGGCATTCAGGTTAAGCGCTCTGCAGACCGGATAAAATCATTGGGATATTTCCAAGAAACTTTGGAGATTGAACAGACGCAGGGTACTGGCCCAGACCGCATTATCCTCACGGCAAACGTTGAGGAAAAACCAAACGGTGAATTGTCTTTGTCGGCTGGATTTTCGAGCATAGAGAATTTTATTTTCCAAGGCGCGATCACACAGAATAATTTCCGCGGTAAAGGCCAGCAGCTTCGCGCGAGCGTATCCTATTCGCGGTACTCTAAATCTGTAGAGCTGGGTTTCACTGAACCTTATTTCCTGGATAAATCCGTTGCTCTTTCGGGCGAGATTTTCCGCCGTGATTTGAATGCACCGGGGTTCGGCGTAGGTAACACACGCACGCGCACATATCAGCAAAGCAGCACAGGATTCCAAATACGCACAGGCGTGCCGATTAATGAGTATCTATATTTCCAAGGGAGATACGGTCTTACTTTAGAAAATGTGACATTAAGCCGTGACTCTGCGCTTGGCTATTTCCGGGATATTAACAACGACGGCGTGCTTGATTGTGTTGCTGGACGTTTTTTGTGTGATGCTATTGGCAAGCGAACGACATCCTCACTTGGGTACACATTGGTATATGATACCCGTGACAACCGTATTCGTCCAACACGCGGGCAAAGCGTTAGTTTAACGCAAGATTTTGCGGGACTGTATAACTTAGGCGATGTCAGTTATATTCGCACGATACTGAACGCGAACAAATATTGGCGATTGACCAACAGCGGATTTGTATTTTCGTTGAGTGCAGAAGGCGGGTATATTCACCCGTTTAAGAAACGTGGTTTAACCGCCGACGGCGTTGATGATATTAGGTTGACGGATCGATTTTATCTTGGCGAGCCGCAAATTCGCGGTTTTGATATTCGCGGTGTTGGGCCGCGGGTGCAACGCATCGGATTGCAGCCAGGTTTAGTAAACGGTGTGGCGGCAAATGTGCCTATACCCGTGACCAAAAATAGCCAGTTACAAGATGATCCGATCGGCGGCCGCGCGTATTATCTGACGCGTGCCGAACTTGAGATACCTCTTGGTAGTGGCGCAAAGGAATTGGGTTTGCGTCCTTCTATATTTGTCGATGCAGGTGCGGTATTTAAAGTTACCCGTCCAATATTATCACGCCAACAAAGTTTTAGCGCAGCTGTCGCTGCAAACACCACCACTGGCGCTGCTGCTATACCGTCACTACCGCAGTATTTAACAATAGGTACTGACGGTAAAGCCGGGCTTACAACAGTTGCGACAAACGCCGATGGTACTGCGAGATTACCTGCATATGATATCGAAGAGCGCTTTTTGGGTGACAGTATCAAACCCCGTCTTTCGGTTGGGTTTGGTGTCAACTGGAAATCACCCTTTGGCCCGTTCCGCATTGATATTGCCAAAGCTCTTTTGAAACAACCCGGTGATGATACCAAATTGATTACATTTAACGTAGGAACTCAATTCTAATGACCAAGTTTATTAAATCCGCAATTGCCGCCGCTATCGTAACGGCTCCATTGATGATTGCAGGAAGTGCCTCTGCACAAGTTGTAGGGGGGATAGCTACGGCTGATCCGTTGATCGTAATTGCAAAAACAAAAGCGCTAGGGGCTGGTTTTAACCAGATTAATACAACCTACGCAGCATCTTACACACAAATGGATGCAAAGAGTAATGAGGTGGTAGCTTTACAAAAACAGCTGGATGTAAACAAAGACAACCAGCTATCTGAAGATGAGATTGCCACTGCACAGAAAGCTAAAAACCCTGTTATTGCTTCTATTCAAGCAAAACAAGTTGAGCTTAATAAGCTGCAGGAACCTATCGTATTGGCGCAATATTTTGTTATCGAAGCTGTGACTGCGCAATATGATGCCGCATTGCAATCTGTTGTAGCAGCAAAAAAATTGAGTATGGTATTAAGTCCCGAAGCAGTAATTTTCTCGGCACCAGCGGGCAATATTACACAAGATGTTACAAATGCGATAGATAGCCGCGTTCCTAGTGTTGCCGTAACGCCGCCTGCAAATTGGCGTCCAACGTCGCGTCAAACGGTTCAATTGCATCAACAGATAATGCAGCTGATACAAGCCAGTGCACAGCAGCAAGCAGGTCAACGGCCAGCCGCGGCGCCGGCAACTGTGCCCAAGACGCCTGCTGTGCAGCCGCAAAGTCGATAAGCTAAATGGGCGACTTCGCCAATTATGATGTCCGGCGGGTGATGGCGGTGCTGCCGCATCGCTATCCCATGCTGCTTGTTGACCGCGTTGAAGAGATCATATTGGATGAAAGCATCCGTGCGGTTAAAGCGGTGTCTATCAACGAGGGTTTTTTTCAAGGTCATTTTCCGGGTCGCCCCATTATGCCGGGCGTATTACAAATTGAAGCATTGGCCCAAGCAGCAGGAATATTAGCCATGGAAAGCCTTGGTTTGGTTGATTCTGGCAAGTTGGTATATTTCATGGCAATCGAAAAAGCCAAGTTTCGCGCGCCTGTGGAGCCAGGCTGTTTGTTACATCTGCATGTTAAGTTCATTCAAAAACGAGCCAGCGTTTGTAAATTTGCAGGCAAAGCAATGATTGGCGACAAGGTTACAGCCGAAGCTGAATTTATGGCGATGATATCGGATCCACCTGCATAGCTTCTCATTGATATTAGGCCTGTGCAACACTGGCCTTGCCATTTCGGAGTTACGCAGTTATTGCGACACCTCAAATTTCCCAAGATACTGGTCGGTAACCAGAGTCGCTTATGGAGCAGTAAATATGAAAACCGGTATTCATCCCGATTATCACATGATTAAAGTGCAAATGACAGATGGCAGTGTTTACGAAACACGTTCCACGTGGGGCAAAGAGGGCGAGACATTGACTCTTGAAATAGATCCTACATCACATCCAGCATGGACCGGTGGTAATGGCCGTATGCTTGATGCAGGCGGCCGCGTTGCACAATTCAATAAGCGTTTTGGCGGGCTTAGCCTTAAAAAATAAGCTAAATGTTCCAAGGCTTGTTTGCATTGTAATAGTGATACTTCTTGTTTTGGAATATTTAGTAAAAAGTTTGCGCTCGCTTTTGCAGCGCCGTGGCGGTCGTAGTTCAATTGGTTAGAGCACCGGCTTGTGATGCCGGAAGTTGCGGGTTCAAGTCCCGTCGGTCGCCCCACTTTCCTGAATACAAGTATAATAGCCGCGTTCGTTTTTGAGTGACAAATTGCGCTTGTAATATTATTGCGAGCGCTCGTTATTATATTTTGCTAAGCACTCGACAGGGGGCAGTATGACTGCAATTTGGGATTTGCCCGATTTTGATCAGCACGAATCTATCCATGTGTTTGATGATCTCAAAAGCGGGCTTCGAGCGGTTATAGCCCTGCACTCTACGCATCTTGGGCCAGGTGCAGGTGGAACCCGTTTTTGGCACTATGCGGACAATCAAGCGGCGATAACCGATGCGCTGCGTCTTTCTCGCGGGATGAGTTACAAGAACGCGATGGCGGGTTTGCCGTTAGGTGGCGGCAAAGGTGTAGTACTTGCCGATGAGAAGCGAACCAAGACCGCGGACATACTGGCTGCTTTCGGCCGCGCTATTGAGTCGCTTGGTGGCCGTTATGTAACCGCCGAAGATGTTGGCATGAGTGATGCGGACATGGTCGTGATTTCAAAAGAAACTCGTCATGTTGCGGGCCTGCCTGTCACAAAACAAGGATATGCAGGCGGCGATCCGGGGCCATACACGGCGCACGGTGTTTATTTGGGTATCAAAGCAGCCGCGAAATACCGGCTTGGGGCCGAAGATATGGCGGGCGTACATGTCGCGGTTCAGGGGATCGGTAGCGTTGGAGGAGGCGTTGCGCGTTTGCTTGCAGCAGACGGTGCCCGGCTAACCATTGCAGATATCGATCAAAACAAGCTTGCGCAATTGGCGCTAGAAACAGGTGCTAGCGTTGTACCCTTGGATAAGATTATGACCGTAAAAGCTGACATTCTAAGCCCGAATGCGTTAGGCGCGGTCTTAACAACAAATAGCATCGCTGCGTTAAATGTCCCGATCGTAGCAGGTGGCGCAAACAACCAAATAGCCACGAAATCAGATGCACAGTTATTGTTTGATCGCGGTATCCTATATGCGCCAGACTACGTGATTAACGCGGCCGGCATTATCAATGTAGGTCTGGAATATTTGGGTAACGCGACGGTGCAAGATGTGTACGACCGTATTGATCAAATTCCGATCAGGCTTTGCGCCATCTGGGATGAAAGTGAAGCAGAAAAGATGCCTTCGTCTGTTGTTGCTGACCGGATGGCGCAGCGATTAATTGGCCGATAGTTATTAACGGTGAAACGGCGCGTCCTGCCATAACATATTGAAACAGGCTTCAGTGCATTTCTGGTACTTTTGATTTCGCATTTCATCATTGAAGCTATGCCGCCAAACGCCTAATGATTTCATGCTATGCACCGTTATGCCAATCCTGCTCGCTTTTTGAAAATTGCAAAGACGCTTACGCCTGTCCTGTTTTGGACAGGTCTTGTGTTGGCAGTTGCGGCATGTGCTTGGGGGTTGTTTGGCACCAAAAGCGAACGGCTTATGGGCGAAACTGTAAAAATTATGTTTGTGCATGTCCCTGCTGCTTGGCTTGGCATGGCGGGATGGATGGGTATCGCAGTGGCTAGTGTGATGCAAATTGTTTGGCGGCACCCGCTTGCGGGCATTGCCGCGCGTGCAGTTGCGCTTCCCGGTGCGTTGTTTGCCGCAATATGCCTTGTAACAGGATCAATTTGGGGCCGGCCAACTTGGGGCACATGGTGGGTGTGGGACGGACGCCTAACATCAATGTTAATCTTGTTCTTCTTATATCTTGGATACATCGCGCTTGCCAATGCTAGCAGTGAAAAAGGCAGTGTTAGCAGGGTTGCCGCAGTGTTTGGCATAATAGGTGCCGTCAATATCCCGATTATAAATCGTTCTGTCATCTGGTGGGAAAGCCAACATCAAAAAGCCAGCATTACGTTAGGCGGGTCAAGTATTGATAGCAGCTATCTTATTCCATTGTTTGCCGCGGTTATTGGTTTCAGCATGTTGTTCGCCGCAATCGTGCTGATGCGGATGCGGGCAGCCCTAGCCGAGATAAAAATTGAAGCGCGCATGCGCCGGCTGGCAGAGGCATGACAAAATGAACCAGATGAGTTTTGTTGTTGCTTCATTTGTTATAACAGGCGCGGGCTTAATCTGGATTGCCGTGTCCAGTTACTTTGCTATGCGGCGGTCTGAGGCACTGGCTGATGACTTACGCCATAACAGGTAATGCAAATGAAAGCTAAGCATCAACGCTTGGTCCTTGCGACATTGGCGATTGCGGCCCTTGTTGGCGCTGGTTTGATCGCGGCATCAGCGCTTCGGCAAGAAGCATCGTATTTTTATACACCAACAACGCTGGCCAACACAAAACTACCAATTGATAAAGCCGTAAGACTGGGCGGAATGGTAAAGCGTGGTTCGATAGCAAGAGCAGCAGATGGGATCACAGTGCGTTTTGTTGTACAAGACCGTGATAACGAAATTCCAGTACAATACCGCGGTATTACTCCGGATTTATTTGTTGAGGGATCGGGCGTGGTTGCAGATGGGCGTTTGGCAAAAGGAGGCAGGTTTATTGCCGACAGCATGCTGGCCAAACATGACGAAAATTACATACCGCGTGAATTAAAAGATATCGACATGACAGCGGCGATGCATACCAAGGATACACTGATCAAGTGATAGCTGAGTTTGGCCTTGCTGCCTTATGGCTTTCTGCGGCGATGGCCATGCTGCAATTTGTGGCGGGTATTGCCATAGTAAGCGGGCGTGCAGGGGCATTAAGTGATGTAGTACGGCCTGTTGCTGTGGCGCAGGGCGCGCTGTGCATGGCATCGTTTTTTGCGCTGATGTGGCTGTTTTGGGTCACTGACTTATCGGTGCTTTTGGTGGCAAGTAACAGCCATATTGATAAACCTGCGATATTCAAATTGGCAGGAACATGGGGCAACCATGAGGGCTCTATGCTGCTTTGGGTAACAATATTGTCGGTTGCTGGCGCTGCAATAGCGTTGCTGGAAAAGCGTTTAGATGCAGCCACTTTATCTGCCACACTAATGACGCAATCTTTTTTGGGCCTTGGCTTTTTTGCGTTCCTTCTGCAGTCATCCAACCCGTTTGAACGGCTCAACCCTGCGCCGCAAACGGGCGCAGGATTGAACCCGCTGTTGCAGGATCTGGGCCTCGCATTCCATCCGCCGACGCTATATTTTGGTTATGTCGGATTATCGGTTGCGTTTTCTTTTGCGGTTGGCGCGCTGATAACTGGAAAAGTTGGTCCTGTGTTTGCCCGTGCAATGCGGCCTTGGGCGCTGGGCGCTTGGATATTTCTTACGCTGGGAATCACAGCGGGCAGTTACTGGGCCTATTACGAACTGGGCTGGGGCGGTTGGTGGTTTTGGGACCCTGTAGAAAACGCATCGCTTATGCCGTGGCTTGCCGCAACCGCGTTGCTGCATTCCGTTAGCGTACTGGCAAACCGCGATGCTCTGCGCGCGTGGACGATCATGCTTGCGCTTGTGGCATTTGCCATGTCGATGGCAGGAACGTTTCTTGTCCGGTCTGGAATACTCACCAGCGTGCATGCATTCGCCGTTGATCCAGAGCGCGGTGCGTTTATTTTGGGCCTCTTGTTGCTGTATGTGGGCGGCGCGTTCTTGCTGTTTGGATTGCGTATTGGTTCTGTGATGCAGGGCAAGACATTCCAATTGCTGAGCCGCGAAGGCGCGATTGTAGGCAATAATATCCTGCTTAGTGTTCTGCTTGGCGTAGTTCTGATCGGTACGTTGTATCCATTACTTGCAGAATCCATGGGAGAGAAAATATCGGTTGGGCCGCCTTATTTTAATAAGGCCGCTGTTCCCATATCATTGGGATTGATGGTGTTGCTAACTTTTGGGCCGATGTTGCGGTGGCGGGGCAGCAAACAAACGCGGATCACAGCGCGTATGGTTGCGCCTGCTATTATTGCGATCACAACTGGTTTGATTGCTGCCGCACTTCATCCTCAGGCAGGTGTGATGCCGATTATTGCGCTTGCACTTGCGGCTGCGCTTGCCATTGCTTCATTCATGCCATTGCTGGGACGAAGCCTGTTGCGCACTCCGTTACCCGTATTTGGCATGGTTATCGCACATTTGGGATTAGCGGTGACCGTTGCCGGTATGGCAAGCGAAGCTGGATTTTCCAGCGAAAGTCTTTCGGCGATGGATGTGGGTAATACCCGCCAAGTCGCCGGATGGAAGGTGGTATTGAAAGACGTCTCTCCTGTTGTTGGCGAAAACTGGGTTGCATTGGAAGGCACTATGATTGCATCACGCGGCGGGCAGTCGTTCGAAATGTTGCCGCAAGCGCGCAATTTTTTTGCGCCAGTACAGCAAACAAGCGAGGCAGCATTGCTAACGCGCTGGGACGGTCAGCTCTATGCCGTGATTGCACCAGCTGGGCAGGGTAGCGGCAAGGCATGGCAAGTGCGGCTATGGTGGAAACCGTTTGTGACTCTAATCTGGGCTGGCGGTATTATGATTGCGCTGGGCGGTATGATCGCTTTGCTTGGCCGAATGGTGAATGGCAGATCGCGCACATTAGTACGCAGACTATTTCGCAGGCGCACGGGCGATGACAACCAATTGAGTGATCGTTATGCGTAGCCGATTAATATGGTTACCATTTCTAGTTTTGGTGCTGCTGGGCGTGTTTGCAGTTTATGGTTTAGAGCGCCCTAAAAATGATTATGTGCAATCGCAAATGGTCGGACAAAAATTGCCTGCGTTTGCGATGCCGCCCGCAACATCAGGCGCAAACACTCTCAGCAATAGTGATTTTGCAAACGGTAAGCCAAGGCTACTAAATATCTTTGCTAGCTGGTGCCTACCATGCCAGGCAGAGGCACCGAATTTGGAACTGTTAAAGGCCCAAGGTGCAGAAATTTATGGCGTTGCCCTTCGCGATAAGCCTGAGGATGTTGCGAATTTCCTGAAAGTATACGGCAACCCGTATGCACGGATCGGCGCGGATAAGGATATGCATATACAGTTGATGCTTGGATCGTCGGGTGTTCCTGAAACCTATGTTATCGGAGGCGATGGTACGATACTCTATCAGCATATTGGTGATATCCGCGCGGAACATGTGCCTATGCTCCTTGCGAAATTGCGCGCAGCCAAATGAAGCGATTGGCCGCAATATTATTGGTCATGGCCGTATCTGCACCGGTTCATGCATTCGCGCAGGATGGCAGTGTTGAGCCTGTTTTGGCAAACGAACAATTACCTGACGCAGCAAAAGAACTGCGCGCGACATCCCTTATGCAGACACTGCGCTGTATCCAGTGCCAAGGTCAATCAATCGCCGATAGTGACGCGCCGATTGCTGCTGCGATGCGCAGCGAAGTCCGCCTGCGTATCCAAAAAGGCGAAAGTCCCGATAGCATCCGCAATTGGATGATTTCGCGTTACGGCGAATGGATAAGCTACGATCCGCCCGTCAAAGGGATGGGGCTGCTGCTGTGGATCACTCCTGCCGCATTGCTTATCATTGCGTTGGTTATGGCACGCGGCTTATTTCGAAAGGCGCAGTGATGGGCGGGTGGATTATAATTTTAGCGCTGGCGGCGATTACATTTGGAACGTTAGTTTGGCTCGGTAAACTTCCAAGGCTTAGTTACGCATCGCTGGGCGCAGCGTTAATGCTCGCTGTTTCTGGGTATGCCATGCAAGGCCGTCCGTCTTTGCCGAGTGCCCGCGCGCAGCCCGTTGCGGCCAACCAAGCGACCACACTGGCACTGATCAGCACGCGCGCTGAGATGGACCTGACATATAGTGCAGCAAAGC
Organism: Sphingomonadales bacterium; assembly: GCA_043778865.1. Lineage (GTDB taxonomy): Bacteria > Pseudomonadota > Alphaproteobacteria > Sphingomonadales > Sphingomonadaceae > Sphingorhabdus_B. The sequence continues at coordinate 28,951 of JAYWFI010000140.1, forward strand.
CATATCTTGTTACATCGGATTCTTGGGCGCGTGACGGCGATTACGGACTTGCTGCTGCGTATATAAAAAGCGGTATTAAGAAAAATCCAAAGGATGGCGATCTCTGGTCTGCGCTGGGCCTGCAGCTAATGCTCGCTAGTGATGGGCAGATGTCTCCACCTGCCAAATTCGCTTTTGATCAAGCGCGTAGATTTGCGCCCAATCAACCTGCACCTGATTATTTTACAGGATTAGATGCACTCTTCAATGGACGCATCGACGAAGCGCTTAGTTTGTGGCAAGACTTGTTAGCGAGAACTACACCAAAGGCAAGATGGCGACCCCTTTTAGAATCGCAAATTGCACGTGTATTGGCGATGAAACAAAAGCAGCTGGCAAGCGAGACAATGCCTGGCAAAGATAATCAATAAAATCATATATATATTCAAATTATACATCAATAATGTGGTGTTGTGCGACGCCTATGTAAGTGGTATTCGCCTGCGCTGAAGATAAAGGTTGCACGTAAGGCTATAAGCCGAGGGGTATAAACATGTCAGCATCTGAAAACGCTTTGAGCGCAGGTGGTACGCAAACAGCCAGTCAAAGTGAAGGTCATGGTCACGGCCATGGCCAAGCTTCGTTATTAACGCTTTCAGTTGGCGCAGTAGGCGTTGTGTTTGGTGATATCGGTACAAGCCCGATCTATGCTTTTCGTGAGACATTTGCGGGACATCATCCCATTTTTCCTACTCCCGTTCATATTCACGGGGTACTAAGCTTGGTATTCTGGTCTATGATGATGGTGGTAACGTTCAAATACGCCCTAACCATAATGAAGGCGGATAATAGAGGCGAGGGCGGTAGCCTTGCACTGCTTGCGTTGATCAACCGGAACTCCTCGGGAAGAAGCTGGAGCAAACCAATCATCATGCTTGGTGTGTTTGCGACGGCATTGTTTTATGGCGATTCCATGATAACGCCCGCTATGTCGGTGATGTCTGCAACAGAAGGCCTTAGTTATATCAGCAAGGGCTTTGATCCGTGGATTTTGCCGATTGCAGTTGCAATATTAATTGCACTTTTTGCCATTCAATCTAGTGGAACTGCAAAAGTAGGTGCCTTTTTTGGTCCGATAATGTTGCTATATTTTGCAACGCTATCGGGTCTTGGTATCCAGCATTTAATTCACAATCCTATGATTATATTGGAAACAATAAATCCATGGAATGCAATCCAGTTTTTTATATCGGATGGCCGCGTAGCTTTTATTGCCATGGGTAGTGTTGTTCTTGCAGTCACAGGTGCAGAGGCGCTGTATGCAGATATGGGGCATTTTGGCCGCCGTCCGATTGTGGTCAGCTGGCTTTGGTTTGTGCTGCCTGCGTTAATGCTGAATTACATGGGGCAGGGCGCGATGGTATTGTCACTTGATACGGCGTCCGCTGCAGAAGTAATCAAAGATCCATTCTTTTTAATGGCACCCGAAGCATTGCGCATACCTGTGGTTGTGATCGCGATATTGGCCACCATTATTGCCAGCCAAGCCGTGATATCAGGCGCATTTTCATTGACTCAGCAGGCAATACAGCTCGGCTTCATTCCGCGATTACGAATATTGCACACCAGTGAGAAAGCAGCTGGTCAGATATATATCCCGGCGGTCAATTGGGCCCTCCTCATCATGGTGCTTACATTAGTGGTGTTTTTCAGGTCTTCTAGTAATCTTGCCGCGGCATACGGTATCGCGGTTACCGGCGCGATGTTTATTGATACATGCTTGCTCACTGTAGTGCTGCTGACACTATGGAAATGGCCAAAGTGGAAAGCATTGCCGTTGTTGGCCGCTTTTTTTGTTGTTGATATCGCATACTTAGGCGCTAATCTGTTGAAGGTACCGGAAGGTGGTTACTTCCCGTTATTAATCGGACTAATTATCTTCATCTTCCTAACCACATGGTCGCGCGGGCGGCAATTGATGCGCGAACGTATGTCGGAAAGCACGATGCCGATGGAAATATTTATCAAGTCCGCCACCAACAGCGCAAAGCGTGTTCCTGGCACTGCGATATTTATGGCATCAACTGCGACAGGCGTTCCCTCTGCTCTGTTACATAATATCAAGCACAACAAGGTGCTGCATGAACGCGTGATCATCCTGACTGTAGTGATCGAGGACGTCCCACATGTTAATATCGCAAAGCGGATTGATTGTAGTGATCTTGGCAACGGGTTTTATCGCATCAAAATGCGCTATGGCTTCTTGGAGGAAACAGATGTTCCTAAAGCATTGGAAACCATAGAAATATGCGGTCCCAAATTTGAAATGATGCACACTAGTTTCTTTTTGTCGCGGCAAACTTTGATCGCATCAAAACTGCCTGGTATGGCGATATGGCGGGAAAAGATGTTCGCTTGGATGCTGCGTAATGCCGCAAATGCAATGGAGTTTTTCAAACTGCCATCCAACCGTGTGGTGGAATTGGGCAGTCAGGTTGAAATTTAGACCCAATCAGATTTCCGTATACCCTGCGCATATAGCAACGCTGTCAGGTCGTTGTGGCGGATAGCAAAGTTTGATGCGACTTCCGCGGCTGGTTTTGCATGATAAGATACGCCAAGCCCGCCGCCCTGAATAGCAGCTTCGATCATTGGAATATCGTTAGCGCCGTCGCCTACCGCTATCACCAATTCATGCGGGATATTACGAGCAGAAGCTGTGGATAGCAGCAATTTTCGTTTGGCAGATGCATCCACAATGTCACCTACGACGCCGCCTGTAAGCGAGCCATCTGCGACGCCCAAAACATTGGCGGCGGCCATTGCAAACCCAATCTGCGCGGCAACTGGAGTGGCAAAATGCATAAAACCGCCCGATACAAGTACCGAATGTGCCCCCCATGCCGACATTGTTTTAACAAGCGTTTGCGCGCCGGGCATAAGCCGAACGCGTTCATACAGGCAGGTTTCAATAACGCGCGCATCCAGCCCCGCCAATAGCTTTACGCGCGCCCGCAATGCCTCGGTAAAGTCTAGTTCGCCCTGCATCGCGCGTTCGGTGATCGCGGCTATTTGCGGCTTTATACCCGCATAATCGGCCAGCTCGTCAATACATTCCACTGTGATCATGGTGGAATCCATATCCGATATGATCAGCATTTTGCGCCGTGTTGCGCTTTTCTGAACTACAATATCGCAAAGCGGTTCGAGCGTTTTTAATGCGCCGCGCGCTGTGATGATATCTCCATCGAAACCGATGTCAGCCGCTTTGTCTGGTTCAAGCCAGCTTACCTTGGAAAGGACGCATCCGGCGGCGGACAAACGGTCGCGGGCTTCGGAAAGTGTTCCGGTATTCAGCGTATCTGATGCTATGAAAGTCGCGATGTTCATACCGAATCCCCAAAAACCTGCCGTTGCACTTATTGCGGGTCCAACCGCTAGCGGCAAGACTGCATTGGCGCTGCGCCTTGCACAGACCCAGAATTGCGTCATCATCAATGCCGATAGCGCGCAGGTTTATGCCGGCCTACCGGTACTCAGCGCGCAGCCTTTACCGCATGAAATGGCAAGCGTGCCGCACAAGCTGTTTGGGTATTTGGCGAGTGACCAGATATGCAGCGCGGCGCGATGGGCTGGTGATGTCAAGCGCGAGATTGCGGCGGCGCATGCGGTAGGTGCACTACCCGTTTTGGTGGGCGGTTCTGGGCTGTATATCCGTACTTTGTTGGATGGAATTGCGCCGATGCCGATCATAAATGATGCGGTTCGCGGCGCGGTGCGCGCCATGGCAACGGCGGATGCATGGGCGGCCCTGCAATTCGAGGATGCTCAGGCCGCTGCTGCATTGCATCCCAATGACGATCACCGGATTAAACGGGCACTTGAAGTTGTGCGTTCTGCAGGTGCGTCAGTAACACAGTGGAGAGAGACGAAAACTGGCGGAATTGAGCGTAAGTTCACAGTTCAAACGCTTCTGTTACTGCCTGATCGTGCTTGGCTTTATGAGCGCTGTGATGCCCGTTTCTTGTATATGATGGACCATGGTGCTTTGGATGAGGTACGTGCCTTGATGGTGCGCGGCATTTCCGGTGATGCGCCGATATTGCGATCTATTGGCGTTTCCGAAATTTCAGCAATGATTGAAGGGCGCATTACGCGGCAAGAAGCCTTGAATCTTGGCCAAATTGCAACGCGGCAATATGCCAAGCGGCAATACACTTGGTTTCGTAACCAAAGCCCAAAGCACTGGCCAAGATGGGCAGAAGAGATTAATAACGAAAATATAGAAAAAATTGTTACTTTATTACAATAAATACGATTGACATAGTATTTTATAATATCTAACGAACCTTTATTATAACTTACATGGTAAATCAGCAATAGTTTTATCACGCGCCAAGCTATGCAAACAGTTTAGGCGCATTAAATTAGGAATGGAATTACACGTGGCGGAAAAATCCGGCGCAGACATATTGATAGACACGCTGATTGAATTGGGCGTTGATACGGTGTTTGGTTATCCCGGCGGCGCGGTATTGCCGATTTACGATGCTTTGTTTCAAAGCCAAAAGATCAAACATATTCTTGTCCGTCATGAGGCAGGCGCGGCGCATGCTGCAGAGGGCTACGCACGCTCGACCGGTAAGCCCGGCGTAGTGCTTGTGACATCTGGCCCGGGCGCAACAAATGCGGTGACGGGAATTGCAGACGCTTATCTTGATTCTATTCCAATGGTGGTGTTGACGGGCCAAGTTGCCACCAATTTAATTGGCACAGATGCATTCCAAGAAGCGGATACAATCGGCATCACGCGTCATTGTTCCAAGCATAACTATCTGGTTAAAGATCCTGCTGATTTGGCCAATGTGGTGCGTGAGGCTTTCTTGATTGCCACCAAAGGTCGTCCGGGTCCCGTTGTCATCGATATTCCCAAAAATGTTCAAGTTGCCACGGCTGACACTGCGCTGCAAAACATTAAATCAGCTGCGCGCTTCCAATCCGCAGATGAAGCTGATGCGGCCGCAATTTATGAAGCGGTAGAGCTGATCGCGAATGCTAAGGCCCCAATATTTTATACAGGCGGCGGTATAATAAACAGCGGTCCAGATGCCAGTGCGGCTTTGCGCGAATTGGTGGAGTTGACGGGCGCGCCTGTAACGTCGACGTTGATGGGGCTGGGTGCATATCCTGCATCGGGTGATAACTGGCTCGGCATGCTTGGTATGCACGGTACCTATGAAGCCAATTTTGCGATGAATAAATGCGATGTTATGATCTGCCTTGGTGCGCGGTTTGATGACCGTATTACTGGACGCTTGGATGCGTTCTCTCCAGATAGTATCAAAATTCATATTGATATCGACCGCAGCTCAATCAACAAAATTGTTCGTGTTGCTTTGCCAATTGTTGCTGATGTAGGAAAGGCCATCCGTCAGATTATTGCGGTGTGGAAAGAGCGTAAATACGGCAAGCCAAACCTTGATGATTGGTGGGCTCAGATCGCGGAATGGCGGGCCGTTAAAAGCTTAAATTACCCTGCCAATGATACAGAGATTATGCCGCAATATGCGATTGAGCGGTTGTATGCGGCGACTAAGCACTTAAGCCCAATCATCACTACTGAAGTGGGGCAGCACCAAATGTGGGCGGCGCAGCATTTTCATTTTGACGCGCCCAATAAATGGCTGACATCAGGCGGGCTAGGGACGATGGGATACGGCATGCCAGCTGCAGTAGGCGCGCAAATTGCCAATCCGGATGCGCTGGTTATCGATATTGCAGGTGAAGCATCGATACAGATGAACATCCAAGAAATGGGCACAGCCACGCAATACCGCTTGCCGATCAAGATATTCATCCTGAACAACGAATGGATGGGTATGGTGCGGCAATGGCAAGAGCTGACATATGAAGGCCGCTATTCCAGCAGCTATTCGGATAGCTTACCTGATTTTGTTGCTTTGGCGCAGGCGTATGGGTGGAAGGGTATTCGGTGCAGCGACCCTGCAAAGCTGGATGAGGCCATCGCCGAAATGCTCGCCCATGACGGCCCTGTTATGTTCGATTGCCGCGTGACCAAAGCGGCCAACTGCTTCCCTATGATTCCGTCGGGCGCGTCGCATACTGAAATGATCCTAAACTCTGACCAAGTGTCAGGCACCATGGATGATGAAGCAAAGGCGCTGGTGTAATGCAGATAAAACAAGAATTAAAAGAACGCCATGTCCTTACTTTGCTGGTTGATAACGAATCGGGTACGCTTGCCCGGATCGCGGGCATGTTCACATCACGCGGGTATAATATCGATAGTCTAACGGTGGCTGATATTAGTGAAGATAATACCACCAGCCGGATTACGATTGTTACAAATGGTCCGCCGCCCGTAATTGATCAGATCATTGCGCAATGCGAACGGCTAGTCCCTGTGCACAAAGTAACTGATCTTACCGAGGCCGGCCCGCATGTTGAACGCGAACTGGCACTGGTTAAAGTAACAGGCGCGGGTGATCACAGATTAGAGGCGATGCGGCTTGCCGACATATACCGTGCCCGCGTTATTGATGCGACGGTTAACAGTTTCATCTTTGAACTAACCGGCGGACCAGACAAGATTGACACGTTCATCGCCTTGATGCGTGAAGTTGGCTTGGTTGAGGTAGGCCGAACAGGCATCGTTGGCTTAATGCGCGGATCAGGCGCGAGTTGATTACACCCTGCCAAGTGCTTATAAGCACATGCGACACGATTATTGAATAACAGAAAGCATTGATATGAAAGTATATTACGACACCGATTGCAAACTTGACCTGATAACAGGCAAAAAAGTCGCGATCGTTGGTTACGGCAGCCAAGGCCATGCGCATGCCCAAAACCTGAGGGATAGCGGCGTGAAAGAGGTTGCCATTGCGCTGCGTTCTGGTTCTGCGACGGCCAAAAAGGCGGAAGGCGCAGGCTTTAAGGTGCTTTCGAATGCTGAGGCTGCGGCATGGGCAGATATTGTTATGGTCCTTGCGCCGGATGAGCATCAAGCCGCGATTTATGCCGATGATTATCACGCCAACATGAAACAAGGCGCGACGCTTGCTTTTGCCCACGGACTTAACATACATTTTGGTCTCATTGAACCGCGCGCCGATTTGAACGTTATCATGATCGCGCCCAAGGGCCCGGGCCATACCGTGCGAAGCGAATATGCGCGCGGCGGCGGTGTTCCTTGCCTTGTTGCCGTGGACGCAGACCGCAGCGGCGATGCCCATGCCGTTGCGCTGGCGTATGCATCGGCGGTAGGCGGCGGACGTAGCGGCATTATCGAAACCAATTTCCGCGAGGAATGTGAAACCGATTTGTTCGGCGAGCAAGCCGTACTTTGCGGCGGGATCACGCATTTGATCCAAGCTGGGTTCGAGACACTGACAGAGGCAGGTTATGCACCGGAAATGGCGTATTTTGAATGCTTGCATGAAACCAAGTTGATCGTTGATTTATTGTATGAAGGCGGCATTGCCAACATGCGCTATTCGATCAGCAACACCGCAGAATACGGCGATATAGTAACTGGTCCACGCATAATCACAGCCGAAACCAAAGCAGAGATGAAGCGCGTGCTGGCCGATATCCAATCGGGCCGCTTTGTGAAGAACTTTGTGCTGGATAACCGTGCAGGCCAGCCCGAGCTGAAAGCCAGCCGCAAAGCTGCCGCCGCCCATCCGATTGAAGAAACAGGTGCAAAATTACGTGCGATGATGCCATGGATTGGCGCCAATAAGCTGGTTGATAAAGACGTAAATTGATCGCAAAATAAACCTTGTGTGCCCCGGCGCAGGCCGGGGTTCATTGCGCAGTCGGTCTGCAATATTTTGTAGTTAAGCAGCGCGCAGTTTTACAAACCCCTGCAGTTCCGCAGCAGTAATATTATCGCAGCTCTCGGTAAGGGCAACGACTTGCTTCATTTGTGCATCAAATTCTGCGCCGGTGCTGCTATGGCGAATGGCCATATCCCAATCGGCAAACTGCCGCGTTTCGGCAAAGCTTTCCCGCAACGGTACGATCGCATAATGGCGTGGATCACGCTCAATTCGTGCGTACAATCCGCGAACTTTATCTTCGCTGCCTTCTAGATATTGCATAAAGCGACGTCCATCATACACCAACAATCCGGTTAAGCCATCTGCGCGATTACGCCTTTGCGAAGCCGACAGAATAGCTTCAATCATATCAGGGCTTTGGCCTGTACGCACGGTGCTTATGTAAAGTAGACGAAACAGCATTTATATCGCACCAGTCCATTGATGTACGCGTGTACCACATGGAAGTTGCCAAGCTGTTAATCGCGCTACACGCCGTAAACTTAAGCGATGTACATTGCATCCAGTGCTGATTTGGCCGCGCGATATTCAACTTCTAATCTACTCACCATATCCTCGACGCTGCCAACCTGTTTTACTGCACCAATTCCCTGGCCGCTGCCCCAGATATCTTTCCATGCTTTTTTGTCTGTGTTGCCGCCCGATCCAAAATCCATCGTGGTATAATCACCTTCAGGTAGGTTGTCTGGATCAAGCCCAGCGGCGGTAATAGATGGTCGCAAATAATTGCCGTGCACACCTGTAAACAAGTCAGAATATACGATATCGGCTGCGTCGCTGTCGACGATGGATTGTTTGTATTCATCCACTGCGCGCGCCTCTGTCGTGGCGATGAACACGCTGCCCATGTAAGCAAGATCTGCACCCATTGCTTGCGCGCCCAAAATTGATGCGCCTGTGCCGATGGAACCCGATAGTGCAACAGGGCCGTCAAACCATTCGCGGATTTCCTGCATCAACGCAAAGTGCGACGTTGTGCCTGCATGCCCGCCTGCACCTGCGCCAACGGGGATCAGGCCATCTGCACCCTTTTCAATCGCTTTGTGTGCGAAACGATCGTTGATAACGTCGTGCATTACAATGCCGCCCCATGAATGGACAGCGTGATTTAATTCTTCGCGTGCACCAAGCGACGTGATTGTAATTGGCACTTGCCATTTGGCGCAGGTCGCAAGGTCTTCTTCCAATCGGTTGTTTGATTTATGGACGATTTGGTTGACGGCATAGGGCGCAGCAGGACGATCTGGATTTGCGCGGTTATACTCGGCCAGTTCCTCGGTAATTTGGTGCAGCCATTCATCAAGCTGTGCCTGAGGCCGAGCGTTTAACGCAGGAAAGCTGCCAACCATTCCCGATTTGCACTGCGCGATAACAAGCTCAGGCCCGGAAATAATAAACAATGGGGCTCCGATAACGGGAAGACGCAAATTATCAAAAATAGCAGGCAGGGTCATGGACGAATCTTTCATTTAATTGCGTGATTAACTTTGCGTTAGACGGGCAAGCGATTGTCTGTCAAATAGGGTGTCGGCCTATCCGCCATTTGCCGCCGACATAATCGCGCGCACAGTGGCTGTGGCGGCATCGGTGTCTATACCGACCCCGAACAAACTGCGCCCATCGGGCGTACGGCATTCAACATAGGCGGCGGCGCGGGCATCACTGCCATGGCCAATCGCGTGTTCGCTGTAATCGGTTATGTCCATTACTGGTCCGCTTGATCCGGCAAGCGCCGCAACAACGCTGCTCATCAATCCATTGCCGCGTCCTGATACACTGCATACTTCGCCGTCTACCAGGATTTTGCCGATAAATATGCGATCCGCTCCGCTGTGGCTTTCGTTGTACTCATCAAGTTGAAAGCGGCCTGTGCCGTCCAGATAATAGCGCGCTTCAAATGCGCCCCAAATATCGGCGCTGGAAAGCTCGCGGCCTGACGTGTCGGATAGTTCCTGCACGGTTTTGCTGAAATCAGCCTGCAGGCGTTTGGGAAGTTTCAATCCGTAATCTTGCTCTAACACCCATGCGACGCCGCCTTTGCCGGATTGCGAATTTACGCGAATAACGGCCTCATAATTGCGGCCCAGATCAGCGGGATCAATCGGCAGATACGGCACTTGCCAGTAATTGTCGTTACGCTGTTCTTGTGCAGCAAAACCTTTTTTAATCGCATCCTGGTGGCTGCCCGAAAACGCGGTAAACACCAGCTCGCCTGCATACGGATGGCGCGGGTGTACAGGCAATTGGTTGCAATACTCAACTGTCTGAATAACTTCATCAATATTACTGAAATCAAGGCCCGGGTTGAAACCTTGCGTATACATATTGAGCGCAACGGTAACCAGATCGACGTTGCCCGTACGCTCGCCATTGCCGAACAAGCATCCCTCAACGCGGTCGCCTCCTGCTAGCAAACCAAGCTCTGTTGCGGCGACACCTGTGCCGCGGTCATTGTGTGTATGTAGGCTGATCACCGCGCATTCTCGGCGCGGAATGTTGCGGCAAAAATACTCGATCTGATCGGCGTAGATATTGGGCGTTGCCGCTTCAACTGTGGCGGGCAAGTTAAAGATGATCGGGTGGTCGGGCGTGGGCGCAAGGATATCCATAACGGCGGCGCAGACCTCCAAACTAAAATCCAGTTCAGCGGTGGAAAATGTTTCAGGCGAATATTCAAAATGCCAATCTGTTGCGGGCTGTGCCGCGGCATTATCGCGCAACAATTTTGCGCCGTCAGTTGCGATTTGCTTTACCTCGGCCCTGCTCATCCTAAATACAATATCACGCCACGCAGGCGATACCGCATTATACAAATGAACGATTGCTTTGGGCGCGCCGCGTAGCGATTCAAAGCTAGTGTCGATCAAATCCTTGCGTGACTGGGTAAGCACTTGAACCATGACGTCATCGGGGATAGCTCCGCTGCGCACAAGGCCAGAGATAAAATCAAATTCGGTCGCACCCGCGCTGGGAAAACCAACCTCTATTTCTTTAATACCGACCTTAACCAGCAGGTCAAAAAACCGCTGTTTCTTTTCGGTGCCCATCGGATCGATAAGCGCTTGGTTGCCATCGCGAAGATCCGTCGATAACCAGCGCGGCGGTGCCGTTATCGTTTGGTTGGGCCAGCGGCGGTCAGGTAGATTAACTTGAGGGAAAGGGCGGTATTTTTGCGAGGGATCGGTTTTCATTTGGTTTCACTCACTGCATGCATGCCATTTAGATGGCTCGGTAATTTCGGCTAAATTTGAAAAACCCTCAGGCGCGATATGCTCGGGCTTTGCCCAATATTATTGCTACGTCCAAGGGCGTGTAAGTCGAAGGAGAAGCGTGATGCACGTGTGTTTGACCATATTAGATCTGTGATAGACTCGCAATACAGGCTGCGTCCAGCGTAAATTTGTATTCCAGCAACTATTCCACTATAATAAAGCTATAGATTGTCGTGATGATATGAGGAAAAGTTATTATGCGTAATATTATTGCCATGGGAATGATAATGTTCGTTTCTGCATGCAGCGCCGTTTCCGCAGCAGATAAGCCTGCATCCACTGCATTCAGCGCTGTGTTGATACAAGGCAATGCAAAAGTCTTTACTGCTGAAGAAGCAAAAGTTGGCACGGTGACGTTAACGCAATCAGGTACCGGAGCAGTATTAACTCTAAAGGTCGCTGGCCTACCGGCGGGTACATACGGCATGCACATCCATGAAACTGGCAAATGCGAAGGACCTGCATACAAGAGTGCGGGCGCGCATTGGAACCCCGGCGCAAAGCAACACGGGCTACAAAATCCTGCTGGTACGCATAATGGTGATTTGGCAAATCTTGTCGTAACCAACGGGAAAGTTACGCGCCTGCGACGGCAATTGGCTGGGCTAAAGCTGACAGGAGATGGCGGCCTGATGGATGCAGATGGTGCAGCATTTATAATTCACGCGCTGCCCGATGATAACAAAACTGACCCAAGTGGAAACAGCGGTGACCGAATAATCTGCGGAGTTTTAAGAGCAATTTGAGTTAGGACCGAATGGGAATGCTAGCACAGACGGCGTTTATAAGATTAAGGTTCCAGCTTGACGTTTACGCAAACGTAAAGTAGCTAAGTAATGAACCGGAGCATTGTTATGAATGATTTAGTACAACAGCTGGAAAGTTCACATGCGACGATTGACACTCCAGATGAATTAAACCGGCATTCATTTTCAATATCGGACCTTTCGGGTGAATTTGATGTAACTGCGCGCGCACTGCGTTTTTATGAAGATCAGGGTTTAATTGCGCCCCAGCGCAGCGGGCTTTCGCGCGTGTATTCCAAACGAGATCGCGCACGGCTTGCATGGATATTACGCGCCAAGCGCGTGGGGTTTAGCCTTGCTGAAATCCGCGAAATGATTGACCTTTATGATCTCAACGACGGACGTAATATACAGCGCCGTGTTACAATCGAGAAATGCCGTGAACGGATAAGGTTGCTGAAGGAACAGTGCACCGATATCGAAAGTTCTATATCAGAGCTGTCTGATTTTGTTGATCTTATTGTCTCTATCGAAGGGCCTGAACACGCCTTGTGAAGCCATCTATTACGTTGAGAAATTAATCTAATTTAGGAATATTTATGCCAAGTTATACCGCTCCTATCCGCGATACACAGTTTATCTTGAACAATGTTCTGGGCCTCGAACGATACACCAACTTGCCAGGTTTTGAAAACGCTACCCCTGATATGATTGATGCTATCCTAACAGAAGGCGGCAAATTTATTGAGAACGTTCTGTTCCCGCTTAATCAATCTGGCGATTTGGAGGGCTGCACCCGTCATGACGACGGTAGCGTAACAACACCCGCTGGTTTTAAGGATGCCTACAAACAATATTGCGCAGCAGGTTGGGGCACATTGTCTGCACCAGAAGAATTTGGCGGACAAGCGATGCCGCATATCGTTTCAATGGCATTTGAAGAGTATATGTCGAGCGGCAACATGGCGTTTGGCATGTACCCTGGCCTTACGCAAGGCGCAGTGTCTTCCATCCTTGCCAAAGGAAGCCAGGAGCAAAAAGAAAAATTTGTTCCCAAAATGGTTTCTGGAGAATGGACAGGAACGATGAACCTGACAGAGCCGCAATGCGGAACTGATCTGGGCCTGATCCGAACCAAAGCTGTCCCAAGTGATGATGGCAGCTTTGCAATTACGGGCACTAAGATTTTCATCTCGTCGGGTGAACATGATATGTCGCAAAATATCATTCATTTGGTATTGGCAAAAACGCCTGGTTCGCCGGATACGGTTAAGGGCATATCGCTGTTTATCGTACCGAAATTCATCGTTGGCGATGATGGTGCACTTGGCGCGCGTAACGGTGTAACCTGCGGTTCGATTGAGCATAAAATGGGAATTCACGGCAATTCTACCTGCGTGATGAACTATGACGATGCCACTGGATATCTGGTAGGCGAAGAGAATAAGGGCCTTGCCGCCATGTTCATTATGATGAATGTCGCGCGCCTTGGTGTGGGGCAACAAGGCCTCGGCATTGCCGAGGTCGCGTATCAAAACGCAGTACACTATGCCAATGATCGCCGTCAGGGCAGAGCGCTAACCGGCACGCAAGATACAGAGCAAAAAGCGGATACATTGTTCGTGCATCCTGATGTGCGCCGTATGCTGCTCGATGGTAAGGCGTTTACCGAAGGGATGCGCGCATTGTGTTTATGGGGCGCATTACAGGCAGATTTGAGCCACAAGGCACAGACCGATGAAGAGCGGCAAACCGCGGATGACCTGCTGTCGCTACTTACGCCTGTTATTAAAGGATACGGCACCGACAAAGGATATGAAATCGCCACCAATGCGCAGCAAGTGTATGGCGGACACGGCTATATTGCTGAATGGGGCATGGAACAATATGTCCGCGATGCCCGAATTGCGATGATATATGAAGGCACAAACGGCGTACAGGCGATGGATCTTGTGGGCCGAAAGCTTGCCCAAAATGGCGGGCGCGCGGTGCAGGCGTTCTTTAAGGTCATTGATGATGAATGCGCCTCAGCAAAAAATAATGCGCCGCTTGCGGATTTGGCATCGCGCCTAGAAAAAGTGAACAGCGAACTTAAAGCTGCTACGATGTGGTTCATGCAAAATGGTATGGCAAACCCGAACAACGTCGGTGCAGGCGCGCATCATTATATGCATATCATGGGCATTGCCGCGCTTGGCCTGCAATGGTTGCGTATGGCAGAGGCAGCGCAAGCGGCATTACAAGCTGGTGCTGAAAACAAAGCTTTTTATGAAACTAAGCTCGTTACTGCGCGCTATTTTTCCGAACGATACATGCCAGAAGCAGGCGCACTGCGCCGCAAAATTGAAGCGGGAAGTGAGGCAATCATGGCGCTTTCCCCGGAAATGTTTGCAGTCGCATAAGCCGGGATCTTACCGAATATAAATAATGCCGCGTTAACCATATTGTAAGCGCGGCATTTTACTACGGTACTATGCTCGCAAACATCTCACGCTCGCTTCGCTCAAAATTTTTGGGTATATCAATTGGATGGACGTTATCGCTGATCTTGCTGCTCGGTTTAATGCCAGCGGTGGTTATGGGGCGCTACTTTTTTACCGAAGAAAGAATGCACGTTTCCGATATCGAACGGGAAATATCAGGCGTAGAGTTGCTGCGTGATATTCGCCCGGTTGGCGAGTTTGTGGCAAATATGCCCGCCGATCCCGAAGCACGCAGCAAAGATGCGACGAAACAATTGGTCAAGTTGCAAGCTGTATTGAGCAAATATTCTAATCTCGATATCGACATTGAAAACGAAAGTAAGCTTTTGATTACCCGGTTGCAGCTTACGTCCCGCAACGTTGAAGTAGAGCCGCTTCCTGCATATGTTATGCTTGTTAAGGGCATTGGCGATAAATCTGGCCTTATCTTGGATGCCCGGCTTGATAGCTATTATCTTATGGACATGATCCTAATAAAATCAGCTAAACTTTCACGAACGCTCGAACAATTAGAGCGATCTTATCCAGAATTCACAGGCCCAAAAGATCCCTTGTTTTTAATCCAGAGACATCAAGTCGCCGATGCAACGCGCGAGTTATCAGAGGCAATGACGTCTGCGTTAAAGGTAAATGCCAATGGCGAAATTGAACGCAGCAAGGTGCCCGAAACGACAAATAACATTGTAACGGCTGCGAACGAATTAATCGGATCAAACGAAGTTAATCTTGACCATGCGGTGCTTCATGATGCGATTGCCAAGAACTGGGTTGTTACCAGCACCGTACTCGAAAGCATATTGGTGCAACGCAAAGAGGTAATTGAAAGCGATTTGAAGATGGGGCTTGCGGCCACGACTGTTGCGGCGGTTGGTGTGCTTTTGTTGGCTGGATTGCTTATATTGGCACTTACAGACGGATTGCGTACGATTAGCAATCGTTTGGCTGATCTGTCTGAAGGTGATTATCTATCGCCTGTTCCGGGTATAGAATTTTCCAATGATATCGGTGTGATCGCAAATGCTCTACAAGATTTTATCGACCTTAGTGGGCAAATCGAGAGTGAGCGCGCCGGCGTTCAGGCCGAACTTGAATATGCGGTTGCCAAAGTACGCGCGGAAAATGACCAATTGCTTGCTGACGCCTTAAACCGTCAAGCCGAAGCAAGCGATATCGAGCGCGAAATGGTCGCCAAATTGGCGGTGCAGCTTGAAAGTCAGGTCGCAGGATTGCTGGCGGAATCGGGCATTGCTGCAAAACAAATGAAGTTAGAGGCAACCGCAATGAACGGCAGCAGCAACGGCGTACAAAAAGATGCAACCGCCGCCGCACATGCCGCCGATGATATTCGCAAAGCGGTTGAAAGCGTTGCGCCAGCGGTGGAATCTGTATCGCGCCAATTGACAGAATACACCAAATCGCTTGGTGACGCAGAAGGTCTTGCCACAGATGCCATCGCCCGCGTTGATGCCGCAAATCGCCGCATAGGTGAATTTAACACAGCTACAAAACGAGCAGGATCAATGCTGGAACTAATTACGAGCGTCGCACACAAAACCAATATGCTTGCTCTAAACGCATCGATAGAGGCCGCACGTGTGGGCGAGGCCGGTATGGGTTTCATGGTTGTCGCAGAGGAGGTAAAATCACTCGCGAAATCTACCCGCAATGCTGCACTGGAAATCTCGGCACAGATCGCGTCGATGGAGGGTGCAAACTTGGCTGTAACAAATGCGTTTGAACAAGTGCTTGAGGTTGTGAACACACTTGCTAGCCGGTCCATCAGCGTTGCCAGCGGTATGTCTAATCAAGCCGAAGCTATTACCGAAGTTGAGCTTGCAATTTCCGCTGCCTCTAGTGAATTGTCGCACATGATGCAGTCTATACACTCGGCGGACGATTCCGCAGGGGCCGCGATTGTGCGGTCAAACGAAGTGCTTGCCGCGAGCGAAAATGTGTCTGCTAACTTTGACCAGCTTGATCAAACGGTCCGCGATTTCTTGTCGAATATCCAAAATGCTCAGCAACAGGCGGCATAACATTGCGCATTAGTGGGCCGTACTAGGCGAGTCTCAAAAGCAAGCTTGATGCCGCGTATTCGGCAAGGTGTGGGTTGCCAAAGGTAAGCCGAATATCATATCGGCCTGATCCTTATTCGATAACGGGTTACCGCATTCGGGTGGATGCAGTGCCCAATTGATACGAATAAGATTTTACAGGGGCTCGCTATCGCAAGGAGCTAACAATGCCAAGAACATCATTAAAAGTCGCAATTTCAATCTGCAGCATGATTGCCGCCACTGCAATAACAGGAACAGCAATCGCTTCTGTTGCGCAGAACAAGCCAGCGGACAAAATGTCAGCAGGTAAAACCGAGAGCGCCTCTAAGGAACAGCAAGTTCCTCCCCCCAGCATGGACACCAACAAAGACGGCAAACCCGATGCATGGGATCGCGACGGTAACGGTGTTGCCGATGCGTGGGATGTGAACGGAGATGGTCAGCCCGATCAGGTTGATAATAACGGCGATGGTAAGCCGGATGATGCAAGCACGCCGCCTCCTTCTTCTTCACCTAAGCCCTCAGAGCTAGGCCCATCAGAGCCAAGGCAATCAGAGCCAAGGCAATAGTAACCTTATAAGGGGCAGTCTCTACTCGCCGGAGTCTCTGGTCAGCTCCGGCGATTTTTTTGCCTTAATTATTCCGTAGGTAGAAAGTCAGGAACAGAAAGATACCGTTCGCCAGTATCATAATTAAAACCCATCACGCGTGTGCCGGTGGGTAATTCTTTTAATTTCTGGGCAATGGCAGCCAATGTTGCACCCGATGATATCCCCACAAGCATGCCTTCTTCACTTGCCGCCCGCCGTGCCATATCCTTGGCCGCTTCGGCTTCTACTTGAATAACGCCGTCGATTAATTGTGTATGCAAATTGGCGGGAATAAACCCCGCGCCTATTCCTTGAATGGGGTGCGGGCCGGGTTGACCGCCGCTGATTACAGGGGAGATGCTCGGTTCGACGGCATATACCTTGAAGCCGGACCAAGCCTTTTTCAAAACCTCTGCGCATCCGGTAATATGTCCGCCCGTGCCAACGCCCGTTATCATAACGTCAATCGGGTTATCTGCAAAATCAGACAAAATTTCCTGCGCAGTGGTGTGTACATGGATATCGATATTGGCAGGATTTTCAAATTGCTGCGGCATCCACGCGCCCGGCGTTTGCGCGGTGAGTTCGATTGCGCGTTCAATCGCGCCCTTCATCCCTTTTTCTTTAGGGGTAAGATCAAAGCTGGCGCCGTATGCCAGCATCAATCGCCGCCGTTCCAGCGACATGGATTCCGGCATGACAAGCAGCAGTTTGTATCCCCTAACCGCCGCAACCATGGCAAGACCCACGCCGGTATTTCCCGATGTTGGCTCAATAATTGTACCGCCGGGCTGCAAACTACCGTCTTTTTCAGCGGCTTCAATCATAGCAAGGCCGATGCGGTCCTTAATCGATCCGCCTGGGTTGGACCGCTCTGATTTAATCCAAACCTCGTTGTCGCCAAACAGCCGCTGCATACGGATGTGCGGAGTATTTCCAATGGTTTCCAATATCGATTGCGCTTTCATGACCTTTGTCCTTAAAGTTTGTTCTGCGGTGATTGTGGTTCAAATGTCTTGGCATTTTTAAGCTCGGGGAACAGCCGGAACCAGATGCCTGTTACCAATATGGCACCAATGCCGCCAAAAACAACCGCGCCAACAGGGCCAAGCAAAGCCGCGGCAATACCGGATTGCAACTCGCCCAGTTCGTTTGATGCCGAAATCGCAAGCCCTGAGGCAGAACTGACCCGCCCGCGCATTTCATCGGGCGTATTCAATTGCACCAAAGACGATCTGACAAACACCGACAGCATGTCTGCTCCGCCAAGAAACACAAGCATAAACAACCCCGTTGCCATTGATGCAGACATATTCAATCTGGCAATATACGCGCCGCCAAATACGCGCATTCCAATGACGTGGCATAATCCAAATCCAATGGTAGCCAGCCCGAATATCACAACTGCGCCAAGCATTTTTGCTCCGACATTATGGCGAAGCGGCTTTGCCACCAAATACAACGCAACTATTACTGCCCCAAGGGCGGGTGCCGCGCGCAATTGCCCCAAGCCCGTTGGACCAACATGCAATATATCGCGGGCATATATGGGCAATAACGCAGTTGCTCCCGCCAGTATGACGGCGAATAAATCCAGGCTGATTGCACCAAGTAAAAAACGTTCAGACCATACATAACGCAATCCGTCGGCCATTTGTTGTACAGGTTTACGCTGCGCATCATTAGCAGGGGGGTTCATCGGCGGAATGAAGGTTAAGCCAAAATTGGCTGTTAGCATAAGCATTGCCGCCATCCAATATGGCGACGCGGCATTGCCAGCGTATAACATACCGCCAATTGCAGGACCAATCACAGACGCAGCCTGCCATGCAATCGAGCTGAGCGCGATGGCACGGGGCAGGGAGGCGGGCGGCACCAAATTGGGCGCAATCGCTGACATAGCAGGCCCCACAAACACGCGTGCTACGCCGTGCATCGCCGCCATCACAAACAATATAGGAAGGTTAAGTACATCATAAAATGTCAGCAAACCAAGCGTAAGGGCGATAAGCATATCGATGCTGTTTGCAAGCCGGGCCACTAATCTGCGTTCAAACCTGTCCGCCGCCCACCCTGCTACAGGAGTGAGTAAAAATAACGGCACAAACTGTGCCAGTCCCAATAACCCCAACAGAAACGCCGCTTGTTTAGGCGGCATGCCATAATCACTGCGCGCGATATCATACACCTGCCACGCAATAACCACCACCATCGCCATGGTCGCCAGCACGGCGCAAAACCGCGCTACCCAATACATACGAAACGCGGGAATGGAAAATGGGTGCGGGCCGTTCATAGGCTTGTCGGCCTAGCCAGTTGTACGACGTTTCGCAATGCAGTCACCAGAGCGCCGTGCCGAATATACGAACCGCTCATCCTGAGGAGCCATTGAGCCTTACGAAATGGCGTCTCGAAGACGTGCAAGGCCCAAGGTCCTTCGAGACGGGTCTTCGGCAAGCTCAGCCCTTCCATAGGATGAGCGGAATGTTTAAGAGTAAAAGCATCTTGCTCTATTTCAAAGGGCGGGCACATCTGAATAAGCCGCATCAACCCAAGCTTCACGCCACGCTAACAAAGCTATCGATCATTCGCTTGCTGCCTGCGGTTTCAAACTCAATCTCCAGCTTATTGCCCTCGATTTCCATTATTTCGCCATAGCCGAATTTTTCATGGAAGACGCGCATTCCGGTGGATAGGTCTTTGCGGCCTGCTTGCGCAAAGCTGGCTGCGCTGCGGGTATTTTCCCCGATGCGGGCGGGTGTAGTGTTAAATCCGCCTGATGTTGCCGCGCGGTTCCAACCGGGGCCGCGCGCATTGCTGCGTCCTTGGTTGGCGGCGGCAAGATGCGCGAACGGGTCGGCCTGCTCGCTCCAATTGGCGCGCCACATGCTCGCGCCGCCCGCCATGCTGTCTTGTGCCTCAATGTGATCTTTGGGCAGCTCGGTAATAAAGCGCGATGGAATGCTGCTTGTCCACTGGCCGTATATGCGGCGGTTTGCTGCGTGCAGGATGGTGCACTTTGTTCGCGCCCGTGTGATCGCTACATACGCAAGGCGGCGCTCTTCTTCTAATGATGCCAAGCCGCCTTCATCAAGCGACCGTTGCGATGGAAATAATCCTTCTTCCCACCCAACCAGAAATACATTGTTATATTCTAATCCTTTGGCGGCGTGGATTGTCATAATCGTAATTTGCGCGCCGCTCCCGCCGCGATTTTCATTATCCATCACGAGGCTGACATGTTCTAGAAAATCGCCAAGCGTTCCATATTCTTCCATCGCGCGGGCAAGTTCGCTTAAATTCTCCAGCCGCCCGGATGCTTCCACGCTTCGTTCGGCTTGCAACATTCCGGTATAGCCGCTTTCATCGAGCATAATGCGGGTCAGCTCAGCAGGCGGCAACCGCTTTGCTTCATCACGCCAGCGTGCAATGTCGATCACTAGATTGGTCAGCGACGTTCGCGCTCTTCCAGTTAGCTCATCGGTACCCACCATATCGGCGGCGGCAAGGCTGAGCGGCATACCGCTGGCACGTGCGACGATATGGATCTTCTCCACGGCTTTATCGCCAATGCCGCGTTTTGGTGTGTTGACGATACGTTCAAAGGCCAGATCATCGGCGGGCTGATTTATGATCCGAAGATACGCAACCGCATCGCGAATTTCCGCTCGTTCATAAAACCGGAAGCCGCCGACAATTTTATAGTTGAGGCCGATCTGTATAAACCGGTCTTCAAACTCGCGTGTCTGATGCTGCGCCCGCACCAAGATTGCGATGTCATTCAGCGAAGCGCCCTTGAGTTGTGCCGCTTCAATCTCGTCGCCCACACGCCGCGCTTCTTCGGGGCCGTCCCACACGCCGATCACTTGTACTTTTTCGCCGTCATTAAGCTGTGTCCAGAGCGTCTTGCCCATCCGTTCCGAATTGGCGTTGATCAGGCCCGACGCCGCCGCCAATATATGCGGAGTGGAACGGTAATTCTGTTCCAGCTTGATAACTTTTGCGCCGGGAAAATCTTTTTCAAAGCGTAGAATATTGGCCACTTCTGCGCCGCGCCATGAATATATAGACTGGTCATCGTCGCCCACGCAGGCGATATTCTTTCGTGCCTGTGCCAATAACCGCAGCCATAAATATTGCACGGCGTTGGTATCCTGATACTCATCGACCAGTATGTACTTAAACCGCGTTTGATATTGCTCCAAGATATCCCGGTTGTTCTTTAACAGGTTCAAACTGTGCAGTAACAGATCACCAAAATCGCAAGCGTTCAGCGCCAGCAAGCGTTTTTGGTACAATGCATACATCGCCTGACCTTTGCCGCCCGCATACGCCTCGTTTTCGTCTGCATCCAAATCAGCAGGCGATAGCCCGCGGTTTTTCCATTTGTCGATCAGCCCTGCTAGCGACTTTGCCGGAAACCGTTTGTCGTCAATTTCCTCTGATTGGATCAGCTGTTTCAGCAAGCGGACCTGGTCATCGGTATCAATAATGGTGAAGTTGCTTTGCAGGCCCATAACCTCGGCATGACGGCGCAGCATCTTTGCGCCAATGCTGTGGAATGTGCCCAGCCACGGCATACCTTCGACGGCTTCGCCAACCATTTTGCCGATCCGTTCTTTCATTTCCTTTGCGGCTTTATTGGTAAAGGTTACCGCCAAAATCTCAGATGGCCACGCTAGGCGCTGATACATAATCTGCGCCAGCCGCGCGGTGAGCGCCGCGGTTTTGCCGGTGCCTGCACCTGCCAACAATAGCACAGGGCCCTCGGTCGTCAGCACCGCCTCACGCTGCGGCGGGTTAAGGCCGCGCAGCCATGGCGGCTCTTGCGCAGGTGCGTTTGGCCAGGAAGAATTATCATCGCTCATATAGGAACGGTTAGGGAACATAACGAATAGAAGCAAGCCTAGATATCCGAGACTTTTAGCGGGTCGTCACTGAATGTCTGGCGGATATCTGGCACATGCTACCGCGTATTTTTGGAACCATTTGTGCATGTAATCGTTTGTTCATTATTCAAAACACACATTTGCACTCTTTAACAAAAAGGAAAACATTATGATACGCAAGTTCATTTCCGTAATCGCCGTTACCGCATTTGCCCAAACTGCTATTGCGCAAACAACTTCGCCCCCGCCCCCGCCCCCGCCGCCGCCTGCTGATCAAATGCCGATGGATAAATCCGCACCAACGCCGCCTACCAATAGCGATATGCCCGTAGACCCAAATTCGGCAACACCAAATGCGCCGCCGCCCACACAAAATCCAGCAGAGCCGCAAGCTCCTTCAGCTCCGCAACCTTTGCCGCCGCCTGCTCCTGCTGCACCTGTAACAGGCGGGATCGTATATCAAGCTTCGCCGGATGCTGCACCGCCGCCGGCTGCTGCAACCGAGGCGTATCCATTATGCAGTAAAACGGTGAAAGATAGCTGCCGCAATCCAAGCGAAGCAGGCGGGGTTAAAAAAGCGCGTAAGAAAAAGAAATAAGGCTTCGGCTATCCGGCTTGAATATGCTCCTGCGGCACTAAAATATGAAGGCGGGCTTTGCCAACATTACGGACGTTTTCGGTTGCGAAGCCCGCGACTTCTATAGTTTCGTTTATACCAGTTTCGATGCTGATCCAAGTGGAAGGCGCGATCCAACCCAAGCGGTTTAGTTTATCCAGCGCAACCACGCCTGCGCCCGAACCGTATGGAGGATCGATAAGAATAACATCAAACGGAGTGATCGCGCTGCCCATAGACATTACCGAACTACGGCGTACTTCGCACACAGATTTTGCGCCAAGCACAGCAATGTTATTGTCCAATGCATCTAACGCAGCACGGTCTTGTTCCACAAACATACATTTTGCGGCACCGCGTGACAAAGCCTCAAGCCCAAGCGCGCCTGATCCTGCAAATAGATCAAGCACAGACAGATCCTCAAATGATCCCAGCCTGCTAGTGAGCATAGAAAAAAGAGTTTCACGCGTTCTGTCGGCGGTGGGCCGGGTGATGTCGCCTTTGGGCGCTTTTATTGGGCGCGAGCGCCACTGGCCTGAAATAATACGCATGCCGCGCCTATAAAGATTTTTCAGTGACGGCCAAGCGCGAAGTACAGGCAGGCCGCTTTAGCTTTTATATAGCCATTAACTGGCGGCGTAGTTCGGCTTTGTCTGGATCCGGTTCAAACGTTTCTGCGCTGGGTACCGGGATACCCATCAAATACCCTTGCACAAACGTAATCGGTAATGAACGCAGCAATGCCAATTGTTCGGCGTTCTCGACCATCTCCGCAGTCACCTCGGCATTTATGGATTGGCACAGGTGAAGCACGCCGATTAACAAGTTACGACTTTTTTCGTCGGTGGTGATATCTTTAATCAAGCTACCATCAAGCTTGATGCCATCAAACTGCATTTCGCGCAGATAGCCTATCGAAGCGTATCCCGCGCCAAAATCATCCAGCACAATGCGTACGCCAATATCACGTAATTTCCCCAGCATTTCTTGCGCGATCTCAGGATTGCTAAGCAGCGCGGTTTCAGTAACCTCAACCGACAAACGTGACGGACAGAAATCCATCTCTTTCAAAATATCGGGA
>JAYWFI010000141.1:0-16120 GCA_043778865.1 Sphingomonadales bacterium
CGTTTTGCCGGCGGCCCCGCTTCGGTGATGCGAGAGATAAATGCTTCTATCCCATTCGACAAGCGACTTTGGCGCCAAGACATCGCAGGCAGCATCGCACATGTCCAAATGCTATGTGCAACAGGCATTATAAATGCAGGGGATGCCGAGCGAATTGAAGGTGGCTTAGAACACATACGCGCTGAATACGAAAAA
This sequence comes from Sphingomonadales bacterium, assembly GCA_043778865.1. GTDB lineage: Bacteria > Pseudomonadota > Alphaproteobacteria > Sphingomonadales > Sphingomonadaceae > Sphingorhabdus_B. The sequence goes on from JAYWFI010000141.1 coordinate 196, forward strand.
AGCGGCGTACCTGTTGATCTGAACCTTGAAGATATTCACATGACAGTCGAAGCGCGCCTAACCGAACTGATTGGACCTGTTGCCGGACGATTGCACACCGCGCGCTCACGTAATGATCAAGTCGCAACATCATTCCGGCTATGGGTACGTGATGCCATTGACGAAGTTTTGGCGGCGATCACGAATTTGCGCCGCGCGCTCGTGTGCCGGGCGCAGGAGCATGCAGATACTATCATGCCAGGATTTACCCACTTGCAAGTGGCGCAGCCTGTAACGCTGGGGCATCATTTATTGGCGTACCAAAATATGTTTGCTCGCGATCATGACCGTTTTGCAGCGGCGCGTGTGCGGCTGGATGAATGCCCGTTGGGCGCAGCTGCATTGGCAGGGACAGGGTTTGCAAACGACCGGGATATGTCAGCAAAAGCGCTGGGGTTTTCGCGGGCCACAACCAACTCGATGGATAGCGTATCAGACCGTGATTTTGCGCTCGATTACTTGATGGCGGCATCACAAACGGCATTGCATTTGTCCCGTATTGCCGAAGAGATCGTCATTTGGGCATCGCAGCCATTCGGATTTGTAAAGCTGCCCGATGCATGGTCCACCGGAAGCTCGATCATGCCGCAAAAGCGCAATCCCGACGCCGCAGAGCTGATCCGCGGGCATACAGGGCGGATTACAGGATGCTTAAACGCTCTGATGATGACGATGAAGGGCCTGCCGCTGGCGTATTCCAAAGATATGCAGGATGATAAACCGCCTGTGTTTGAGGCGCATGATTTAACGGGGCTATGCTTGACCGCAATGACCGGTATGATCGGCGGCATTACGTTTGTTCCCGAACGCATGCACGCAGCAGCAGGTAGCGGGTATTCGACTGCAACCGATTTGGCCGATTGGTTAGTGCGCGATATTGGCATTCCATTTCGGGAGGCGCATCATATTACCGGCCGCGCGGTAGCGTTATGCGAAACGCGTGGGTGCGGGCTCGCGGATTTATCGCTCACGGATTTGTCAGAAATAGATCCGCGCGTCATTGGCCACAAGTTGCCCGATCTGTCCGTTGAGGGTTCGGTCGCAAGCCGTATCAGCTATGGCGGAACCGCACCGGAACAAGTAAGATTGCGAATCTTGGAACTACAGCAGGCAGACTTGGCATGAAACGTGCGGTAAAGATTACAGCTATATTGATGCTTTTGGCGTTGGCAGGGTGCGGCAAATTTGGTCCGCTTGAACCGCGTGCTGGCGCATCGTCAGCGCCGCTTGCTTACGGTCAAGACAAACCTGCTGAAACGGACGCCTTTACAACAGCACCGGTTCAGGCGCGGCCAGGACGCAGCGACGAATTGCTTCGCAGGTCGGAACGCCGCAGTGAAGATCCATTTGATTTACCGCCCAGTAATGATAACGCACGTTTTGAAAAACCTGAGAATAAAGCGCCTGTGCCGGTAATTGCGCCAGAACCCAAATCTCGATAAATAAGTAAATCCATGGATCATTTTGAAATTAAAGATGGCGTAATGCACGCCGAAGATGTTGCTTTGCCGCTGATTGCGCGCGACGTTGGCACGCCTGTTTATGTTTATTCGCGCGCTACATTCACGCGCCATGCCCGCGTTTTTAAGGATGCGTTGTCGGGTTTAGACAATCCGCATATTGCCTTTGCCATTAAAGCAAACCCCAATCTGGCTGTGCTGCGTATTCTTGCCCGCGAAGGATACGGCGCCGATGTGGTATCGGCAGGTGAGCTCGACCGGGCATTGGCCGCAGGCATGAAGCCAGAAGATATCGTGTTTTCAGGAGTTGGCAAAACACCCGAAGAAATGGCCCATGCCCTATCCAAAGAAGTTGGCCAGTTTAACGTTGAGTCCGAAGAAGAAGGCCGCGAACTGGCCACCATAGCAGAGATTATGGGCAAGCAAGCAAATGTAGCCCTGCGCATCAACCCCGATGTGGACGCAGGCACACATAGCAAGATTTCAACGGGAAAAGCCGACAACAAATTCGGCGTTGCGTTCGACCGCGCAAAAGGAATTTACCTACGCCTAAATGGCTTGGCCGGATTGAACGTGCGCGGTATTGCGCTGCATATAGGCAGTCAGCTAACCAGCCTTGATCCGTTGGAAACTGCGTTTATCAAAACAGGCGGCTTAATCCAAAGCATTCGTGACGCAGGAGCAACAGTGACACATGCCGATTTAGGCGGCGGGCTTGGCGTTGCCTATCGCAGCGAAGATACTCCCCCAAGCCCTGCGGAATACGGAGCAATGGTGGCGCGCGTCACAAAAGCGTGGAACGTTCGGTTAATGTTTGAGCCCGGCCGCGTGATTGCCGGGAATGCAGGCGTCCTGCTGACCCGGGTAATCCGCGTAAAACCCAGCGGCGGTAACGTACCGTTTGTGGTTGTCGATGCCGCAATGAACGATCTGGCGCGTCCTGCTATGTATGATGCTTATCATGATTTTGTAGGCGTAAGCCCGGACGGCGAACGGATGACCGCGCATATTGTTGGCCCGGTGTGTGAGACAGGCGACACGTTTGCAATGAACCGCGAAACGGACGCCATGGCCGCCAATGACCTTGCGGTATTCCGCACAGCCGGAGCATATGGCGCGACAATGGCCAGTACGTATAACAGCCGCGGACTGGTTCCCGAAGTGCTGGTCGACGGCGACCGTTTTGCCGTGGTTGCCAAGCGGATTGATCCCGCCACGATCCTTGCCGCAGAACATGTACCCGACTGGTTGGATTAAGCCGCAATATGGATCAGCTGCCGATATTCACCAATTTACGCGAACGTAACGTAGTCTTGGTGGGCGGCGGCGATGCAGCGGATGCAAAGCGGCGGTTGATCGAACGTGCAGGCGGCATTTGCGTGGCCGATTGCCCCAATGTGATTTGCCGGTGTGCCCGCATTGCTTTTGTCGCGCTTGATGACGAAGAACAAGCAATTGCGGCGGCGGACCGTTTGCGGGCCAAGGGCATGCTGGTTAATGTTGTTGACCGTCCGGACCACTGCGATTTTACGACCCCTGCAATTGTGGACCGCGATCCCGTGTTGATTGCGATCGGTACAGGCGGCGCATCGGCGGGCATGGCAAAGGCGCTGCGCCAACGTATAGAGGCCATGTTGCCGCAATCGCTGGGCGCGCTGGCAAGCTCGGTATCGTCTGCACGCGATGCTATTCGTGCGCGCTGGCCCGAACCTGCGCCGCGCCGCCGCGCTTTGGACAGTGCATTTCAAACAGGGGGCGCGCTTGATCCGCTAAGAGAGCACAGGCCAGAAGCTGTGTACGAATGGATTGCGGCAGGCAACAATACGGGTCGATCGGCGCGGCTTATCAACATTGAATTGCTGTCCAATGATCCTGAAGATCTAACACTGCGCACCGCGCGGTTATTGGGTGAGGCAGATCAGATCTATTATGACGCAGGTGTTGCGCCCGCGATATTGGAGCGCGCCCGCGCCGATGCCGTGCGCATATCAGGCCCGCCGCCCATTGAAGAGCCGGATGGTCTTTCGCTTTACCTTCGGCGTTCGCTAACTTAACGTTGCAGTATGAATAGCGCAATCTTCGATCCTGCTATGTTTCCGCCCCAAATGCTCTTTTTTGGATGCGGCAATATGGGCGGCGCGATGCTGCGCGGGTGGATTGCAAGCGGCGTCGAACCCGGCCGTTTTCATGTTGTAAAACCTAGTACGAGCGGTTTGCCCCTGGGCGTTCATCATTACCGCAGTGCCGCCGAGGTTGGCGCGCAGTTTGATACCGTGATGCTTGGGATAAAGCCGCAAAAGCTGCGCGCGCTTGCAGGCCAAGTCAGTGGATTGCTCTTGCCCGGCGGTACGTTAATCTCGCTGCTTGGCGGAACGCGTAGTGCCAGTTTGCAGCGGCTTTTTACAGGAGCGCACGTTATACGGCTCATGCCAAACCTTGCCGTAGAGATTGGCAAATCGCCATTGGGGTTATGGTCAGGTATGGCAACGCCTAGCGACCGGAGCGCGATAAACACATGGCTATCACCGCTAGGCAGGCCTGTATGGCTGAGTGCAGAGGACCAAATGGATGCGTTGACCGCGTTGGCAGGATCAGGACCTGCATTCATATACCGGATTATTGACGCGATGGCGCAGGCAGGAGCGCGGCTTGGGCTGGACCCCGAACAATCCGCGCGGCTTGCGTTGACTATGACTGAGGGCGCTGCTGCTTTGGCTGCTGCATCGTCTGTCGCTGCTGATCCGCAAACTCCAGCGCAGCTTGCCGCCCGCGTCGCCGCACCCGGCGGTATGACGCAGGCCGGACTAGATATACTGGATAACAATGATATGCTATTGCAGCTGATAACCGCAACTTTGAGTGCAACGGCGCAGCGCGGGGCAGAGCTGGCACAGCTAACAAATGAGGATATGGCATGAGAAATACGCTTTGGTTACTGCCCGCTATGATAGCGTTTATGCCTGTTTCTGCATTCGCACACGCAGGCCATATTGCGGAACGTGATCTGTCTGATCTTGCGGGCGCTATTGCACAAGATAAGCTATCCTCCGAAGCTGTCACCAGCGCCTATTTGGAACAAATCGCTTTGTTTGATGATAGCGGCGCTCAATTAAACGCAGTTATTGCAACTTTCCCCGATGCATTGGAGCAAGCCCGCATGCTGGATGCCGAACGTGCTGCGGGCAAATTGCGCGGGCCGCTGCACGGTGTGCCTATCTTGCTGAAAGATAACATTGAAGCAAAAGGCGCGCTGCCGACAACAGCGGGGTCGCTTGCGCTGAAGGATAACGTCACAAACCGTGATGCACCCATCGTAGCAAAGCTTCGCGCGGCAGGCGCAGTGATATTGGGCAAAACAAATCTGTCCGAATGGGCCAATATCCGGTCTAACAATTCCACGAGCGGATGGAGCGCAGTCGGCGGCCTGACCAAAAATCCCCATGCTCTTGATCACAACAGCTGCGGTTCTTCAAGCGGTAGCGGAGCTGCAATCGCCGCCAGTTTGGCCGCAGGAGCAGTTGGCACAGAAACCGATGGATCCATCGTATGCCCGGCAAGTGTGAACGGCGTCGTCGGCTTTAAGCCCACCATGGGCTTGTTATCGCGCACGTACATTGTACCCATCAGCCATAGTCAGGATACCCCCGGCCCGGTAACGCGCACAGTGCGTGATGCCGCATTAATGCTAACGGTTATGGCAGGTAGCGATGATGCCGATCCGGCCACCAAAGATGCTGATAGGTACAAGACTGATTATACGGTGGGCCTAACTACAGATGCCATCAAAGACATGCGTATTGGGGTAATGCGCGCAGGCAAAGCGGATGCACCAGCGTTTAACATCGCGCTCGAAAAGCTGCGCGGCGCAGGAGCGGTGCTGGTGGAGATGGATACAAAATTTGTTGATGAAAATGCACTTGGCAAGGACGAGTTAAAAGTTCTACTTACTGAGCTAAAAACAGATATGGCGGTGTATTTGCAAGGATTGCCAGCGGACCTTGTTCCTTATAAAACGCTGGCTGATATCATCGCGTTCAACAAAACGAATGCCAAAACCGAGCTGCAATATTTTAATCAAGACCTGTTTGAGCAAGCCGAAAAAGAAGCAGGCCTTGATGATGCCGCATACAAAACGGCGCGAGAAAAATCGCTCCGTTTTGCGGGTTATTATGGGCTGGATCAAATGATGAACCAATATGTAGTTAGCGTTGTTGTGGCGCAAACCAATGGTCCTGCATGGGTCTCTACGCTGGGTTTGGGCGATAAGTTTAATCCGCCAAGCGCCAGCGCTCTGCCTGCGATTGCTGGATACCCGCACCTGACTGTACCTATGGGCGCGGCGCCAAACGGGCTGCCTATTGGCCTTAGTTTTATTGGCCGCAAATGGAGCGATCATCTGGTGCTAAAGGTTGGATACGTATTTGAACAAGCGGCACAGGCGCGCATCAAACCACTATTTAAGTCTGCTCTTGGCAAGGATTAACGCGGCTTACGTTTGCGCTTTTTCTTCGGCGGAAGCTCTAGATAGTCTTCCGATATACGCACCAGCCGCGTGGCCAAACGTACTTCTAACATAAACATCGCCAGCGACCCGCACATCAGCACGATCGCAATCAGAAAAGCAAACGCTGCCTGTGTTTCCAATTTTAATCCGGCCATTCCCATCAGGAACAATATTCCGATAAGCACACTTACCACAATGGCGCTCAATACGCCCATAGCAATGGCGGCGTTTACGGTTGCGATCCGTTTGGAAAGCCCGCGTAGCTCGGTGACGATCCTGTCATGTTCTATGCCAACCGATTGGTCGTAACTGGCCTGTAATGTTCGGGCACGGTCAATAATCCGGGACAAGCGGCCTGTGTATAGGTTCAGCATGCTACCCAAAGCAACCAACAAGAACGCAGGCGTCAACGCGGATTGCAGCAGTGCTGTAGTGGCTTCCATATTTTTACCCCTATTGCCTGTTGCGCGCCTTGAACAGACGCTATCAATAGACGGAATGAACATAAATACGCTAGCACCCAGCGTTGCCATAGCGAGTTAACAGCGTTATTGCCGCAGGATGGACATCATGAACATCAGCAATAAGGTAAGCCGTAACTCTGGTTTTGATCCAAAAACCGCCAATAAATTTATGGGGAAAATTGGCCATGGCGGATTTTTGGATATGGAGTATTCGGGCCACGGCACTGACTGGGTCGAACTGTCGCTGGATTGGCGTGAGGATTTGGTTGGCGACCCGCAAACAGGCGTTATCGCCTCTGCTGTGGTTATCAGCTTGCTTGATAATGCCACCAGTATGTCTATTTGGAATTTACGCGGTACGTTTGCTGCGCAAGTCACAATGGACCTGCGGGTTGATTATTTACGGCCCTCTCCATCGGGCGCAAAAGTATTTGGACGCGGCATATGCTATCATTTATCGCGTACAATTGGTTTTGTCCGCGGCATTGCACATAATGGCGACATTGACGATCCCCTCGCTTATGCCAGCGGCACATTCATTCAATTGGGCGATATTCCGCGATGAGTACTGGCGATCTTGGCGCACTTGGCACTTTTGGTGATCTACTTCCGCCTTATGCCCGCGCGCTCAATATGGAGTTATTCGACGCCAGCGGCAGTTGCGATAATGGTGCGCCTGTAATTTGCATGCCATTTGGCGACCGCGTTATGGGACGTCCTGGGTTTTTACATGGCGGCGCAATATCTGGCTTGCTGGAAATGGCGGCGGTTGCGGCAATCCACACGGCTCTTCGAATGCAAGGAAACGACGTACCCATCAAACAAATCAACGTAACCATTGACTTCATGCGCGGCGGGCTACCTCAATTAACCTACGCGCAAGGCACCGTCACCCGTATGGGCCGCACAATGGCAAATGTTGAAGCGGCCGCTTGGCAAGATGATCCGGCCAAACCGATCGCAAAAGGGCAGATGCACTATTTACTCAAGAGCGTTTAGATTTGCTCGCCCTATGCTCCTGAACCTATGCCTCTCCGTGCGTATCCACCAATGCTGCGGCAATGGCATCTTCGGGGGATTTATCGCCCCAGATGATAAACTGGAACACCGGGTAAAACCGTTCGCACTCATCGATGGCAACGTCGATAATGGTTTGCGCTTGATCCACGCTGAGCATTCCATTGGATGGCAATAACGATCCGTGACGGAACAATAACATCCCGTTGGATGACCACATATCGAAATGACCAATCCACAATTGTTCATTGATCAAGCACAGCGCTTTATAAACATCCACTTTCTTTTCGGGCGGCACCGTAACATCGGGCAAGACGATGACTTGCAGCGCGTCATCCTCCTCACGGCAGATTGCCTGTATCCGGTAACTGGTCCAGCTGCCTTTAAATTTTGCACTTATTTCTTCGTCGCTACCGATGTCAAAAGACCAGCCGCGTGCTTCAAACAAGGCCGCGAGCATCTCCATTGGCGCGGACTCCTCGCGGCCAAAAGAAATCAGGTCTTCGTCTTGATCATACATTTTATGCGCGGCCCGTTGCTGATACCGGCTTGTGCAGCGGACACGCAATAGGCGCAAGCACCATTAGATGCCTGTGCCAATAAGTCTGTGGGCGGACTGTGGAAAACAAATTTACCGCAGTACTTGCCCGCTTATTTTTTTGCAGGTTTTTGGGCAGGCTTACTGGATACATTTGGCTTTGCTGCTGCGGCTTTTGCAGGAGCTTTTGGGGCAAGGCTAGCTTTCACAGTTAGGGCCGCTTCCAATGCTGCAACACGTTTGCCAAGCGCATCTGCCTCGGCGCGGGCGTTGGCCGCCAGCTGCTTCACGGCGTCAAATTCTTCCCGGCTAACCAGATCAAGCCCGCCTGCCCACTCGCGCGCGCGTTCTTTGAAATTGGCCTCGGCTTCGCGGCCCATACCCGCCACTGTACCTGCAACGCCGTTCACCATCTTGGCAAGATCATCAAATATCTTATTTTCACTTTGCATATCATATCTCCATCACGGCCAGGTCGGCCTCAATTATCTATTTGGGAACTCGCAGCCGGAACGTAAAGGTTTTCCGCATCTGGATTAAGCCTGTCGATTTGAAAATTCAGGATTGACGCAAAGCTAAGCCATACCAAATAAGGCACCATCATCCAGGCCGCTGCCTTACGAATACGGCCAAAAACTATTGTAGTTGCAATTGCCAAAGCCAAGATAAGCAAAATCAAATAAAACGCCATAGTCACTTTATGCTGGCCAAAAAATATCGGCGACCATGATAAATTAAGGACAAACTGGGCCAAAAAAAGCCCGATCGCCACGCCGCGTGACCGGGCTCCGCGTGCATGCAGCACCATGGCAAAGGCAATCGCAATCATCAAATATAGCGCGGACCACATAAGTCCAAACACCCACCCTGGCGGCTGCGCATCCGGTTTAACCAGTTCGGCAAACCAGGTATTTTCTTCACCAGATCCTGAAACAGCTCCCGACAAAAATCCCAAAAACAAAATTGCGGGCACTACAAATAACGCCCACCTGACGAAAGACATGCGAAGCTGTGTGGGAGAAGCAATCTGATTCATTATGTCTATCCTTGATACTCAACTTTGATATTGGGCATTTTTCAAATATTTTGGCACTTTAGGGCGAAGCACACATAAGAACAAGGCCGCTCATTATGCATGAACGGCCTTGATATATTTTGGGACGCCGGCCTGACGGTGTCTTAATACAGCCCTAAGGCCAGAAAAGCTTATGTTTTGCGTGTGCCGCTAAGGCCCATCGAACCAAATGCGCCTGCTTTTACTTCACCTGTAATCGCGTCGCCATCAACCGTCGCTGTGCAATCCAGTTTCATCGGCATCGGCACAGTCATGTCCATTGCCCAGCTTAGCGTGTTGCCGTCCACGGTTCCGCCTGCGATATCCATTGATCCAAGGCCGCCTGCCATATTGCCGCTAAAGCCGCCCCCATCGCTGGTTACGGTTAAAACTGCGGACTGGTCACCCATTGGGCTTTTGATTGTTACGTCATATGAGCCGTCTACTGCTGCCATGCTATTTCTCCTAGTTATAGTTTATTTGCTGTCTGCTGGATTAGCATCTTGCTTTGATATTTCAATCGGCAATCCTAGCTTTTCTAATTGCGGTTTTACTTTGGCTGCATCGCCAACAACAATCCACACAAATTGATCGGGCTTCATAATCTTACGTATCGCCTTGTCCATTTCAGGCGCAGTCATACCGCGATATTTACTGGCCAATTGATCGTAGTAGTTATCTGGCCGCTGATACGTGATGTTTGTTTGAATGGCGCTTAAAACCTGACCAGATGTTTCAAACCGCCCCGGTAACTCGCGGATGTTACCACTGATCACGCGGTCATATTCGGCGGGCGTTGTGCCTTTTTCTCCTAGGAAATCCCTATAATGACCAAGCAGTGCCGCGATTGACGCACCGGTTTTATCGGCCTGCACTGGAGCAGAGATAATGTATGGCACATCCTCTTTCACGCGGTTGATGCTACCCCGAACACCATATGACCAGCTTTTGGTTTGGCGCAAATCATTGTTAATCCGGGAAAGAAAACCCTGTCCAACCACCTGATTGGCGGCAATCGCATAGTCTAGATCATCGCTGCCTTTGGCTGGCAAAATTTGCCCCCCTAAAATAACGGATTGCGGCGATCCAGGGCGATCAAACAACACGATACGCGGTTTTGCAGGCGGAATTGGCGCTGCTACTTTTTTCACTCCCGCAGGGCCTATTGCGTTCCATTGGCCAAATCCAACATCCAGCGCCGCTGTAACTTCGGCGAACGGCAAATCGCTGACCACAAACAATTTTGCTTTTTCGGGACGCAACCATTTTTGGTGAAATGATACTATTTCATCGCGCGTGACAGATTGCACCACTTTTGCATCGCCTGTTCCGCTAAATCCAATGCCGTAACCATGGGCCTCCCCGTACAGCAGCGGCGGTAAATACCGTAATGCAATACTACTGGGATCTTTTTGTTCATCCTGAATAGTGGATAATTGTTTTGTGCGCATCCGCTCTACCTCGGCTGGAGCGAACGTGGGTTTAATAACGATATCGGCAAATAACTGTAACGACGGAGCAAGCGCACCAGACAGCGTAAACAGGTTTGCGGTCGTGCTATCCAATGATGCATTGGCTGATATCCGGGCGCCCAGCCGCTCCTGTGCTTCCGCAATTTGTACCGATGTCATGCCATTGGCGCCTTCGGTCATTAATGACAGCATCAATGCCTGCGTTCCCAACCGGTCTCGCGGATCCGCCGCATAGCCAGCATCAAAATTTAGCGCAATGTTAGTGGTGGGAACCGTGCTGCGCTGCGCATAGAAAACTTCGATGCCGTTTTTCAATTTTGCGCGTTGTATTGCGGGAAATTTAAGATCGCCCACTGCGCCGATTTCGGGCAATGCAGTGCGTGTGATCCGCGCAATTGCCGCTGCGGCAGGCACCGATTTGGCAGCGCCTGCCTTTGCTTCTTCATACGGAGCGCGCGGGCCCGGTTCGACGCGCAATGCATAAGTAGGGCGCGTTAACCAGCGTTGCATTGCGGATTTCACTTTTGCTGGCGTAACAGCCGCCATTTCTGCAAGCTGCTTTTTGAAAAAGCCCGCATCGTTCTGATATAATGCCCCCTCAGCCAAAGTGACCGCTTTACCGTCACCGCCTCCGACCGCTTCTAATCCTGCTACCTGCGCTGAAATCTGCTGCATCTGCGCGCGCTGCACCTCATCTGGCGTCGGACCATTTTTAATAAAATCGGCAATGATGGCATCCAGCCGTTTTGATACTGCATCAGGATCGATCCCCGGCGCTACATCAGCGGTTATGTAAAATCCGCCCAACTGCGCAAATTCTTGATAAGAGGCCGTAACCGAAACAGCGGTTTTTTCATTGCGAACAAGTGCGTTGTCTAACCTAGAACTAGATAATCCGCCCAGTATGGATGCCGCAACTGATAATGGTACAGCGGCTATATCGTCCATGCCCGGAACCATCCAGTTGCGATACAGCCGAACGGTGGCAACATCATCCTTCATCACTTCTGATACAGGCGCAGCCAATGTGGGAACGTCGACCTTTAGCTTTGGTTGTTTTGCAGTCGCTTTGATCGCACCGAAGTTTTTTTGCACCAATCGTTTGGCGGTGGGCGCATCAATGTCTCCTGCCAAAACCAGCACAGCGTTATTGGGTCCGTAATGCTGCTTAAACCAAGCGCGCACGTCATCTAAGCTTGCGGCATCAAGATCAGCCATCGACCCAATTGTGGAGTGGCCATAGGGATGACCCGCAGGGACCATCGCCTTTATCTGCGCATATTCAACCAAGCCATAAGGATCATTATCCCCCTGCCGTTTTTCATTTTGAACCACGCCGCGCTGCGCATCCAACCGTTCCTGCGTTACCGCGCCCAATAAATATCCCATTCGGTCCGCTTCGATATACAGCATTTGATCGAGCGCGCCGGTGGGAACATTTTCAAAATAATTGGTACGGTCATACCATGTTGATCCGTTGTTATTTGCCGCGCCCAATCGAATGGTTGCTTCATCGAAATTGCGCACATTCTCTGATCCTTCGAACATTAAATGCTCAAACAAATGCGCAAAGCCTGTTTTACCCTTTGGCTCATGCTTTGACCCCACATCGTACCATACCGAAACCGCAACAATAGGTGCTTTTTTGTCCGTATGCACGACAACGCGCAGGCCATTATCGAGCGTGAAACTTTCATACGGGATATTGACAGCTTTAACCAAATCAGTAACGGGCACAGGCGCGGGCTGCGCAGTTGTAGTCTCCGCAGCATTCGCACGCGTGATGATTGCGGTGGACGTAAACATTGCGGTGGACAAAAAAAGTGCAGCAGTCATTTTACGTATCATAATAATGGCTTCCTAAGGCAAGACAGGTGATGGGTATTTCTTTCGCTAGCATCTGATAGCATGCTAGTATGTGATCGCGCCTCCATTAAAATAGCGCAACGATTATTTTCGGCAAGTAGCATTGCGTACCAAATCTCTATACAAAATCAGGGGCTATAAACCTTTCCGCCTTGCGCCACCGCATCTGCCCATTCGAAATGAACAGGTTTGAATTTACGCGCCAAAAACAACTTCATCTGATCTGTATAATGCGGTGATTGTTCGCGTGTAGTGGCGGCGCCGTAAGGTTGAATCGACTGGCTAGAAAGCTTGCCTGCTTTGTCCCAATTGACCAGCATAATAAAACTGTCGCCGTGCACCACTTGCATGCGGCCGTCATCGCGCGGTTTCCAGATTGTCGCCGCGCGCAGAGTGTCTGTGCCGCCATCTGCAGGCAGATTAAGCTTGCCGCGAACCATGCGCTGCACCTCACCCAGCGGCGGGTCAATGCGGCCGAATCCTTTTATCAGTGCGTCCACCACCTCGCGCAGCTTTGCTTTGGCATCGGGCAATGGGCGGCCATGATAATTATCCGAATTGGCCATGTGCATCATTGCCTCACCAATCGTGTCGGCCCGGCCCGCCCCGTCGCTATTCCAATCCCATTGCCTCAGCAGATTTTGCGCCGCCAGCAAATCGGGCTCATTCTTTACATCAGCAGCAAGCAGCTTTGCCATCCACGGTCCTGCAAAACTGGCTTTGCTATATGCTGTGTCAAACTTGATCGCGAGCAACTCCTCAGGCGTGATTGACGTGTCCGCAGTTAACAGCTCCAGTGCGCGAACGATGCGGTTGGTCTTGCGTGCTTCGATACCCATCGATTGCGGGAATGCAGCGCGCTCCAATTCCGATCCGGGCCCTGCGGCAAGGAAAGGTGTATTGTTGGCGTTGGTTACAAAGCCTGACTGCGGATTAACAACCATTGGTGTTGCCTCCCACGGCAATGTTCCGCGCCACATATCTGCGCTGGTGTCACCGCGAACAACCTTAGTATAATCAAACCCAGGCTTTCTATCTGGGAACAGGGCATTGTAAAAATATCCTATCCGCCCCGTTTTGTCGGCATAGATAAAATTGGTCGCAGGTATCCCGCGCAGCTGCATCGCGGCGGTCCACTGCGCATAATCAGCCGCTTTTTGAATGCGGAAATATTGCTCCAATGATTTAACATTGTTGATGCCTGCATACCGGAATGCAAACGCGCCTGCGTCATTAATAATCACAGGGCCGTGCACCGAACGATAAGTCATTTTGGGGATAGGCACAACGAACGGCCCAAATTTTACCTTTAACCAAACACGCTTTTGTATCAGCGGCAACCATTTGCCGTCCATCCGGTATTGCGTGCCTGCGCCGTTCAAAACCAATTTATAGACATCAACCAAATCAGGGTGATTAACCGTGTTAGTCCACCCCAAATTGCGGTTATGGCCAAGCAACACAAAGGGAGAGCCAGGAAACAATGCCCCTGCCATATCCAATCCTTCGCCCGAATGCACCACCGCCTCATACCACGCAACGCCGCCTTCATAAGGCTGATGCGAATTGGATATCAGCCAGGTTTTGCCGTCTGCCATCCGCGTAGGCGCAACCGCAAAGGCATTCGATCCGTTCATATCGGGATTGCGGCCCGCAGGCGTGAGTGTTTCTGTTGGTTCATCCGGCGGCGATTTACCTTCGGTTAGGTTTTTGATCGTTTCATCAAGGCCAAAGAAAAATGGCGACCGAAGCACAAATCCATTGGCAATATCCTTGCCGTTTACAGGAAACAGTTTGGACAGCCTTACTTCGCTTGGATGCTTTTGCGCATAGAGGTTCAAACCTGCTGCATAGCCATCCATCACGCGGCGCACATCCGCAGGTATCGTATCATATTGCGTATCAATCGTCTGCTTTACACCAAGCAAGTGCGCGACATAATCGATGCTTGCTCCGTCTTGACCCAGCAGTGCGCCTGCCCGCCCACGCGTCATCGCGATCACTTCTTGTAACGTGGAAAAATCATCTTCACTGTGCGCATAAGCGAGGCCATACGCGGCGTCAGCATCGGTTTTGCCATTAATATTCGGCACACCAAATTTATCCCGTACGATTTCTACATCATATTTTTTGAATGCAGGTGTAACGGGGGCGGTGACACTCAGGGGTTCCCAAACGGCAAGTCCGATTGCAGCCAAAACTAACAGAGCCAATATTGATAGTGCACCTCGTTTTGCCCAACGCATAAATCTCTCTCCCGGTCTCCATCACTACATGGCAGAGCCGCCGGAAGGTTGCAAATGACGATCTAGTTGAGGATCAGGGTAAGGGCGGCATTTCAGCATCCGGCAGCTTCGCATCGAGCGTCCTTGCCAATGTTGGCGCAATCGAACGCATATCGATCTCGCCCCAATTTTTTCCTTTCGCCACGCCCTTACCCATCATCATGAAACTAGAACGCATTTTTGAATTAGCCGGAAAATAGCCATGCATTCCTTTCGATTTGGAGGGGCTGGCCAGCGGCACCGAATTTCCCTTGAAACCACTCCAATAGGCTCCGGCCTGTAAGTCGACATAGAAAGACGCATCGGGATTTCCTCCCATTGCCGCGATTGCTTTGCGGTCAGCAATTGCAGCAATCCTTGCCGCTGGATCGGATTTCAGCTTCGCGAGTATGTCGCTCACTTTTTTGTTCAATCCTTCGTCGTCTGGCCGGACAAGAACCACAGCGCAGGAGCCGCCCGACGGCCACGGCATAGCATCCCAACTTGCCACTTTGCCTTCACCATCCAGTATAATCAGCCCAGCGTCGATAAAAGCGCGAAACAGATTGATCTCTGTATCAGTTTTGGCAAAGCCGTGGTCGCTGGCTACCGCGATAACGGCGTCTGGGCGGACAGCCATTTCGGCAGTGACAAGCTTGCCAATAATAGTGTCGATCCGTTCAAGCACAGCATAAGCCGCTTTAGTGTCAGGACCCGAAGCATGTTGTTCATGATCCAGCGCCGTCAGATAAACCGTAGTGAAGTCTGGATTTTCGCGGGCAATGAGTGCAGCCGCAAAGGCTCCGCGATTTTCGTCACCCTCAATTGACTCGTCAATACCCGGCACGTAAGCGCCCAGCTGTTTTTCCAAAGACTGGATTAAGCCCGGCGTCGCTAATGCATTGACCAGCTTGGCGTCATCGCCGTGTCCGGTACGCCAAATTTGCGGTATGTTCCAACGGATAGATTTTTCATCAACGCTAACGGGCCAATGCACATTTGCGGTGCTTAACCCGGCTTTCGCCGCTGCACCCCATAAAGTTGGCAACTTATAATCGCTGGCATACCAATACCATCCGCCTTGATTGATCTGCTTTGGATCGAACGTTGTATTACTATAAATGCCGTGCCGTGCGGGGGCAGCGCCGGTCATCAAAGTCGCATGGCTAGGATAGGTGACCGTGGGCAGAACGCCGACAACACCGCTGGCATAGCTACCCTCGGTGATAAAGCGCCGCAGATTGGGG
>JAYWFI010000142.1:0-13974 GCA_043778865.1 Sphingomonadales bacterium
GGCGGCGAGAAGAAGCGCAACGAGATGGTTCAGATGGGCATCATTGATCCCGCGCTGGCGATCCTTGATGAAACCGATAGCGGGCTGGACATCGATGCGCTGCGTGTGGTGGGCGACGGCATCAACCGGATCATGCGCAAGCCCGACAAGGCCGTGCTGCTAATTACGCATTACCAACGCCTGCTCGATTATGTGAAGCCCGATTTCGTACATGTGCTGGCGGACGGACGTATTACGCGGACAGGCGGGCCGGAACTTGCGCTTGAGCTTGAACGCGATGGGTATAAGGAACTCGCGGCGTGACACGGCTTCCCGCCATAAGCGCAACATTTATACATTGCGTCACTTTGCGTTCTCTGCGAACTTTGCGTGAATTTGTCTTCTGTTTGGTTCACGCAGAGACCGCAAAGTTCGCAAAGGGTAAGCCATAATGAACGCCCTAATCCCAACTCGCCGCGATGAAGCATTTCGGTATACCAACATCGAGGCGCTTGCCTCCGCTTGGCCTGTCGCAGTGGAGACTGTGATGGTTGCGGCGGATCAGAAGCATAGCCTTCAGATTATCAACACTGTGCCCGATAGTGATGTGTTTACACGTCATATTCATCTCACACTCGAACCCGGAGCGCGGTCGGCGGTCCATATCCTTAATGCAGGCGGGCGTCTGGGGCGGATCGTGGTTGATGTGACATTGCACGAACATAGCAACCTTGATCTTTATGCCGTGCAACTTGGATCTGGCACGCAAACAGTTGAGATCATCACCACCGTTACCCATGCGCAGCAGAATGCAGTGAGCAATCAGCAGGTGCGATCAATCTTAAGCGGTAATGCGACGGGCAGCTACCTCGGTAAAGTCGCGGTTGCGCGCGATGCGCAGCACACCGACAGCGTGCAATCGGTCAAAGCCATGCTGCTGGACCGGACCGCGACCGCCAATGCAAAGCCCGAGCTTGAAATCTATGCCGATGATGTCAAATGCGCGCACGGCGCAACGGTGGGCGAGCTGGATAAAGACGCGATGTTTTACCTGATGGCACGGGGATTGCCGCCTGCCGAAGCGAAGAAGCTATTGTTGCAGGCGTTTATCGCCAGCGTATTTGAAGGCGCCGAGAACGTAGAGGTATTAACCGCCGCAGCATTGGCCAAATTGGAGATGATGGTATGAGCACCGCACCAACACGGCGCGCCTTAAACCGCTGGGAAAACGAAGGCGGCGCTACTGCCCCTGGCACACTGCGTGATGACTTCCCCGGGCTTGTGACTAAAGACGGTAAGGCTTGGCATTACCTTGATACGGGCGCAACGGCACAAAAACCGCAAGCTGTGATTGACGCAATGAGCCGCGCGATGGGAACCGATTACGCCACTGTGCACCGCGGCGTATACAAACGCTCCGCCGATATGACATTGGCGTTTGAGGCAGCACGGCGGCGCGTGGCAACGTTCATCGGTGCCACAAGCGAAAATGAGATTGTGTTCGCCAAGGGCGCGACAGATGCCATCAATTTGATTGCGCATTGTTACCCCCGTGTCGCTGGCTCTGGCGCGCGCGTTATGCTTAGTCAGTTGGAACATCACAGCAATATCGTGCCATGGCAAATGGCCGGGTGGCAAATTGATGTGTGCCCATTGACACCGGGCGGCATGATCGATCTGGATTGGTTGGAAACAAACCTGTCGGCGGACCATGCCATCGTATCGCTGGCACATGTGTCGAATGTGCTCGGTTCGGTCCTAGACGTTCAGCGCGCGGCAAAGGCGGCGCATAAGGTCGGTGCGAAACTGCTGCTCGATGGATGCCAGTCGGCACCGCATATGCGGCTGAATATGGCTGATCTGGACTGCGACTTCTTTGTGTTTTCGGGACACAAGCTGTATGGGCCAACAGGCGTAGGTGTTCTGTGGGGGCGCGAAGATTTGCTGAATGCGATGCCGCCGTATCAAGGCGGCGGCGCGATGATTGATAAGGTATCTTTTACAGGCACAACCTATGCCGCCGCGCCTGCGCGTTTTGAAGCGGGTACGCCAATGATAACCGAGGTTATCGCGCTGCATGCCGCGATTGATTATGTCGAGGCGATCGGCATGGACGCCATATTTGCGCATGAAGCAGAGCTAGTGCGCCAAACCCGTGAGGCATTACAGGCGATCAATTCCATCACGCTTTATGGCCCCGAAAAATCAGCAGGCATTGTATCGTTTACCATGCAGGGGGTGCATCCGCATGACATCGGTACTATATTGGATGAAGAAAGCGTTGCAATCCGTGCTGGGCATCATTGCTGTCAGCCTTTGATGGCATATCTTGGTGTGCCTGCTACGGCTCGCGCGAGCTTTGGGATTTACAACGATGACGGTGATGTTGCGGCATTAGTGCGCGGGCTTGAAAGAGTATCGAGGATTTTTGGATGAGTGACGGTATCAAAATCGAAGAAGTGGATAGCGTTGTGAAACCTGCCAAAGTGCGGGTGGAATTGCCGCAGGTAGAGCGCGAAACGGCTGGAGAAACTTTGGCCCGCAAGAAGGACTATCTGGAGGGTTTCCTTGCGCAAAAACCCGCTGTTCCCGATGCCAGCGAGGCAGGCGGAGATTTGCAAGAGGCGGTTATCAATGCCCTAAAAGAAATCTATGATCCCGAAATTCCAGTTAACATTTATGACCTTGGCTTGATTTATAATGTTGAGATAAACGAGGCGCAGGCGTTGATAACAATGACATTGACAACGCCCAATTGTCCCGTTGCCGAAAGCATGCCCAGCGAGGTGGAAATGCGCGCCGCCGCCGTGCCGGGCATCATCGACGCAGAGGTTAATTTGGTTTTTGACCCGCCATGGACTTCCGCCAATATGTCCGACGAAGCGCGGCTTGAATTGGGGATGCTATGACCATTGAAACTGCAACCATAACCCGCAAACGCCCCGCGGCAATTATCCTGACGCCAGCCGCAGAGGCGAGAATTGCCGACCTTATGGCAAAGGCACCGGCAGACGCCATTGGCGTAAAGCTGTCAACACCGCGCCGGGGTTGCAGCGGTCTTGCATACTCGGTCGACTACGTGACGCAGGCGGATAAATTTGACGAACACATCGCAACACCGGGCGGTGATTTTTACATCGATGGCGGATCTGTGCTATATCTGGTGGGCAGCACGATGGACTGGGTCGAGGATGATTTTGCCGCCGGATTTGTGTTCAATAACCCCAATGCCAAAGGCGCATGCGGCTGCGGTGAAAGCTTTACAGTTTAAGCAGCAGTACGCGGCCTGAAGCGATGCGTTGATTAGCATCGTCCAAACAGGTACCGCATCCTAGAGTGGGCAGCATTTAATCTGCATCAATGCAAATCTTCCCCGGCACGGGGAGGTGGCAGCCGTAGGCTGTCGGAGGGGGCCCGCATCTCCAGCAAACACTGGGTTTTTTACAAACGTAAGCGCCCTTCGCGTGAAATAAACGCACGATAAGCACGAAATTTCCTCGCTTAATATTG
This sequence comes from Sphingomonadales bacterium, assembly GCA_043778865.1. Lineage (GTDB taxonomy): Bacteria > Pseudomonadota > Alphaproteobacteria > Sphingomonadales > Sphingomonadaceae > Sphingorhabdus_B. The sequence continues at coordinate 3,490 of JAYWFI010000142.1, forward strand.
TGGGTTGAGTGGAATTGAACGAGATTGAACGAGATTGAACTGTGAACTTACGCGGAAAACTGTGATTTTCACGCGAAGTGCGCGAAGGTGCGAAGAGAACCGAAGGGTCTTGGTAACAGATGTTTATAGCGGGATGACATTAGGTTTAACCACACCGTATCCCGTCATAAGCCATCACGCTCTACTGCGCTGCGCCATAAATCTACATCACTCGTCCTAGCGAGCAAATCGCGGCGACAGGGTGATCCAAAACGCGCAGAGCAAGCCTGCAGGGTAGTGCCATTTGTTTCACGCGAAGGCGCAAAGGGAGCATGGTGCTACAGAATGTCCGCTTGATGCCTTGGCGTCACTATGCGCGGCAGGTGCTGGATTTAAGACACAAAGGGTTTGTGCCAAGATCGTTATTTGTTAAAGGCGCGGCGCTATTATTTTCATATGCATCAATTAAAGCCTGCGCATCCACTTTGCGTCTTAATATCCTATCCAATATTAAGCGTACAGGCCTTTAGGCATGCCCCAATGCATCCGCGCCCGCAATCCTTCGCGTCTTTGCGTGAAACAAATGGCACTGCCCTGTCTTCCTATTTAAGGTTGGAATGCCGCGCTGCGCTTGCCAAGGCGTGCGATGCAAATTCATATCATGGCGCATTAGAGCGTGATGACATTAGGTTTAACCACACCGTAGCCCCGAGCCCATTATAAGTCACCCTGTTCTAAAAACCTACATTCAACCGTAATGCGAGTCCAATGTCATCTGGCGCGCGTTCAAAATGGCCGGGTTCTTGACGCCAAAAAATATTGGTTGTTACGCTTCCACCTTTTACAGGGAATATCCACAAAAACTCGCTGGCAATTTCCCTACCTTTAGGGCTTAAGCCATATCTTCTGGTTCCAAATACTGCGCTATTGCTGCTGTAATCATAGGATAGCGGGACGTTTAGCGCCAATCCGCCGCCCATAACGCGCAGCGGCTGTGATAAGCGAAGGCCTATCCGGTCACCGTTAATAAACGCATTATTTCTGATCAGATCAAGAGTGAATGCGTTGCTACGTATAGTGCTGCCGGGCAATATCGTTTGCGTCCTGTTTGCCGATGTCCAGCCCTGTCGCCATTGTCCCGTAAGCGACCAGTTTTTGTCCAAATCGGCTGCTATTGTGCCATCTACAAATATAGTTTCTGACCCTGCTTGACCAAAAGAATCCGCAAAACGCGCGCCCAATATCGTATTGGCTTCATTCAAATAACTTGCCGCAAGCGCGATATTTACCTGCCCTATTTTACGGTCAATTGCGATACCGGCACCGTTGTACCGGTATTGGTCATACTGACCACGGCGGAATATTTGGATGGCTGAATTGCGCACCTGCACTTTGCCTGTCTCGGCACTGGCGGTTATGCCAAATCCCTTTAATTCGCGGCGTACAGCGAATGACGATAAAGGCTGCTGCGAAAATCCGGCCTCGCCGTACGCACTGGTTGCAGACACAAATGCTGTGTCATGGGTATTTTGCAATTCTGCTATTTGATTGGCCGCAGATTGTCTTATGCCAATGCTAAACCGAGTGTTTTTTGCAATTGCCGCGCTTACCCGTCCCGCCAGTAACCGTGAAACTGCGTTTTGCCGAGCTGACAAATTAAGCGGTACGATTTCTGCAGAGCCTTGCGTGCCTGCTTGGATAGAAAATGCGAGATGTGCAGGACCGATGTTCGAATTTATCGAACGCCCCGTTGATAATAATGCAGGCGCAAGGTTTTGTTTTTGCGGTGCCGCTGTCAATCCCGATGCAAGGTTAATATTATACGCACGCTCATAAGAATCCAATATTATGCTGTCGACGCCCTCCGATGTAATTGCGGCGTCCCCCATTGCAGCAGAGGTGCTGCCTTCTGCCCCCGATAATGGAATAGCCGTTTTTGTGCCTGCAAGTGTCGTTGTCCCTTGCGGGGCAAAAGCACGCGCGATATCCAATATTCCTCGGCCATATATTGCGTCAGTACCGGCATCACCGGCATCGCGCGCGTTGGTTAGCAACAATGTTACGATTTGCTTGCCTGTCAGATTTGGGAACGCCTGAGCAAGTAAAGCCGCCGCCCCCGATATTTGCGGCGCGGAGAAAGACGTGCCGTTGTAGACATTTACATAGTTACTTCCGTTTTCTTCGAACCTGTAAATTTGATCCGCTTTATATTCGCAGCAGATTTGTGATCCCAAGGCAGAAAGTACGCTATCTTTTGATAGGCCGGCGCGATTGCTAAAATCAGATATAACGCTCTTGTCATCCACCGAGGTTGATATGATAACTAGCCCGTTACCCGCCGCGAGTATATCTTGCGCAAAAGGACTTGGGTTAAGGGGATCATATTTTGGTGTCGCTGTTTTGCCTTCGTTACCCGCCGAAACAACAATCACTATCCCTGCCCGTGTCGCCCGGTTAACCGCCGCGATTAAGGAAGCCGTATTTCCTCCTTTGCCGCCGAGTGAAATATTCACCACCCGCGCGCCTGCATCTACCGCCCGGTTAAGGCCTGCCGCAATCGACGCATCTGAAAATCCGCACTTGGCTTCATTACCGTCTCCGCCTGAAACCGTGCAGCTACCTGGAGTGTCCGCACGCAAGGCAAGTATTGTGGCGTTGTACGCGATACCGTGGACGTCGCGGTCATCTTTAGCCGCAGCGATCACGCGCGAGACAAAAGTCCCATGGCCGTCTTCATCTCCAAGCGCTCTGCCTGCTCCTGTTGCATCATAGGATTGCGATGAAATGCGGCCTGTAAACTCGTGGCTAGTAGGATCAATGCCGCTATCAATAACACCAACAGTAACGCCCTGCCCGCTGGCTCCAGATTGATACGCAGTCGCAGCCGAGTGGAATCCAGGCCCACTGGACCGCCGGTACTCCGCCGTGTTAAAATTGGCCGATGTTGGCGTAGGCGGCGGCGGCGGCGGGGGAACCGGTGTTGGCGCAACAGGCGCAATCGGAATAGCTTGCGGCCCGCCGCCGCTTGAACCGCCGCCACATGCAGATAAAGCGAGCGAGAATACGATACCAGCGCCCACTGCAATCGTTTTGTTTGATTTTATATTGTTCACCGGCATCCATCCCATAGACTCTTATTATTTAAAATAGCATATTCAGATTTCCAAACAATGAACAGCCGCATTGCCAGTTGCGATATTTAGAACACGCCGCTAGTCGCTTATTATGCACAAACAACTATCGCACATCGACACTTGGCTGTTCGATTTAGACAATACGTTATATCCAGCGGAATCTAATCTGTTCGATTTGGTGGACGCGCGCATGCGGCTCTATCTGGAGCAATTACTGAAATGCGATGCCGCCGCGGCGCATAAGGTTCAGAAAGATTATTTCTACCGTTACGGCACAACAGTCGCAGGGTTAATGGCAAACCATAATATCAATCCGCATGAATTTCTGGATTTTGTGCATGATATCGCGCTGGACCGGATCGCACCCAACCCCGATCTTAAAGCGCTTGTCGCTGCACTTCCGGGACGTAAGCTTGTGTATACCAACGGCGATGCGCCCTATGCGCAGCGCGTATTGAATGCGCTGGGACTGGGCGATAGTTTTGAAGGTATCTTTGATGTCATCGCAGGCGGTATGGTCCCAAAACCTGCAGACTCAAGCTACCGGATGCTGTGTGAGGCGCATAATATTACACCTACATCCGCCTTTTTCGCCGATGACATGGCCCGCAACTTACGCCCGGCAAAATCTATGGGCATGACAACATTGTGGATCAACAATGGGTCGGAACAGGCAGCGGCAGAGGCAGAGGCGCGCTCTGACCTCGATCATGTGGATCACACCGCCGCATGTTTAACCACATGGCTACACACCATAAACGAACAGGAACTTGTATGACCAATCAACTCGCCGCAATAATCGATGCCGCATGGGACGCTCGCGATACCGTGAGCGCCGCAACAAAGGGCGAAGTGCGCGATGCGGTGCAGGCGGCCTTAAACGGGTTGGACGATGGCAGCATGCGGGTCGCCGAGAAAATAGACGGCGAGTGGCAGGTCCATCAATGGCTAAAAAAAGCAGTGCTGCTTTCGTTTCGGTTGAACGACAATGTGGTCGTCGATGGCGGATCGGCGGGCGCGCCCGGATTTGACAAAGTGCCGTCCAAATTCGCCGGATGGGATGATGCCCGGTTCCGCGCCGCTGGCTTTCGCATTGTACCCGGCGCAGTGGCACGTCACGGCAGTCACATTGGCAAAAACGTTGTCCTAATGCCAAGCTTTGTCAACATCGGCGCGCGGGTGGATGCGGGCAGCATGGTGGATACATGGGCCACCGTCGGCAGCTGCGCGCAGATTGGTAAGAACGTGCATCTTTCGGGCGGTGTGGGCATTGGCGGCGTGCTCGAACCTCTGCAGGCGGGGCCTGTCATCATCGAAGATAACTGCTTCATCGGTGCCCGTTCCGAAGTGGTCGAGGGCGTGATCGTGGAAGAAGGCGCAGTATTGTCAATGGGTGTCTTCATCAGCGGAACCAGCAAGATTATCGACCGCGCTACAGGCGAGATATTTGTCGGCCGCGTTCCTGCGTATTCGGTGGTGGTGCCAGGCGCATTGCCCGGCAAGCCGTTACCCGATGGCTCCCCCGGCCCCAGCCTATCGTGCGCCGTAATCGTAAAGCGGGTGGACGCCCAAACCCGCGCCAAAACCGCGATCAACGAATTGCTACGCGATTAAGGTTGTACCCGCATAAACTGCCCTTACTCCATTAGCCCAGCACAGGGTAACGAGAGATGGTTATTGGCAGAAACCGATAAGCTTTTGGACGTTTAGCGTCGATGCGGCCGCCGTCAAAAGCAGTCATTCGAATGGACTTGCGATACGTGTATCGCCATGCTATCTCAAGTGGTATGCCTATGTCACTCAGATTGCCCACGCAAGTTGAAGACCGTCTCGCTGCGCTGTCCACACTGACAGGGCGTTCGAAGACTTTTTACGCCATTGAGGCGATCGTCGAACATATAGACGACTTGGAGGACGCTCATCTGTCATTGGACGTGCGCGCACGCGTCCGGGCTGGGACCGAGGCTCGCATTCCTTTAAGCGAACTGCTGGAAGAATATGGCTTGGCGCGTTGAACTCGCCGAAAGCGCCGCCAAACAACTCCGCAAACTCGATCCCCAAGTATCCAGGCGCATTCTGAGTTTTTTGCGAGACCGCGTCGCCATGCTCGACGATCCGCGCAGTATAGGGGAAGCGCTGCGTGGCAAGGACTTCGGCGACTTTTGGAAATATCGTGTCGGCGATTGGCGGATCATCGCCGATCTAGAGGATAGTGTCATGCTCATCACCGTGATCCGCATCGGAAACCGGCGCGATGTCTACCGGCGATAACCGACAAGTTTGCGGTCGTTGGTTCATCAAAGTCATTCATTGAAAAGCTGCCATTCACCTAGCGCAAAAGCCAAGACAGTTATGGCGTTAGCTCGACCCAGAATGATTCGCCTTCGAGTTCGTAATCAAACGATTATCAGCCATGCGTAACCGCGGAAGGTCGCGCTGCATTGCCAAGCATAGCCAATCGATGAAGTCGCCGATTACGAGATTTTCTCGATCCTCCTTTCTGCAAACTACGAAATAGCTTCCCGCTTCCTTCGGCGAAAATGAGAGCGGCACCACAAGCCCTTGCGCGGCTGGCATTTCCGACACAAGCGGGGTCAGTGCGAGCAACACCCCGCGTCCTTCGGCTGCTGCATCGATTGCTGCCGTCATGCTGTCAAATAACAGCTTGCGACTGTTAACGGGTTGCTCAGCACCAACCGACGCGAACCAATCGGTCCATCCGAGACGCCCCACGCTCAGCCCGATCAACGTTTGCCGTGAAAGATCATCAATCGACGCTATCGATGCAGCAACTTCAGGCGTGCAGAGCGGAACAGCCCTAATATCAAGCAGCTTTTGCGACCAGACGCCAGGTGTCGGAGCATGTAAATTACGCACCGCTACGTCCGCCTCACCAAACAGCAAGTCTGCGATGTTCGCCGACGTATCAATCGCAATCGAAAGCTCGGGATGGCGTTTCTCGAAAGAGGGCAGTCGGCGAGTGAGCCAACCATTGGCAAACAAAGGCAAAGCCGCAATTCGCAACATTGTCAGTTGCGATCCAGCGCGAACACGAGTCAGAGCTGCAGATATCTCGTCAAAGCCGCGCTCCAGCCCCTCCGCGAGACTTTTACCAAGAACCGTTAGCTGAACTTTACGGACACGTCGTTCAAACAATGGCCCACCAACCGCAGTCTCCAGCCTTTTGATCTGATGACTGATCGCTGAGGGCGTAACGCGCAGTTCGAGTGCGGCATCGCGAAAACTCTTACGTCGCGCTGCAACGCGAAAGGCAATGAGGCTAGACCAAGGCGGAAAATCGTCAGGCAGTTTCATAGATGAGTTTATATCATCTATCATCGTTCTTATTCAACTTAAATGAATGACGGGTGCTGATAGGGTGCAGCCCATGACCAACATAAACGCGAAAGCTGGCGCAATGCCACCCCTCACCCGATCCTTTGGTTTTTGGATGGCCTGCGCCATGGCTCTGTCGCAAGGCGCCAATGCTGCGCGCGCATTTATCGACCCTACAAGCTTCGCCACATATATGGGCATTCCCTCCCAAGCTGCGGAATTGCATGGCTGGGTGCAAATCTACGGACTACGCGCTGGGTTCATCGCGCTCCTCGTTTCGGTGTTCCTGCTGCGCAAAGAGTTGATACCACTTAAATGGATGGCAATTTGTGCCATCGTTCTGCCGCTCGGTGACGCATGGGTTGCAGCACAGGCCGGGGCACCCACCGTTATTGTTGGGCGACATCTGGGAATTGCAGCCTTCCTGTGCCTTGCTGCATTCATGTTGGCTAGAGATGTCGCAGCGCGGGCGGGGCGCGATTGATGACTGGCTTTCTAACGCGGCTTGGAACGCGAATCGACACTTGGGGCGGAAGAACAAAAATGACCCGGTTCCGCACGGGCTGGCCTGCGCAAACCCGTTCAAATATCAAGTTTTACACCACCGAAAGCGTTCAATATCGCTATCTCGAAGCGGGCGAGGGACAAACCATCATCTTTACAGCCGATCCGCCGATGACGCTGGAGGTTTATGACCAGCTTGTCGAAATCTTCGCCAAACATTTTCGCGTGATTGTTGTTGAGCTACCGGCAATGGGATTTTCAGCCGCAGATCACAGCTACGGCTTCGGCTTTGAAGAGACCAATGATGATCTTGCACGGTTTGTCCGGGCCGTCTGCGGCACAAACAATATCTTTGCCTTTTCCTGCGCCGCAAGCCTGTGCGCAATCGATCTTGCCGTTCGTGCCCCCGATCTCGTCTCGCGCCTTTGCCTTATACAAGGCGGCGGAACGGAGGCTTTCGCGCGCTGGAAAGCGGGTCGCGATCCCAAAGGCATTCTTGCGCGCCCCGTCTTCGGGCAAGTGATCATGAAACGGCTGGCACCGAAAAGAATGCCGCAATGGTATAATTTATCGGTTGGCCGAAAAGAGCAGATTGACCATTTCTGCATTTGTGCAGAACAGTCATTTCAGCAGGGTGCAATGTGGTCACTCGCAAGCGCCTATCAAATTTACATGGAGCATTCGGGCGCGCTGCCAGCCCCCTCGCAGCCCATATTGTCGATTTGGGGCGCAGCTGACCGTTCGCATCCTGCGGAAAATGTTCATTCGCTTGCGCGCCTGTTTGATGGCGTCTCGTGCATTACATTTGACGATCTTGGTCATACGCCCGAATTGGAAGACCCGCAGCGTGTGTTTGATGCCGTTACGGCATTTACAGCGACATGATGGACGACATACCCTCTGGCTTCGAACGCCATTTCAGGCAGAGTCCGGTTACTGACCCTTGGGAGCCACTCTATTCCCGGCGGGAAGGCCGTGTTTTCTTGCTCGGTTTGCGGATTGCAACGCCACACTGCAACGCGCGCGGTATCTTGCATGGCGGCGTAATCTCGGCCTTAGCGGACAATGCGCTTGGCCTGTCGTGCGTCGTTCAGTCGGAAGGCATGTCAGCGCTGACTATTCAACTGTCGACTGAATTTCTATCCGCTGGAGAGATAGGCCAATGGTTGGAAATTTGTGCTGAGCCGACCAAAGTTGGCCGCTCAATCGCTTTTGCAAAGGCAACAATAAGTGCTGATGCGAATTTGATTGCCAGTGCTACTGGAATTTTCAAGATGATAACGCGTGGGTGAATTCGAACGGCTGCTTTGAAGCACTTTTCTATAAACCGGACAGTCAGCACCCCCCCCCCAACAAAGCTGCCGCGGCACCGCTGCTTTGAGATAGAGTAAAAAACTCCACTTGCTAATCCGAACGAATCACTCTATTTCTTTTGTGCGGACCGGGCCCCTCTGGCGTTCAGATTATGACGTGATGTCGGCCGCATCGGATGTTTCCGGTGCTGGTCTATGGGCATTACCCCTCCCAAGAAACCATTGCCACCGCTGGACCATCCGATTGAATTTAACATTCATGAGGAGTATACATTATGTCCCCCAAATCATTCCGATTGATGGAGTTTCATCAGCGTTTAGACAGCAAACTGCGCAGCGAGCTGCGCCGGCGGTTGCCCGATATGGCCCAAGTCCAAAAGCTTAAGAAAATGAAGCTTTCTGTCAAAGACAAATTGTCACGGTTGGCGGCGGGCAACACACCGCGCCGCCAATTAGCGTAATTTCGATACGGTATTAAGCCGTACTGAAACAGGCTGGCAGTAACGATGATCCCCCCTTCTCGTTGCTGCCCGTCTTTATGTTACCCTGACATACATTGGATTTCACCATGGAATTTTTCATGATGGACTGGTTGGGTACACCCATCTGGTTCTGGCTTAGTTTTATCGGCATTGTTATTGTGCTTACGGCCTTTGACCTTGGTATATTGCACAAGGAAGATGCCGAAATGGGTATCGGTGAAAGCTTGAAACTATCCGCCTTTTATATTACCGTATCGCTGGCATTTGGAATGTGGGTATGGGCCGCAAAGGGCGCGGATCTGGGTATGAAATATTACACCGGGTTCTTCATTGAAAAAGCGTTGTCTATCGACAACGTGTTTGTCATATCTTTGATATTTAGCTACTTTGCCATTCCGCGAAAGTATCAATATCGCGCGTTATTGTGGGGGATTTTGGCCGTCATCATATTGCGCGGCGTCATGATTGCGGCAGGCGCGGCGCTGGTCGAACAATTTTACTGGACGCTATATATATTCGCTGCCTTCCTGATCGCCACGGGCATCAAGATGCTGTTTGCAGGCGACAGCGAAGTAGACGTTTCCAAAAATCCTGTCGTCAAATTCCTATCCGCCCGTATGCGGATCACCCGCAAGCTGCACGATGAGAAGTTCTTTGTTCGTGAGGTCGATAGCAAAACAGGCAAGCTGGCCTTGGCTGCTACGCCATTGTTCTTGGCCTTGGTGATAATCAATCTGGCGGACCTCGTGTTCGCGGTTGACAGCGTGCCTGCAATCTTTGCGATCACCACGGACACATTCATTGTCTACACATCAAACATAATGGCCATTCTTGGCCTGCGCGCGCTGTACTTTGCATTGTCGGCAATGGTGCACCGTTTCCATTATCTAAAATATGCGCTGGCGTTGGTGCTGGTGTTTATCGGGTCAAAGATATTTGTATCTGATTTCCTGATGAACGGCGAAAAGTTCCCGCCGATGCTCAGTCTTTTTGTCACCATAGCAATCATTATGGCGGGCATAATCTATTCATTGTGGAAAACACAGAAAGTGGAAAACACATGATGCCGTTACAGGAGCGGACAACACCTGAAATAACATACTATAATGCAGGAGAATATATATGAAGAAGTTTATGATTTTAGCAGCGGCAACGGCAGTGTTGGCGGCATCGCCTATATACGCAAAGCCAATGGCAAAAATGTCAAAAGCATCAAGCGCGGCACAATGCGTGGCGGTTACCCCTGCGCAAGTTGAAGCACAGTTTGGCAAGTTCAATGATTCATGGGCGACAAAGGATCCGGCAAAAGTGACCAGCCTGTTCGCCAAAGATGCCGTATTGTTGGCGACCGTTAGCAACACGCCGCGCACTACGCCCGAAGGGATCAATGATTACTTCACCAACTTTTTGAAGAAAAACCCTGTTGGTACCATCGACACAAGCACGGTGCGCATCGATTGCAAAACGGCATCGCGCGTCGGCACATGGACCGTGACATTTACCGACGATAAAGGCGTTCAATCCGTCGTGAAAGCCCGCTATAGCTTTATCTATAAAATGGAAGGCGGCGCGTGGAAGATTGACCATCTGCATTCATCAATGATGCCCGAAAAAACAAGCTAAATAAAAACGAGCTAACCAGGCGTTACGCCGCTTTGTTGGCGCATCAAAATCGGGCGGTTTGTTGGCTATCCAGTCTATGAACCGCCTTATTTCTTCGTGCCCTGCCAATGCCTG
>JAYWFI010000143.1:0-2601 GCA_043778865.1 Sphingomonadales bacterium
TAATGCACGCCGCCGTAGCATTTCTCACTGGCCAGCGGCACCGCGTCCATCACCTGTTTGGTATCAAGCAATTCAACCGGATGGTTCAACCGTTTGTGACGTTCGGCGACAAAGCGGTACTGTTCCCACTGCCGCTCTGTCATCGCGATGATAACGCGCTCTTTTTGATGCTCGGTTGGATAGCCAAGCAGCGCGTCCATTTGCGGCCACATCCGCTGTTCTTCATCAAACAAAGGGCTGGCATAATGCGATGCACCGCCGCCATTTCGGCCCGATGCTTCCCAGCCGACGATAAACTTGTCGAGAACGGTGACTTTGACGCCCGACCGCGCCAGCCACCAACCCGCGCTAAGCCCCGTTACGCCGCCGCCGACAATGACAACTTCTGATCCGCTCATTCGTACATTCCTGTGTATAGCATCTGACGGTGCGCGTCTTCGTGCGGCGTACCGATATCTTCGTGCGGGACCCATGCGGTTGGAATGCCAAACCAAACATCCCACGCCGCATCCATTGCTGCCGGCTCCTGCCAATCCGCCATAATATGCAGTGGCAGGGGGCGTACGGGCGCACGGTGGGTGGCCAGCGGGATGGTGCCAAACGGCTTATCCGCCTCAATCGCCAGCAGCATCGCCACTTGATCGCGGCAACGGCGGCCTTGGCATGTGCCCATGCCCGCGCGCGTTAGCCGCTTAATCTGGTCAGGGTTGGCGGGGCCGCTTTCAAGCAATGTATCTAGTGAACGCGCGCACATTGGGGCCGAACGCTCCAAATAGTTCGGCGGCTGCACACCGATAATGTCGCCGCGTGTTACCTCTTCACAGTGGCAGATTATCGTATCGTCTTTGCAGACCGCAGACAAAGCGCGCATCCAATCCATCCGGTAAGCGATATGGTCAAAGCCAGTATCAGCCAGCCCGGCGCAATCACCAACCGCAGATACATTTGCCTCACCCACCGGAACATATCCGCCGCGCGCCGCATTCAGCACGCGCGCCCCGTGCATCGCATCAACCAGCTCAATTGACGGGATAAGCCCGATGGCAACGCATATGGTGTCGCAGGCGATGTGCTCACCCGTTGACAGGGTTGCGCCGTTAACGCCGTCAATCCCGCTTGACGCAAGTGTAACGGTTTGGCCGCAGCGAATAGCGATGCCCGCTTCCTCAACCTTCGCGATTAAATCTGCATCACCCTGCGGCGCACCGCGCGTTTCAATCAGGCCCAGAACCTCAATGCCGCGTCCGTGCGCAAGCAGCGCGGTTTCCAGCGCCAGATCATGCGAACCAAGGATCAGCATCCGCCGTCCGGCAAACGCATCATAGCGCGTCAGCAACATTTGCAGCGCGGCCGCGCCCATTACGCCGGGCTGGTTCCAACCCGGAAACGCCATCGCCAAATCGCGCGCGCCGGTTGCCAGCACGATGTTGTCAAAACTAACCAGCCAAGAACGTGTCGTATCGGCAAGGCCAACAACTTGGTCGGGCATACTCATCGCGCCTGAACCATTGCGGTAAACACCCCATGCCGTTGTGCCAAGCAGCAGTTCAGCGCCAGCCTCCATCGCCGTTTCCAGCGCGGGCATGCTTATGAAAATCGCCTCTAACATGCGCTCACTCGCCTGCGTCGCTGCCGTCATCCGCCCGCCGAAATACAGCGGCGTGTCATTGCCCATCAGCGCGCCGGACACGGGGTTTTCATCAACTAGCAACACCTTTTTTCCGGCCTGTGCCGCCTCAATCGCCGCCGCTATCCCACTTGGCCCCGCGCCCACGACAACCACTTCGTAATGCGTTTCGGGCGCGCTTCTTGTGCCGTTTACTGCGCACAAATCTGTGCCTGTAAAATTGAGTTCCATCACACCGCCTCCAAAGCTTGAGCTAGATCGCCGATCAAATCATCTACATGTTCCAGCCCAACAGATAGCCGCATTGTGCCGTCTGTAATCCCGCCCGCAAGCCGCATGTCAGGCGCAACGGCATAGTGCGTCGTGCTTGCCGAATGACAGATCAGCGTTTCCGAACCGCCAAGGCTTACCGCTACTTTTAATAGTTTTAGCTGGTCGAGCATCCGGAAAGCTTCTGCCTCTGCGCCGTGCAAGTGAAACGAAAATGTCGATCCAGCCGCCTTGCACTGACGGTCATATACGGCGCGTTGCGGGGTACCTTCGGTAAGAAAGCCAAGGTAGGTTACGCCTGCGACCTTGGGGTGATCCCGCAGATATTCCGCCACACCGCGCGCATTATCCATCGCGCGTTCAGTACGTACAGAAACAGATTCCAGCGAACGCAGCACAAGCCACGCGGTATATGGATCAAGATGATTGCCCCATGTCGTACGCAGCAATCTAAGCGGATCGATCAATTCCTTACGTCCGCTAATCCCGCCTGCCAGCAGATCGCTGTGCCCGCCGCAATATTTGGTTAGCGATGTTAGGCACAGGTCAACACCGTGTTCAATAGGGCGCTGAGCAAATGGACCCAGCAACGTGTTGTCAACCACCACCAGCGGTCGGTGACCTTGCTTGGTACCTACTTCGTCTGCGATCCGTACCATCAGATCAAGATCAACAATCGCGGCGGTTGGGTTTGCGGGGGTTTC
>JAYWFI010000144.1:0-7952 GCA_043778865.1 Sphingomonadales bacterium
GCAATGGCCAAGCCTTTAGAGCGATTGAAGTTGGAGCGCGTCAAAGATTTGCTTTATCATTTTCCATCAAGCTGGACATACAGGAAGTCTGTAAGCGAACTTGATGTCGCCGATGTGGGTGACAATATCATAGTGCACCTGACAATTATGGACCATCGCAGCGGAGCATCGGCGCGCGCACCCACGCGGATTTTTGGCGCAGATCCTGCGGGTAACTACATCACGCTTACTTTCTTTGGCCGCAATGGCAGTTGGGCAAAGAAGCAATTACCAATCGGCGAAACGCGGATTATCTCTGGTAAATTGGAACGGTACGGCGATGAGCTACAAATGGTGCATCCTGATCATATTGAGCCTGCGGCAAGTGCAAGTGGCCCTGGTCTAGCTGAACCGATTTATCCCTTATCCGAAGGGCTTACGAATAAACGTTTAGGCCTATTATTGGATGACGCCATGACGCAAGTTCCTACGTTACCCGAATGGATCGAGCCCAGTTATTTAGCGAAAAAAGGCTGGGCGGATTGGGCTACGTCGCTGGCAACGGTGCACCGCAAACAGGATCAGGCCGCGCGCGATAGGCTGGCTTATGATGAACTGTTCTCCAATCAACTCGCCCTGCGGCTTGTGCGCGCCGCGATGGATAAGCGCACTGGGACGCCGATTGTTGGCGACGGCCATTTAACCGGCGCGCTGAAGCTACCCTTTGCTCTTACCGGCGCGCAGCAGCGCACAATCGCGGAGATTGAGGGCGATATGCAGCAACCGCGCCCGATGCTTCGGTTGTTACAAGGCGATGTTGGCTCGGGCAAGACGATGGTTGCGTTGATGACGTTGCTGCGCGCAGTGGAGGCGGGGAAGCAAGGCGCGTTCTTGGCCCCCACAGAGATTCTGGCGCGGCAACATTATGCCAATCTGCGTCAGATTTTGGCTGGATTACCCGTTAATGTTGCTATTCTTACGGGCCGTGACAAAGGCAAAGCGCGCGAAGCCACATTGATGGGGCTGGCGGACGGTTCGATTCACATTCTTGTTGGGACGCATGCGATATTCCAAGAGGCAGTGACCTATAAATCACTTGCCGTGGCCGTGATTGATGAGCAGCATCGTTTCGGTGTGTCACAGCGATTGATGCTGTCACGCAAAGCTAAGGGGATACCGCACCTGCTCGTCATGACGGCAACGCCAATCCCGCGTACGTTGGCGCTGGCGTGTTACGGTGAGATGGATTGTTCTGCGCTTGATGAGCTGCCACCTGGGCGGACGCCCGTTGAAACCCGCGTAATGTCGAGTGAACGATTGCCAGAATTGGTGGAGGGCGTTGGCCGGCATCTTGCAGCGGGTAAGCAGGCATTTTGGGTATGCCCCTTAGTCGAAGAGAGCGAATACAGTGATCTGGCAGCAGCCGAACAGCGTGCAGAGGCATTGCGGTTACGTTTTGGAGATCAAGTTGCGGTTGTGCATGGCCGCATGAGAGGGCCAGAAAAAGATGCCGTCATGGAAGCATTTATTGCCGGAAAAACAAGGTTATTGGTCGCCACTACTGTGATTGAGGTTGGCGTGGATGTGCCCAATGCCAGCCTGATGGTCGTGGAAGCAGCAGACAGGTTTGGCTTGGCGCAGTTGCATCAGCTGCGCGGACGTGTGGGCCGGGGTGCGGAAAAGTCGATATGTTTGCTGGTGCGAAGCGCGCATATTGGTGAGACAGCGCATGCAAGGCTCGCGCTGATGCGGGAGACCAATGATGGCTTTCGGATTGCCGAAGAAGACATGAAGCTGCGCGGTAGTGGGGAAATATTGGGTACGCGCCAGTCCGGAGATAGCCCATTTCGCATTGCAACGGCGGAGCAAATCGCGGCTTATTTGCCCGTTGCTACCGATGACGCCAGATTATTACTGGACCGGGATGGCGGCCTCTCCGGGTCGCGGGGAGAGGCAGCGCGTATTGCTCTTTATTTATTCGAGCGCGATGCGGGAATTGCTACACTTCGCGGTGGTTAGCAGGGCTTAGGATTGCTTAGCATTACTTAGCGCAAGCTAACCGCGTTTTGCATCGCGGATACGCGGTGAAACAATATGCAACATTTTCATAAAGTCCGGCAGGCGAATTACACGCTCAAATTGAAAGCCGGCCCTGTTTTCCATAACCCAAATGACATAAGCTTCGATTCGGCCAACTTCCGGTAAGCGTAGTTCAACCCGGTCACCGCGTTGAAACACCGCATTGTCATCTGTCATAAATCCTTGCGCGGACACGTTAATAATATGCACAGGCAAATCGCCATGCAGCTTGCTTTCCACAATTACTTTATGATCGGCTCTGTGCCTTGCTGCTCTACGCAGATCATAATCATCTTTTGGTATAGATGATGCCATAAATACGACCCTTTTCCCTATTGTGCCCCATATCTGTCTGACAGATATGTCCAAAGAAAAAGTAAAATTCCGTTCAGAAATCTATGGTGCGTCTAAATAAACTTCAGGATACCGTGTTTTTTCTTTCCTGAAGAAATTTTCACAGGCGTATCCGATTTTGTGATTACATAGTTTTCATCGGTTATTTGCTCTCCGTCTATGCGTGCACCACCACCATCGATTAATCGGCGTGCGTCTTTGCGTGAGCTTGCAAAGTTCAACACTAATAATGCATCAATTACAGTTATTTGATCTTCACTTATCATAGCTGCTGGCAAGTCCATACCTGCGCCGCCTCCCATAAATGTTTGCTGCGCCGTGGCTTCTGCGGCGGCGGCTGCTTCTTCACCTCGGCACAAGGCTGTCGCTGCATTGGCCAGTATAATTTTGGCTTCATTGATGGCGCCGCCTTCAAATTTTTCTAAGCGCTCAATTTCATTTAGCGGTAAATCTGTGAACAATCTAAGGAATTTGCCTACATCTCGGTCATCGCTATTGCGCCAAAATTGCCAGTAATCCCAATGTGGCAACTGATCTTCATGTAACCAAACGGCCCCTGAAACCGATTTGCCCATTTTGGTTCCGTCGGCCTTTGTAATCAGGGGTGTTGTTACCCCGTAAACTTCGGTTCCATCTATGCGCCGGTTAAGCTCTACACCATTGATAATATTACCCCATTGATCGGAACCACCCATTTGTAAGCGGCATCCATAGCCGCGTGACAGTTCCATAAAATCATATGCTTGCAGGATCATGTAGTTGAATTCGAGGAAAGTTAGCGGCTGCTCCCTGTCCAACCTAAGGCGGACCGAATCAAAAGTAAGCATCCGGTTTATGGTAAAATGCGGGCCCACATCTCGCAGCAAATCGACATAACCAAGCTTTTCAAGCCAGTCCGCATTGTTGACCATAACGGCATCTGTAGGGCCATCTCCAAAAGTTAAAAAACGCTCAAATATGCGCCGGATACAAGCTATATTTCGGTTTATTCCTTCGGTATCAAGCAGCTTTCTTACTTCATCTTTACCTGACGGATCGCCAACTTTTGTTGTGCCGCCGCCCATTAATACAATGGGCTTATGTCCGGCTTGTTGCAAACGGCGCAGTAGCATAACAGACACCAGATTGCCCACATGCAGCGAAGGCGCAGTGGCATCAAAGCCAATATATGCGGGAATAACCTGTTTCAAGGCCATTGCATCCAAAGCAGCTGCATCGGTAATTTGGTGGATATAGCCGCGATCATTAAGTAAGCGGAGCAGGTCAGATTGATATTTTACCATAATCTAATGCCTTACATAAGGAGAGCAACTTGGACAATATATTGAAATTGCACTGTC
The DNA here is from genome assembly GCA_043778865.1 of Sphingomonadales bacterium. Taxonomy (GTDB): domain Bacteria; phylum Pseudomonadota; class Alphaproteobacteria; order Sphingomonadales; family Sphingomonadaceae; genus Sphingorhabdus_B. Next base: position 3,753 of record JAYWFI010000144.1, read on the forward strand.
ACAAAAAGACTCCAGCGCAGTTTATTCAGGCGATGGAGGTAAGCTATGAGATATCATCAGATGGTCTGCTGAAGCTGCGCTATGCTGTCGATGTTCCGCATAGCGCGCTTGTTATTGCACAGATTAAAGAGCCTTTGCGTACAGATTTCCTATGGCATACAACATGTTGTGAGGTTTTCTTAGGCATAAAGGATAAGCCAGAATATATTGAGTACAACTTTTCGCCATCGTCACAATGGGCCGCCTATCAATTTACAGATTACCGCAAAGACGTAGCGGACTTAGACGTTTTGGCCGTGCCTGAAATAAGTATTGAATCAGGTCATGCCAAATTTGCTTTGGAAGCGGCCGTCATGCTGCCGCATAAATGGCAGCAGGCATATCTTAATACCGGGCTCGATGTGGGATTAACCGTTGTTGCCGAAGAACAAGGCGGCAAAAATTCCTATTGGTCGCTGGCACATCACCAAGACGAGCCTGAATTTCATGACCGTTCTTGCTTTACATTACCACTGAAGGCTACGGGTCCTGTATGAAAAACGGCATCGATAGGTTGATTTCTGAACCCGAGCTACGGGTTGCATTATCGGGACAGCGCGTCGCGTTGTTGGCACATCCAGCGTCTGTAACACATGATCTTACGCATTCGCTTGACGCCTTGGCGTCACTTGATGGGGTAAATGTCACTGCTGCGTTCGGGCCGCAACATGGACTTCGCGGAGACAAGCAGGACAACATGATGGAATCGCCTGATTTTACGGATCCTGTTCACGGCATACCTGTATTCAGCCTATACGGCGAAGTGCGCCAGCCAACCGCAGAAATGATGGATACGTTTGATACTATTTTGATTGATATGCAAGATCTTGGCTGCCGTATCTACACCTTCATCACAACTTTGCGTTATATGTTAGAAGCTGCGGCGCAGCATGGAAAAACTGTGTGGGTTTTGGACCGGCCAAATCCAGCAGGGCGTCCTGTAGAAGGGCTAACGCTACGTGCAGGCTGGGAGAGCTTTGTCGGGGCAGGGCCGATGCCGATGCGGCATGGTATGACACTGGGCGAGATGGGCCATTGGTTCATCGATCACTTTGCAATTAAGGCTGATTACCGCGTGATTGAAATGCAGGGATATCATCCTGATGCGGGGCCTAGCTATGGTTGGCCTGCAGATCGCATTTGGATTAACCCCAGTCCCAATGCCCCAAATCTAACTATGGCGCGCGCTTATGCGGGGACTGTAATGCTCGAAGGGGCGACTTTATCAGAGGGCAGGGGCACTACCCGGCCGTTAGAGCTGTTTGGTGCGCCAGATATTGATGCACGCGCCGTCATGACAGAGATGAAACGTTTCGCGCCGCGATGGTTACATGGGTGCGTATTGCGGGAGTGCTGGTTTGAACCTACATTCCATAAACATCAAAGCGTCTTATGCCACGGTATTCAGATACATTGCGAAGGTAACTTTTACGGTCATGAGGCATTTAAGCCATGGCGGATACAGACGCTCGCATTTAAGGCAATCCGCAATCTATATCCCGATTACGGTTTATGGCGAGACTTTCCTTATGAATATGAACTTGGAAAACTACCCATAGATGTCATTAATGGAAGTCCGCTGTTACGCCAATGGGTGGATGACGCCGCGTCTACAGCGGATGATTTAGATGCGATTACAGTGCCGGATGAAAATGCATGGATTGAAAAACGGCGCAGGTATCTGCTGTATTAATACAGCTTAACTTGCAATGTAGGTTACTGTTTGAGATATAATCTGTGGCTATTTGACATAGATAGTAGCGGCTGATTTTTTTGCACTGCACTATCAACTTGCGCAGATTTGCGAGGGTTATAAGCTCAAGCGACCTTATATCAACTCTTGCGGCTAAGCTCGCGCATTGCGCTATCAAGTCCCTGAAGCGTTAACGGATACATTCGGTTATTCATCAGTTCCTTGATGATCTTTGTGGATTGTGAATAGCCCCACTGCTGTTCGGGCACAGGATTTAACCAAACAGATGAAGAATATGTATTCGCCATTCGGTGCAACCAAACCGCACCCGATTCTTCATTAAAATGTTCAACCGAACCACCCGGATGTGTAATCTCGTACGGGCTCATTGCCGCATCGCCAACATAAACAATCTTATAGTCATGCGGAAATTTATGAAGGATATCCCAAGTAGGCGTGCGTTCGGCAAAGCGGCGCCGGTTATCTTTCCATAGTCCTTCATATGGGCAATTATGAAAGTAGAAAAATTCCATATTTTTGAATTCACTGCTTGCCGCACTGAAGAGCTCTTCACACATTTTGACAAATGGGTCCATTGAACCGCCAACGTCAAGCAAGAGCAGCAGCTTAACCGCATTACGCCGTTCGGCACGCATGTGGATATCTAACCAACCTTGTTTAGCCGTTCCGCGGATTGTCTCGTCAATATCAAGCTCGTCTTGTGCGCCGTCCCGAGCAAATCTGCGAAGCCGCCGCATGGCAACCTTAATGTTACGTGTTCCAAGCTCACGGGTGCTATCAAGATTTTGAAATTCGCGCTTTTCCCATACCTTTATGGCGCGTTTATGCTTTGATTCGCCGCCTATTCGTACGCCTTCTGGATTATAGCCATCGTTACCAAATGGCGATGTACCGCCTGTACCTATCCACTTGCTGCCGCCTTCATGCCGTTCTTTTTGTTCCTCAAGACGCTTTTTCAAGGTGTCCATAATTTCGTCCCAGTCACCGAGCGCTTTTATTTTCTCCATCTCTTCGGCGGATAAGAATTTTTCGGCGACTGCTTTCAACCAGTCTTCTGGGATATCAGCGTTCGCATCGCCGTAGCTGGTGAGCAATCCCTTAAAAACCTTGTTAAATACTTGATCAAACCGGTCGAGCAGTCCTTCATCTTTGACAAATATTGACCGTGATAAAAAGTAAAACTCTTCTGGTGTCCGCTCAATAACATCGCGGTCTAGTGCCTCAAGCAGCAGCAAATGCTCCTTCATACTTGCGGATATTCCGGCGGTTCGCAATTCATCGAGAAAGTTGAAAAACATGAGGTTTTGCCTGAGGTTTGGTCTTCACTATTCCTGCCTGTAGATACTCTCACGGTCAATCTGTATTCGTATCCAGAATTTGGCGCGAAGCCTTAATGATTTATTAGCTACAAATCTAATATAGTCATTAATGTAATTAGATAGGCTGCCTGTTGTGATGAATAATCAAGTAACATCTACGCAAAGCTGGATTGATGAAACTGCAAAAATCTGCGGTGATGTCGCCGTTGGTTGCGCACAAACCGCAGGCACACTGCACAGTGCGCTTTCATCTGCAGACCGGCTGCACGCAGATCACGAGATATTGGCGACGATAACTGCTCGGCTTGCTGAAGAAATCGCCAGTGTCGCGCAAGCAACCTCTGAAGCCCGTGAGTTATCCGATACAGCAAGAGAAAAGCTGCAAGCGGGCAATGAAACAATAAGCCTTTCAATCGCAAGCTTTTCCGAACTCATTAATTTGGTAAATCGATTAGGTTTACATATCGTTGGCTTTGCTGCTGCGATGGACCAATTAAAGCGCGCCTCTCATTCAATTGACTCTATTGCAAGAACCACCAATATGCTGGCCTTGAATGCAGCAATTGAAGCAGAAAAGGCAGGCGAAGCTGGCAATACGTTTGCGGTGGTTGCCGCCGAGGTTAAGAAACTAGCGCGGGATTCGAGAGGGGCAGCAGTTGAAATTACAGGCACTGTACTCTCACTGTCATCCGAAGCGGAAAAGCTAGTTGGAGAAATTCGTACAGGCATGGAGAATAAAGATCGTGCCAATGCCCAATTTTCTAATATGGAGATGCTGCTAGGCGATTTGGGTGACATTATTGGCCGAGTGGATCAACGCAATGCAGAGATCGCCAAAAATACTGCTGCGCTTCATACCGGAATCGACGATACACAGCGTATTCGAACGGCTGTGACAGATTCTAACGCGAGCGTTCAAAGCCAGATGGCAGGCGCAAGAGACGAGATTTTGCGTTTAGAGCTACGGACAAATCAGATGTTTGATAACATTGTACACAGCGGCCTTTCGCCCGATGATCAAAAACTGGCAGAATTGGCCATGTCGAAGGCAGCAGGACTTATCGAACTGACGCAATCCGCCATATTATCAGGTGAACTGTCTATGGAAGATTTGTTCGACACCAACCT
>JAYWFI010000145.1:0-20459 GCA_043778865.1 Sphingomonadales bacterium
GCATTTGCAGCATCAGTCACCTTACCATCAATCACTGGACCATCGATCACTGGACCATCAATCACCGGACCATCAACTACCGGCCCATCATTCGGACGGAAAACAGGCGGGGATGTGTCACGCCGGTTGCCTTGTGCTGTTGCCCGCAGGTTATATCCACAATAATGATACGGGATTAGTTGCGCCGATATATATGCCTGCGCACACGCCGCCCATTGCTGGCCTGCCAAGCACACCGGTACCGCCGCCTCCACGATTGGATTGAGTGTATTTCAATCAACTAGATATTATGGAGATTATTATGAAAATGAAGATGTTTATCGGCGCATTGGCGCTGACCGTGTCCAGTGCTGCCTTTGCCGCAGAGCCGCCGCCGCCCCCTGAGAAGGAATGCTGCTGCTGCAAAGACAAAGCCACCGGCACGCAAAAGCCTAGTCATGACGGTCATGAAGACCACAAAGACCATGACATGGGCAAGATGAAAATGAACTAAACACGCAGTTCGGGAGCGGCCAAGTCGCTCCCGAACATCGGCGCAATAGCCCCGCCTACTGCAATGCCTTCTCGGCAGAAACTACGCTAAGTTCACACCTCAATTACCCCGGCAGGACAGCGCAATGTGTTTCACGCAAAGAAAAGAAGGGACCCCGCGTGCAGGCACCTCTTAAAAATCTTCGCGGCCTTTGCGTGAAATGGAATGTAGGATTTAAGGCGCAAAGAGGTCCCGCTGAGCTCCGCAACAGTTTTGCATTATAGATAAATGAACTGTCACCGTAACTCAATGCTCACGCCTTGGGTCAGCACGCCTGACAGCGCGCTGCGTGCTGCGTGCTGCCCCGCTGATAAAGCCGAATGCAGCTGGAAAGTCACACTAAGTTCTCACCTCAAACGCACAGCAGACCGAGATTATTAGCGATTTAGACGACTCGCATCCACACCGTGACTACCTACAGGAGCTGGGTGGTACACGAGTTGCTTCGCGCATAATATCCTACACTGCAAGAGGGAATAATAGTTTAATGCACTGTCACCGTAATTTTGTCTAATAGGCCCTTGTCCTGCGTGAATACCCCCCGTAATCCGCCAAAGTTCACACCTCAATTACCCCGATAGGACAGCGCGAAGTGTTTCACGCAAAGAAAAGAAGAGTCCTTGCGTCCTAGCATATCCTCTTGAAAATCTTCGCGGTCTTTGCGTGAAATAAAGGCCAGGCCACAAGGCACAAAGATAGATGCATGAGCAAACTCGTACTTGCATAGAAACCACTAATTAAATGCACTGTCACCGTAACTCTAGGAGTTGGGTTATTACTCATTTTTTGTCTCCTGCCAATCGCATGAATGAAAGTTGCACCTTTTTTGAATTTAAATGCAGTTTTTGCTCGATCATAATCAAATTTAATTACACCAGGAGTATCGCGGACAATACTGCGTATTCTCTCAGGGCCAGTCCGCAAATTGGGAGGAGTTATCGCTCTCGTTCCAGGTCCAAGTGCCATAATTTAACTCTCAATAAATTTGATAAATAAAATTTTAATTTTTTTATAAATGTATTTGAAAATAATATTTATAAAAACTAGCGATATAAATATTGATATAATTGCGCCAAAATTAAAAGAACAACTTAGCAAATCTCGTCTATTTACTAATAAAATTTTGCAATCATTTAAATTAAATACCATAGAAGGAGATCTAAACGATAATACATATAATATTGATGATGCCAGAAGTAACGAAAAACAAATAATTCCTTTTGTCATTATTCTATTTCCTCCAACCCATCCAACCTAACCTTAGCCTCCAGCAGCCCACTCTGCCGCACGCCCAAGCTAACAGGCGTCACCCGCCTCACCCTTGCGTGTGCCGGGAACATATACACAAGTCGTCCCGCCCGTATCTGCGCTGGCCAATCGGTATAGCTTGCGCGCCTTGCGAAGGTCCGTGGCAACCCCATGCCCTTCTTCATATTGTATGCCAAAGTCCAACTGGGCCTGCTTATGCCCCGCCTGCGCGCCCATCGCCAATCCTTGCAGTTCAGTGGAGGCCGCTGCCGGCGCAAAGCCGATGCCCATATACTGCGACGGCACCGCGCATGCCGTCAGGGCGAGGGCGTACGCAAACAGAGACAGCGCCGATGCGCGTTTCATAAAATGCTGTGCAGTGCCCATATCGATTCCCCTGTTACCTTAGTTAATTACAAATAATGTCGTCAAGTAAGCGTTAACAATCGTATACCAATCATTCGTAGTGCATAATATTACCGCTCCCGTCCGGCTTCATCCATAGTTTGTGCTATCGGGCTCAACAGATAGTCGATGATGCGGCGTTCTCCGGTTTTAATCTCCGCCTGTGCGGCTAACCCGGGGCCGATGATCTGGTCGCGGCCCCGCACTCTTATGCTGCGCTGGTTCAAGCGGATGCGGGCGGCGTAAACTAATCCCTGTTGTGGTTGCGCGCGGCCTTGATTGTCACGCTGCTGTTGCTGGCCCCCTTGACCACCGCCTTGACACATGTCGATGGCGTCGCGGCTGATGCTTTCGACTATACCGGGGATGATGCCGTAATCGGTGAAGTTGAATGCCTCAAGTTTGACACGGACTGCTTGCAGATTACGTTGACAGTGCATTAAACTATATATTATATAATCTACTGTAGCCTTAACCCCAATATTATAGTGCCCATAAATCTCGCCATCGCAGCGGAATAACCGCGAATGCTTATCGCGTCACAACCCTGTTGTTTCGTATACCATCCGCTGCCGTGGACACGGGCGGACGCATTCTTGCATAGTGCATAATCAACGGGGAGTATGCGTGTGGTATCGACAGTTTCAACCGTCGCCTATCTGGGGCTGGAGGCGCGGGCCATCGAGGTGCAGTGTCAGGTCGCGCCTGGCATGGTTGGGTTTTCCATCGTAGGCTTGCCCGATAAAGCCGTTGCCGAAAGCCGAGAACGGGTGCGTGCAGCGATATCGGCGCTGGGGTTATCGCTGCCGCCCAAACGCATTATCGTGAACCTGTCGCCTGCCGATCTGCCAAAAGAAGGATCGCATTATGATCTGCCAATTGCGCTCGCATTACTGGCCGCGATGGGCGTTGCCGATGCCGAAACGCTGGCGCATTATGTGGTGGTGGGCGAGCTTGGGCTGGATGGCCGTGTGGCGGCATCCCCAGGCGTATTGCTGGCGGCAATCCATGCGGGCGCGCAAGGCATGGGCCTGATTTGCCCAGCGGTACAGGGCGCAGAGGCGGCGTGGGCCGGGCAGATAGAGGTGGTGGCCGCGCCCAATTTGCTGGCGCTGCTCAACCACTTAAAAGGGCAAGGGTTGCTATCCCCGCCGCAGCCAGGCGATGTTGATCCGCCTGCAATCGGCCCGGATATGGCGCAAGTAAAGGGGCAGGAAACCGCCAAGCGCGCGCTTGAGATTGCGGCAGCGGGCGGGCACAACCTGCTCATGTCGGGGCCGCCGGGATCGGGCAAATCGCTGCTTGCCGCATGCTTACCCGGCATATTGCCTGAGCTGACACCTGCCGAGGCCTTAGAGGTTTCGATGGTGGCGTCGATTGCAGGGACGCTGGAGGGCGGGCGGTTATCGCGCACCCGGCCGTTCCGGTCTCCGCATCACAGCGCGTCGATGCCTGCGCTGGTGGGCGGCGGATTAAAGGTGCGCCCTGGTGAGGTTAGCCTTGCGCATTTGGGGGTACTGTTCCTTGACGAGCTGCCTGAATTTCAGCGCGGTGTGCTCGACAGTTTGCGCCAGCCGCTGGAAACCGGTGTGGTTAGCGTGGCGCGCGCCAACAGCCACGTTACTTTTCCCGCTAATGTACAGCTTGTGGCGGCGATGAATCCATGCCGCTGCGGTCATTTAGGGGACGCCGCGCTGGCGTGTTCGCGGGCACCCAAATGCGCGGCGGATTATCAATCCAAGGTGTCGGGGCCATTGCTCGACCGGATTGATTTGCATGTCGAGGTACAAGCCGTCAGCGCCGCCGATCTGGTTTTGCCGCCACCTGCCGAGGGATCAGCGCAGGTTGCCGCCCGGGTAAAGGCGGCGCGTGATATTCAAAGCGTGCGGCTTGACGGATTGCCCGCGCGTACCAACGCCGAACTGGACGGCAAAGCGCTCGAGCAATATGCGACGCCCGATGAAGCAGGACGCAATCTGCTGGCCCAGGCCGCTCACGCCATGCGGCTATCGGCGCGCGGATATACGCGTATATTGCGTGTGGCCCGCACAATCGCCGACCTTGCAGGCGCAGACCAAATAACCCGCATCCACATTGCCGAAGCGCTAAGTTATAGGCGGCAAGCACCGCGGAATTGAGGGGGGGAACTAGGTTTTTCCAATGCGCTGCAACGCTCAAAAATTATGCTAAGTTAACACCCGAATGCATCACGATCGCTCAATCAATAAATACTATAAAGATCAATGGTATAGTCAATCGCATATTTTGGAAAGTCACACTAAGGTCACACCTGAACAAGCTTGGCAGCGCTCTTTTCTCACGCGATCATTTTAAGCCTTTGTGCCTTTGCGTGAAACAAAATAATGCTGCGTTCTGTTCATTAAACCAAGGAGTTAGCGGTAAATAACTGTGTAAGCCAAGCATCGAAAAGGCCCCTTTATAATAGCCGCACATACCATATCGCAACCATAGGCGTGTAGGACAGCGCAAAATGCTGATAACCGCAGAGGCGTCCTCACAATCCACCTCATTTATGCCGCACACTCATTGCCATTTGTTTCACGCAAAGAGAATAAGAAGCATATACTCAGCGCCGCATCTTAAAAATCTTAGCGGGCTTTGTCTGAAATAGAGCGCGGGATTTAAGACGCAAAGGCCTGCAACCAGTGCCCATCGCAGCTTATATATTTATACCGTAACTAGGAAAATTGCAGTAGCGTTGGATTGCTTTAAAACGGGGTATAGTTTATTGTGACATGATGCATATTCCACTATATTTTTCTGCAGCCGCCGCCTTTGCTGCGATATCGGTTCCGGCGATAGCGGCGCCTTGCACGCCGCAGCGTCAGACGGTTAGCGTCGGGCTGCCTGACTTCGTTAGCGCAGCGGAGTTGGTCAGTCCCCCAGTTGGCAGTTCGCCTCGTGGATTGCTTGTCCTGTTTCCCGGGTCAGACGTTGCAGACATGGATGGTGCAATCGAGGGTAAGGGTGGCACAATCGTCTCACGGCCTATGCGCCAAGTTGCAGATCGGCTCGCATGTGCTGGGTTTGCTACGCTAAGATATAACAAAAGGCACGTGACCGGTCCGACAATGGTTGACCGTGCCAAGTTCGATGCATTGAACGGGTCCGACTTTGCCTCTGACGGCCGCGCAGCGGTAGCATTTGCGCGCACACTTCCCGGGCTATCAAAGTTGCCCCTAGGCCTCGTTGGCTGGAGTGAAGGCACCACAGTCGCAATGGCGGTTGCTGCCGGCGAGCCATCTGTTCGTGTGCTGATCTTAATGGCACCTGTCGTCGAACCTTCCGCGCGTGTTGCGCAGGTGCAATACCTACGTATTGGCAAGCCCTATCTTATGCGCTTTGCACAGGATGGTGGACTTGATGCTGATGCAATTGTGCGTGCTGATGCAGGACCTGGCGGCGATCTCGCCCATATTTTTGTGCGCATGTTCCGCGGCTTTCGGCCGAGCGAAAAAGTAAACCCGTTGCTCAACAAGAATGGCGATGGCCGCATCACCTTTGTTGAAGCTGATCCCACAATAGCATCTTGGTATGCCGACGGACCGAACAGCGGTCTCGGCATGTCATCAACGGCCCGCGCGCTGCCGAGCGTGGCGGACGCGTTCTCATCGACCACAGCATCCCTGTTGATCTTGCAGGGGAACAACGATTCCATGATCGACCCGTCAGCGGCAAATGCCTTTGCGGCCCGTCCTGACGCAAAACGCCGCGTGAAGCTGATCAACTATCCGGGGTTGGGTCACTCGCTGGGGCAGACCACGTCAGCCCAGGAAGACGCTCTGCTACCTGTAGCACCAAAGCCACTGGACGACATGGCGGCATGGCTGCACCGCACACTTAAATAGACGCTCCTAAATGTGAACAGGTGTGGACAACCCGTAAGCGGGTATGCCCGGCGTTACGGTGACTGCAACGACTTAAGATCGTGACGTACAATTAGTCGGCAACAGTTTAATCCCTTGTCAGGCAGCATTCGCTGGATTGTTCAGCTGACAGAAAGATCGTTGCTGCCACCAAACCATTGGGGAGGAGGCGATATTATGATCTTTTCGCTATTAAAATATTGGGCTGTCGCTTGCGTTGCTGTGGCTGCTACGTCGGCGTTTGCCGACTATAGCGGCGGCTATGTATATTGGCCGGGGCATTTTCGTGGGGCTTATAAGATTCACGCCTCCCGTTCATCGCGCAGTAACCGTAACGTGGATCCTGTGGCCATTGCAGCAGTTATTGCGCAGTTCGCCTCGATCCCCAAAGAGGCTCGACCGCGAAACTAAAGGTCAGGGGATCGGGACGGTAGCCGTTCAGCTTCCCGACTTTTTGCCGCAGCGGCCGAAGCTCGATTTGGCGGAAGTGTGCGGGTTAGCAGCATAGGTTCGATTACACAGAATGGCGATTGCTATACTGTGCGCGGCGCGATGATGGGCGACCGTACCTTTTACCGTTTTACCTGCGATACACAGTTCGGAAACGTCGAGCGTGTCGATTCTGGCCCTGCACGTTTGGAAGCCGCTCAATACGGCCCGCCATGACAAAGAGGATGACCATCCATGCTCGCTATTGGTGCGCGGCCTTAAGCAACGGCGGCTTTTAAGGTTGTTGCAGTTTGCCCTGAACATCCGCAAACTTGTCGGAGCCTGCCATCAGGCTTAGCCTACTTAAAACGGCAGGTTTCCCGGCTAGTCATCTAAAAGCTGCCGGTCCGGATACGACAACTTTTCGGTCGTTCGATGCCGCTCAGGCTTACCTCCAAAGCCGCCGATTGGTCATCCGCGATGCCCGGTCCTCGTTGCTTTACAATCGGGGAACGTCTAGCGTTTCTCCATGACAGCAACCGTCTTTACCATTGTCTTGTTCGCCGCAGCGATCCACGCAGCTTGGAACGCATTGATCAATTCGAGTGGTGACAAATATTCAGCAACGTTGGGCCTTGCGATCGGCCAAGTGCCGTTTGCGGTTGGAACTCTTTTTTTCGTTCCGATGCCCGACTGGAATTGTTGGCCCTATTTGCTGGGCGGGACGATCCTTCATGTTGCTTACTATCTCTTGTTGCAGCGCTCGTATCAGCTGGGCGAGTTCACCCAAGTGTACCCGATCGCACGAGGCAGTGCGCCATTGCTGACGGCGGTACTCGCAACTGTGTTCGTTGGCGAGCATCTTGGGCCGATAGGATGGCTGGCAATCGGATTGATTGCTATCGGGTTGATGAGCCTGGTTGGCGTTCGTCGTGTGGACGGCATATGGAATAATTCAGCCGCTGGGCTTGCACTTATGACCGGTGTCTTCACCGCAGCCTATACGGTGGTCGATGGCATTGGCGCGCGGGTCGCCGGGACTGGTTTCGGGTTCTTCGCGTTTCTTGCGATGGCCAACGCGGCGGTTTTGATTGCAGTAACCGAAGTCCGAAAACTAGGAACAACATCTTGCATCCTGCGGGAACGTCTTAAACCAAGCATCACGGCGGGTGGCGCGTCGTACGCAGCCTTCGGACTTGTCATATGGGCCATGATGCAAGCGCCTATCGCGCTTGTCGCCGCACTTCGCGAAACCAGTGTAATTTTCGGGCTCGTTATCGGGGTTGTCGTGCTCAGGGAAACATTAAACCTGCGAAAATTGGCAGCAACGTTTATGACCGCATCTGGCATCCTGCTGCTGCGATCAGCTCGCTGACTTTGATCGGCCTCTATTTCTCGTTTCTCCCGAACGATCGTCCGGTTTGCGGCGTTTTGATCTGATAGCCGACAGTCCGCTCCCCCCAACATTCCAGCCGTGCAAGCTGAAACTGAACAAACGGCAGCAATCAACGCCCGCTCAAAGCCCAATCGACAACCGCAATGTTAGCGGAAACGGACTGAATTTATGTCGAACCAACGGCCGTTTGCGCATAGCCAGCCGCACCTTCACGTCTGCGTTTCGCTCGCCAAAACCACAATATGATCCCCGCCAAGGTTACGGTGACAAGGTTACGGTGACAGTGCATTTAACTATTATTCTCTGTTGCAACGTTCTTTTAATCAGCGATCTCGTGCATGGCGCACTTTAATCCTGCGAGTGGTTCATAACGCCGATGCGGGTGTCCAAATCGCTCACTATCGCGTTCTACCTGTGCGTTTTATGTGTGAACTTAGTGTGACTTTCCGGCTGCTGGGTTTTGCGCGTTGGTTCCAGAGTTCGCACTGGACTGAGTTTGAGCCTGTGCCTGTGCCTGTGCCTGTGCCTGTGCCTGCACCTGCGCCTGCGTCTGCACCATCGCGTCGGTATCATCGAAGCTGGGGCGGCCGGTGTATATCCATATTGCGGCGAGTATCACAAGGACCGCTGAGCCCCCTACAGCAATTGCGGACGTGCGGCGTTGGCGTTCGTATAACAGATATGCCGCAAAGCCGCTGACCGCAGATAGCAGCAAAAGCACGCCCGATATAACCATGCGGTTTTCGCGTTCGGTGATGATCGCCAGCTCGGCGGTATGGCGCGTTTTGGCGGATTTTGCCGAAGCAAGTTCAGCGGAGATGCGTTGCTGCGCCTCCACTTTAGTGCGAGCGATTGCATCACGCGCGCGCTCGGCAGCGGTCATTTCAGCGGCGGTTTGGCATGGCCCGGATGACGCGTTTATGCTCATGCCTTGCGCTTTTAAGAAGGCGGCAACCTCGCGCACGGTGATGGCGAAGTAGAATTCGCTACCGCCGTTTTCAGCCGTTGACCCAAAGCTGTTTACGCCCACTACGCGGCCGCAATGATCCACTATCGGCCCGCCGCTATTGCCCGGACCAATCGGCGCGGTGTGCAGCAATGTGTCATATGCCTTGGCCGACCGGCCCGCCGATATCGTACCGCGGGTGCGCACGGGCGGCTGCGGGCGCAAGATATCTTCCTCGCTATATTGCATTGCGGCATCGACGCTGCCGGGATAGCCGATGGCAAAGATATCATCGCCATTGTCCGGTGCGCCTGTAAAGAATTTTGCGGGTGTCAACTGCGCGCCTGTCTCCAATTGCAGCAGCGCCAGATCATTTTCCGGCGACCATTTCAGGATCGTCGCCATATAGGTCTCGCCGCCTAAAGATGGGATGATTTGGAATGTCATAGTTTTGTTAAACATCCCCTCTTCAACCACATGCGCATTAGTGAGTATCTTATCCGGGGCAACCACAATGCCGGTTCCGTGGCCGATCATCTTGCGCTGGCTTTCACCGCCCGCGCTATCTTGTATGCTGAACACCACCACGCGTACCACGCTGTGCGTTGCCATTGTCATTTCAGGGGAGTCCGCACGCGCCGCAGCAGGGCATAGGAAAGCAGCCAGAACGCCGAGTACAAGAAGCCAAATTATGCGCATATACGGGGCCTTTACAGGGTTACAGGAAACTATACGGATCAACATCCACGCCCACCCGAACGCCGCGCGGCCATGACAGTGCGCTGAGCCATTCGCGAATTATCGCCTGAATTTCAACGCTGCGCCCCGCATGCACCAGCAGCCGCCATCTGTACCTACCGCGCAACATGGCAAGCGGCGCGGGCGCAGGGCCGTATACGTGCATGCCGCCCGCTTTGGGCGCGGCGGCCCCTATTGCGCGGGCGGCGTCCATGCCCTCACGCTCGTCCTCACTGCTGACGATAATCGCGGCAAAGCGGCCAAAGGGCGGGGCGCCTGCCGATTTGCGCATCGCGGTTTCGGCATCATAGAATGCGTCGCGCTGTCCGCCAACCAATGCCGCGATTACAGGGTGCGATGGGTTGCGCGTTTGGATGAAAACTTCGCCCGGCTTGCTTGCCCGGCCCGCCCGGCCTGCGGCTTGCGCAATTTGTTGAAACGTGCGTTCGGCGGCGCGCAGGTCTCCACCTTCTAACCCAAGATCCGCATCGATAATGCCCACCAAAGTAAGGTTGGGGAAATGATATCCCTTGGTCACCAATTGCGTGCCAATGATGATATCGACCTCATTTGCCTCCACCCGCGCCACAAATTCGGCGGCTTTGGCAGGTGACCATAATGTGTCGGATGTCGCCAATATCGTGCGGGCGTGGGGCAGCATCCGTTTGACCTCATCGGCGATCCGTTCGGTGCCGGGGCCGCATGCGACCAGCGTGTCGGCTTCGTGGCATTCGGGGCAGGTACCTGGCGGCGGCATCACATGGCCGCAATGATGACAGGCCAGCCGTTTGACCAATCTATGCTCCACCATCCAGCTGGTGCAATTGGGGCATTGAAACCGGTGCCCGCATGTCCGGCACAGCGTGAGCGGCGCATAACCCCGGCGGTTAAGGAACAGCAGGCTTTGTTCGCCGCGTTCCAACCGCTCGGCAAGCGCCTTTACCAAAGTGGGCGCAATCCAGTGCTGACGATCCGGCACATCAATCGTCAGGTCAATCGCTTTGATATCAGGCAGACTGGCACCGCCAAACCGCGACGGTATCGCAAGGCCCTTATACCGCCCGATAGAAACCATATGCCGGCTTTCCAGGGCGGGTGTGGCCGACGCCAGCACCACGGGGAACCCCTCAAACTTGCCGCGCATCACCGCCACATCGCGGGCATGATAGCGCACGCCGTCCTCTTGTTTGAAACTGGTTTCGTGCGCTTCATCGACGATAATCAGGCCCAGATTAGCAAACGGCAGGAACAACGCCGACCGCGCGCCGACCACAACAGCGGCGTCTCCATTTGCCGCCGCGCGCCATACCCGCCGCCGCTGCGCAGACCGCATGCCCGAATGCCATGTCGCAGGCGCACAGCCAAAGCGCGCCTCAAACCGTGCCAGAAACGGCTGCGTCAAGGCAATTTCCGGCAGCAACACGAGCACTTGCTTGCCCTGCCGGATCGCGGCCGCCACCGCTTCAAAATAGGTTTCGGTTTTGCCCGAACCTGTCACGCCGTCCAGAACGAAGGTGTCAAATGCCTGCTTGTCCACCGCGCCAGCCATCGCCTGCGCCGCGTTCGATTGATGCGCGTTGAGCGCAGGCGCGGCAAAATCTGGACTGGGCACGGGCAGCGGCGCATCCATCGCAACCGTCACAGGCTCAAACGCCCCTGCCTTTATCAAGCCGCGGATCACCGCATCGCTGACGCCCGCTTGCTCCGCCAGTTCGCGTGCCAGACCCTGTGCCAGACCCTGTGCCAAGCCATTTGCGCCCGCCAATTGATCAAGCGCAGCAGCACGCAGCGGGGTCAGGCGCTTTGGCACTTCGCCGGTTGCCCGGTATTCGGTGACTGTGCCGGGCGCGGTTATCGCGGCAGACGACGACAACACCATCCGCAAAACAGCCGCGTGGTTGCTCAGATAATAGCTTGCTGTCCAATCCACCAACCGCCGCATTGGGGCGCGGATTGGCGGCACATCGGGGGCCTCATATATCGCGCGCAGGCGCTTTGCATCGACGGGTTCGTCGGGGAACACATCCGCATCCCACACCACACCGGCCATTTTGCGCGGACCCAGCGGCACGATCACGATGCTGCCGGGCGGCGCTTGCATGCCATCGGGCACTTTATAGTCGAGCGGACCGACAGCTTGCGTAAGCAGGATAACACGGACGCGGTTCATATGGAGGGCTATAGAACGCATGCGCACCCGCGTCATCCCAATAGAGCAATTGAGCGCATAACCCGGGGCTTTTTGGGCACGCTCATATGCGAATTGTTAATCACGAGCGCAGTGCCACCGTAACGCCGCACCGTAACGTGAAATATAATAAATCCGTCATTCCCGCGAAGGCGGGAATCCATCGCCCCAGAGAAAATTTTGCAGCAACCTAGCTTGGTTTGGTAGCATCAGGCGATGGATTCCCGCCTTCGCGGGAATGACGAGGCTTTCTTTGAAGAGACTATAGCTTGAAACTCAACAAGCCTTACAGCATCACGCGACTACATCACCGGCCGCTTCATTGATGCCGCGCGTCCCCAGCCGTCTTTAAGGCACTGGTCAACTCGTCCATTGCAAGGGTAGTGCCAGTTGTTTCACGCAAAGAAAATAAGACAAAGAAGATAACAAGAGCCGCTACTTAAATCTATGGACGCTTCACATGCATGGAGCGTAGTCCTTGGCCTGACCCCCTACTTTCTTGTTTCTCTTTGTGTCTTTGCGTGAAACAGATGGCACCATTGTAGCTGCAACACGCAAGCTGGTTGTTAAGCGCGCCAGACATCTTATAATGCGCTTACTAAATGCTGGAGGTATGCCACGTGAACATCGAACTTGATCGCCGCAAACTACTGCTTGTGGGAGCCGCAAGCGCGGCGTTGCTGCTCCCGGGATGTGCCAGCATGGGCGGGTTTAGCCTGACGGAGGCGATCCGGCGATTGTTATCACTGGCGTCGCAAAACGCGTTTGCCATGTTGCTGGTGCCCGGCGGGTTTTATGACAGCAATGTCGCGCGCATCGAATTGCCCGAGCGCTTTGGTGGCGGCGGCGGCGGCGGCGCTGCGAGTGGAGTGCTATCGGCTATCCTGCAGAGCGGTGCTTTTCGGGAGCGCCTGCAACGCCAACTGAACCGTGCCGCCGAAAAAGGCGCAGAACGCGCCGCGCCATTAGTAGCCGATGCCGTGCGCAACGTCAGTATACAGGATGCCGCAGCATTGGTTCGCGGCGGACCGCAGGCGGCCACCGAATTCCTGCGCGGCAATATGGGGCCTGCGTTAGTGGATGCAATGTTGCCCGGCATATCGGACGGGCTACGCTTGTTTGACGATAAAATCATCAGCCGCGCGGTACAATCGGTTAGCGGATTTGATATCGGCAGCCTGGCCGCCGACCTGAATGCAAGAGCCGAGAACGCCATCTGGTCCGCGATCGGTTACGAAGAGGCCGCCATCCGCGCCAACCCGCAAAAGACAGGTGACCCAGTTTTGATGAGCGTGTTTGGGCTACTCAAATAATGCGAAACGTAGCGATCATAGCGGCGATAATGACTTCCGCCCTTGCCCTCACTTTGGCGCCGGGTTCGCCCTTAATGGCGCAGGATGACCAAGCCTATACTCCGCCAGATGGAACGCCTTGCACAAAAGACGCGTCCTACGACAAATTTATAGCTGAACTGAAAGGCATGGTGCGCCGCAAACAAGTGGCACGGCTGCTCGCGGTGACCAAAGACGACGTGGAAAACCGTTTTCCGTTTGAAATAGGGAAATCCGAATTCATGATGCACTGGTATCTGAAAGATAACCCTAATAAATCGAACCTTTGGCCAGCAATGCGCAAAATCCTAAACCGGCCTTGCACCCACGCAGATGGTATGCGTTTCATGAGTGATGGCGATCCTTATGGTTATTTTATGTTTGCCCAAAAAGTGGACGGCCGCTGGATGATCGCGGGTATATCGGGTGACCCAGGTTAAGGCGTAACCAGGTTAAGGCGTAAATTGTGCCTGTTAATACGGCGCGTGATTTGGCATTAGGCACATATTGATTCTAAACAAAAGGCCCAAGCCCCGATGAAATTTTTTGTAGATACCGCCGATACCGCTGACATTGCCGAAATGGCCGCCACCGGATTGCTCGATGGGGTAACCACCAACCCGTCGCTGATCGCCAAATCAGGCCGTGATTTTATTGAAGTAACGCGCGAGATTTGCGGCCTAACAGACGGGCCTGTCTCTGCTGAAGTGGTGGCGCTCGATCATCCAACGATGATGAAAGAAGCCGAGATCCTGCGCAAAATCGCCAGCAACGTGTGCATCAAAGTGCCGCTAACGATTGATGGCCTGAAAACCTGTAAGGCGCTGACTTCTGAAGGTACTATGGTCAATGTGACGTTGTGCTTTTCGGCCAATCAGGCGTTGCTCGCGGCCAAGGCGGGCGCGACGTTCGTATCCCCGTTTGTGGGCAGGCACGATGATAACGGCTTTGACGGCATGAGCCTGATCGAAGATATCCGGTTGATCTATGACAATTACGGGTTTGATACCGAAATTTTGGTGGCCAGCGTGCGGCACGGCATCCATGTGCTTGAGGCGGCCCGTATTGGCGCCGACGTGATGACCGCGCCGCCGTCTGTTATCAAAGGATTGTTCAAACACATCCTAACCGACAAAGGCATCGAAGGATTTATGGCCGATTGGGCCAAAACCGGGCAAGCGATTGGATAAACCTCTGCGTGAGCATGCGGGCGAGCAACTGGTTGAGCAAAGCGTGAATGAACAGCGTGGATGAACAGCATGAGTGAACAGCGTGAGTGAACAGCATGAGTGAACACAGTGCCGCTGGAGAAAAACAGGCTGTAATTGTTATTAGCGTCCTTGCGTGTTTGGTTATGGTTGCTGCGATAATTGGTTTTGCAATCTGGGACAGGCAACAGGCTTCGGCGATTGCGGCAAAGAATGAGGTTGCACTGCCTGTTCAAAATCGCCCCCTACCTGGCACGCCAAACCGTATGAACCGCCCCAAACCGGTTAGTGATCCGGGCACATGGGTAACGCCGGATGATTATCCTGCACGTGCACTTGTGGCAGAACACGAAGGCATCACAGCGTTCCGGCTTACCATTTCTAAAAACGGCAACCCGCTGTTTTGCGACATAACCCAAAGCAGCGGGCATGACGAACTTGACTCTGCCACATGTAAGGCCTTGATGCGCAAAGCTAGGTTTAATCCTGCATTGGATGCATCTGGCAAAGCAGTAGTGAGCAGTTACGTAAACAGGGTTAAGTGGCAGATACCCCTCGACTAAACATATACAAGGACTCCCGATGCCGATAGGTAATGATGGAAAAATGATTGTCCCAGACAGTGTGCAGGATGCGATTCGCACTTTGATCAGCTGGGCAGGGGACGATGTGACGCGCGAAGGTTTGCTGGATACACCAGCGCGCGTGGGCCGGGCATGGATGGAATATTGCAGCGGATATGCCGAAGATCCTGCGATCCATTTGGCCCGTACCTTTGAAGAGGTCGGCGGATATCATGAGCTAGTCCTGCTTAAAGATATTCCGTTTCATTCACATTGCGAACATCACATGGCACCCATTATCGGTAAAGCCTGCATCGCCTATATGCCAACAGACCGCGTTGTGGGGATATCAAAACTCGCCCGCGTATTGCACGGTTATGCGCGGCGGCTGCAGGTGCAAGAACGCCTGACCGCCGAGGTCGCAAATTGTATTTGGGATAACCTGAAACCTGCAGGCGTTGCCGTAGTGATCGATGCGCAGCACGGCTGTATGACCGGGCGCGGTGTGCGCACACCGGGCGTTGGCATGGTAACCTCAAAGCTGCACGGATGTTTTTTGGATGACCAAGGCAGCCGCAAAGAAGTCATGAGTTTGATGGGGTATTAAGGCCCGGAACTAGAGCCAGCCCCAACATATCATCTTACTCATATTGCGCAGTAATCGGAATGCGTCCACGGAATTTGCCGTTGATATCGCCTGTTACCACCAAATCTCCGCCGAATGAGAAAATCAGCTGCCCTGTCATGTCCAAATGCGGCGCTGGCCCCAAGTTTGTGCGAAAATTGATGATTTCGATTACGCCGCCCGCCGCAGAGGTCATCCGAATGCTACTCGGCATGTCAATGCGTATGCTGCGCCCCGGCGCGCCATTCAGCATCACCGTACCTGCGGCGGCATATCCGCCAAGTGCAACAATGCCGCCTTCCATACGGCTGCCGTTTTGCGGATCAACCACAATCTCACCGCCGCCTTTACCAGTAAGCGCCGCACGGCTAAAGTCCAGGTTTGTAGTAATATCAATGGTTAGCGGTGTTTCGTTTTGGCTGCTATCTTGAGCATTAGTCCGGTCGCTATCTTGCCGAGTACAAAGCTGGCACGATTGCGCAGTTACTGGCGATGATAAAATCGCAGCCAGTATAATGGCCCATAAAGCTATGCGGCACTTGTACATTGACTGTGTATTAGGCCAAATATGGTAAACATGCCGTTAAATTTGCGCCTTAGACTTGACGGCCTGCCCATCAAGGCACACATAACCAACATGGACAAAATCGAGAAAACCAAAGCGGAATGGCAAGCGCAGCTTAGCCCCGTGCAATTTCATGTACTGCGTGAAGCAGGCACAGAACGTGCGTTTGCCGGCGCATTAACCGATGAGAAGCGCGTGGGCGAATTTGTGTGCGCCGGATGCGGGACAGCGTTATTTGAATCCGACACCAAATTTGACAGCGGATCGGGCTGGCCCAGCTTTACCGCGCCATCTAATGCCGATGGAGTGCATGAGCACAGCGATGTTTCCCACGGTATGGTGCGCACAGAAGTACGCTGCGCCGCGTGTGACGGCCATCTGGGACATGTGTTTCCCGATGGGCCCGGCGAAACCGGATTACGGTATTGTATCAACAGCGCGGCGTTAGAATTCGAACCCGAATAATGCCGCTTGTCGGGGCCATAAATTGTAAGTAACAGAGCGTTACATGGCACACGATAAGACAGCTTCGAAATCTCATTCGAAATCTAACGGTGCCTTTCGCCGGTGGACGGTGCGTTTTCTTAAAATCGGTTTTGTAATAGGTGTGCTGGGCGCGATGGTGCTTGGGATATTTGTTTATATTGCACGCGGCGAAATCGATAGTTTCGAAGATTTGAAATCATCTCCTAATGGTCAAATGATCCGTATTCGCGCTGCCGATGGCACCGTAATCCAGTCGATCGGCCCCAGTTTTGGCCGCTGGCTTAGCATCAAGCAGCTGCCTGACGAGATGAAAGATGCGATGGTCGCAGTTGAAGACCGCAGGTTTTACGCACATCCCGGCGTTGACCCCATTGGCATCACACGTTCTGTTTGGGTGCGGCTGCGCGATGGGCGGTTTCGTCAAGGCGGATCAACCATTACGCAGCAGCTTGCCCGCAATATCTATCTGAATAACAACCGCGAATTTGGCCGTAAAATGCGTGAAGTCGTGCTGGCGATGGCGATGGAAACCAAATTCAGCAAAGATCAAATCCTCGAACTTTATTTGAACAAGGTTTATTTTGGCGGCGGCGCGTTTGGCGTGGACGCCGCATCGCGCAAATTCTTTGACCATGGCGCAGAAAAAATGAGCCTTGCCGAAGCTGCGATTATTGCAGGGCTCGTCAAAGCGCCATCCAATTACGCCCCCACCGCCGATCCCAAAGCCGCACTCGGCCGGGCCGCCGTTGTCATCGAAGTGATGCAGGATGCAGGCATGATTACCGCAGAGCAAGCCGCCAACGTCAAGCCTGCGCAAGTTAAAATCGCATCACAGCCCCCGCAAAGCAGCGTGCGATATTTTACCGATTGGGCATTGCCGCAATTGGAGGGCCTGATTGATGAGCGCGAAAAACCGATTGATGTGTGGACCACGATTGATTTGAAAATGCAGGCGCAGGCCGTGGGCGCAATTCGCGCAAACGTACCGCGCGGGGCGCAAGGCGCGCTGGTCGCGATGGACCGTGACGGCGCGGTTCGCGCAATGGTGGGCGGCACCGATTATGTCACCAGCAACTATAACCGCGCCGTAACTGCGCTGCGGCAACCGGGCTCTGCTTGGAAGCTGTTTGTGTACCTGTCTGCGCTGGAATCAGGGTATCAGCCCGAAGATAAAGTGGTGGATGAACCCGTTACAATCGATGGTTGGAGCCCCAAAAACAGCGGCGGTAGCTATGCTGGATCGATTACGTTGCGCACGGCTTTTGCGTATTCCAAAAATACCATTGCGGCAAAACTGGGCGACGAAGTAGGCACAAGTACGGTTGCCAATATGGCCAAGCGATTTGGCATCGGCACGAAGATTAGCACAAGCCCATCGATGGTGCTGGGCACGTCTGAAACCCGCGTGATTGATATGACCCGCGCCTTTGCACAGGTTGCCGCCAAAGGAAAAAGCCTTGCGCCATATGGCATTAGCAAGGTTGCGACGATTGATGGCGATATTATATACGCCGTAAAAAAGCCAAAATCCATCCAACTGGTTCCTGATTATGTGGCAAAAGCGATGGTCGACCTGATGCAGACAGCAGTTAACACAGGCACAGGTAAAGGCGCGCAAATTGGGCGGCCGGTTGCGGGAAAAACAGGCACCACCAGCAGCAACAAAGACGGCTGGTTCCTTGGGTTTTCCAGCGGGCTTACAACAGGCGTATGGATGGGCCGCGATGACGCGCGCGCCGTGGGCGATTTGCAAGGCGGCAAGGCGCCTGCGCGTGCATTTGCCACATTCATGCGGGCAGCTGTGGCAAACCGCCCCATTGAAAAGTTTGACACCGCCGCGGTATTTCCAGAACGTCTTGCCGAAGAACCGGATGATGTGCCCGCGGGCGTGCCCGATCAAATAATAATTGATGAAAATGGCATGCCCGTTGAAGGTAATCCGCAGGTGCCTGGTGACCAAGGCGTAGAACCTGCAGTCATTAAAGAAGAAGAGCTCAATCAAGAATGGATTGATAAAGCGCTTGGTAAAGGCAAAAAAGCGGGCGTCAAAGTAACCGAACCGGCAACCGCCGACAGCGAATAGAGGCCACTAGAGCGTGATGCGATTAAGTGGGTACCGGTTAATCGTCTAAAATCACGCAACCACAAAGCGATATAGAGCTTGGCGCGATTCATCGTAATCGCACCGCGCTCTAGAAACTACAGCGTATGGCCTGTGCGCGTACGTTTGGCATCCAAATAGGCTTTGTTATGCGGGTTAGCAGCGATTTGCAGCGGCAAACGTTCGGTCACGGTTATCCCTGCGTCCTTAAGCCCGGCAACCTTCAGCGGATTGTTGGTTAGCAGCCGTACGCTGCCAATACTCAGCAAGCGTAGCATCTGCGCCGCCACCGCAAAATCACGGGCATCAATCGCAAAGCCAAGCCGGGTGTTGGCATCGACGGTATCAAATCCTTGATCCTGCAACGCATATGCCCGCAGTTTGTTAATCAACCCAATGCCGCGGCCTTCTTGGCGCAAATATAGCAGCACGCCCCATGTACCGCCGCGTATTTGGTGCAGCGCCTCGTGCAATTGCGGGCCGCAATCACATTTTAAGCTGCCCAGCACGTCTCCTGTCAGGCACTCGCTGTGTAGGCGGACAACAGGCGGACTATCATCGCGGGTACCAATTACCAGCGCAATATGTTCGGTGGCATCGGCATCACTGCGAAACGCAATAATGCGCGCATCAGGTGCATCAGCGACCGGTAACCGGGCCCGGGCCGCGATTATCAGATTATCGGCACTGGTGTACGCGGCAATCTCAGCAGGTGTAACATGATCCTGACCATCAGCATCAGCCGCATCAGTATCAGTATCAACATCAAGCACCATGAACGCAGGCAATAATCTGGCGAGACGGGCAAGCTCCATCGCGGCCATTGCCGCTTCTGTAGTAGGCAGTGGCAAGGCTGCAAAAGGCCCCTTCATCGGATGCAGCAAATCCAACGTTGGATCGGCAATCGCCATCACCATGCCTGCATTCGCACCCGCATCCGCATTCGCATCCATGTCATCAGGCAAAGCGATCATAACCGGCAAAGCCGTATCTGCGGCGGCATGCTGATTGGTGAGTTTTAGGGTCGCGGCGCGGCTGGCCGATAGCAGCATTACGTTAGCGTTTGTTTCCAAACCCGTCTCGGCCGATTGCAAAGTCAACGCGCCGTCATGCCCCGTTATCGTAACGGCCCACCCGCGCCGCAACGCATCAATCGCGCGGGCCGCAGCTCTGGCATCTGGCCCTAAATTGCCGGAGCGAATATCGCTCAAAAGGCGAATTCCGTCACAATCGGTGCATGATCCGACGGCTTGCCCCAACTGCGCGCCATTTTGTGGACAACATGGCTTTTGGCTTTCTCGACCAAATCAGGGGTCACCCACATATGATCAAGGCGGCGGCCGCGATCCGATTTTTCCCAATCGCTCGCGCGGTAACTCCACCACGTGTACAATCGCTCTTTGGGATCGATAAAATGCCGCGCGATATCCGTCCAGTTCGCTGCCGCTTTCATCCGGTCCAATTTCTCAATCTCAATCGCAGTATGGCTGACAACGTTGACCAATTGCTTGTGGCTCCACACGTCATTTTCCAGCGGTGCAACGTTAAAGTCACCTGTGATAATCGTCGGCGTTTTCAAGCTGCCCGACCAATCGATCATCCGGTCCAAAAAACGCATCTTTTGTCCGAATTTGCTATTTTCCAATTCGTCGGGAATCTCGCCGCCTGCTGGAACATAGACATTATTCAACCGCACACCGTTTTCAAGCTCCACACCGATATGCCGCGCCTCGCCATTTGCTTGCCAATCCAGCCGTTCATGCAGGCGGATCGGAACCTTGCTGATAATTGCAACTCCGTGGTGCATAGGC
>JAYWFI010000146.1:0-57946 GCA_043778865.1 Sphingomonadales bacterium
CCCCGGATACACTTTTCATCCGGCATGGAATTCGACATTAAACGGCACTATGCTGCGCGCGGTAAGCGGCGATACAGTCTATGTATTTGCTGCAGGTAACGATGGTAGCACTCAGACGCGCAACATCGAATGGAACCAAGGCAGCAATGCGGCTTTGATTGTTGTGGGATCGATAAATCCTAACGAAACCATATCGTCTTTCTCAAATCGTCCTGGATCCGCATGCTTTGTTCGCCGCGGCGTATGCACCGCAGGTAACGAATTAATGAACCGCTTTATCGTGGCTCCAGGTGAACTTATTTTGGTTTCCGATGGCCATGGCGGCGTAACCCGTATGTCGGGAACGTCTTTTGCCGCACCATTGGTATCGGGCGCCATCACCTTGCTGCATGACAGGTGGCAGTGGCTAACCAAATATCCCAATGAAACTGCCGAAATTATTTTGTCGACCGCGCGGGATCTGGGCGCGCCTGGTGTTGATCCTATTTATGGCCGCGGTGTACTGGACGTTCAAGCATCGCAGTCACCAATCAATTTTTCGTCACTCGAATTCTATGAATATGACAAGAAAACGGTTGGCAAAGGCAAAGCGCGTAACGTTACAGAATTACGTAGCGGCGGCATATCCGGCGCGTGGGAAGCGGAAGAAACATTTTTCTATCTGATCGAAAAAATTGGCGCAACGCAGCGTGACTTTGCAGTGCCGCTTTCAAAACGCTTGATCGGCCAAAAAACGAGCGTCAACGGCTCTGCGGAATATTTCCAATCCTATGTAAGCGCAAAGTTCCAGGATTGGATAAAAAATGGCGGAAAGTTTAGCGACGTAGCAAGCTATACTGCGCCGGATCGCGGCGGTTGGAATTTTGCTATGCAGGCGTCTAATCCTGTTGCCATTGCCAATGGCCAGCGTATCGTTGCATTCCCGCAAACATCGCTTACTTTCTCGGATCCATCGGGGCGTTTAACACTTAGCGGCGGCCACGGAGAGGGTGTTCGCACACTTTTGGGTGCTACAGGTTTCGGCCTTCGCAGCGATTACGATGTCAGCAATGGCGGCGTAAATCCTTTGCTTGGATTTGCATCGGGCGGCGCGTTTGTAGACGCAGATGTTGCCATCGCACAGAATTTGAAAATCGCCGCTGGATTTACCGAAAAAACGCTCGACCATAGCCGCAATCCGTTATCGTCGCAGGCGCAGCGTCAAAATTTGATCGGCGTGGAATCCTACCGTGCAAATGCGTTTAATTTCCGGCTGACCCACAAAGCCAGCGATACTGCGACCTTCACACTTGGATATACCAAACTGCATGAATTAAACGGTTTGCTTGGTGTGCAATCCACCATGTCCAGCGATCTTGACGCAGGATCAAGCAGCGACACCATTACTTTGGGCGCAAATATCGAGCTGCCGCAGAATTTCTCAATCGCAGCGTCGGCTACAGGAGCAGTTTCACGGGCCGCCCAAAACCAGTCTCTCAACACTGCGGGACGCGGCGTAATAAGTTCCGCTTATTCCGTATCGCTGACTAAAAAGGGGTTCTTGGGCAAGAATGACTCTATCCGTCTTTCGTTCACACAGCCGCTACACATTGAAAAAGGCACGATGGAGTTTACCTCTGTTCAAATCATAGACCGTTCAACCGGCGAACTTGGCGCAGTGACGCAGCGTTTCGATATCACCGAAAAAAGCCGGCGTTTATCAAGCGAGATTTTATATTCTATACCGCTTACTAAAACAGGTGAGATGAGCCTGTTTGGCCGCGCCGACTACCGCCTTAATTCATCCAAATCACAAACTGTTGACGGATTGGTAATAGGTGGACGTGTAAGGTTAGCATTCTAGGTCATACTTCTCGGCCTAAGTATTAAGCTGAATGGGGGTAGTCAGAATGAAAAGGGCAATACTATCGCTATATGCTTTAGTGTTTGCAGTGGCAGGAATTAGTCCTGTTGTTGCTGCCCCTAATTCGTCGCCCACTTCGCTTCAGAAAAAATTTGACGCCGCAATCGCTGATACAAAGTCATCGATGATGACCAATCCTGAGGGCGCTCTTGTAACAGCAAAGAGTGCAGAGCGTATTGCAAGGTCAATGCAAGATAATAACGCCGACATTTCGGTGGCCACAAGCCAGTGGTTAGAGGGCGAAGCTCTATCGCGCTTAAACCGGCCGGATGAAGCGGTGCCAATAAACAAAGCAGCCCTAAGTGTCGCAATTCAAAAACAGTCTGGATCAAAACTGCACGCTGATTTGGTAAAATCGAGCGCCATTATTGCTGCGAAATCGGGCCATGTTCAAGAAGCGCTTCCAAAACTACATCAAGCATTTTCAATATATCAGAAATTGGGAGATACCCGCAGCCAAGCAATTATTCTCCAGAACCTTGGCGGGATTTATAATGATGCCCGCGATTATCCGCGGGCATTGCAATATTATGAGCAAGCACGAAACGTTCATAAGGATGATGTTTCGCTTAATGTTGCGTTGCATAACAATCGCGGCAACACATTAAAAGAGATGGGTAAATATCCAGAAGCGGCATCAGAATTTCGCGAGGCAATGCAAGTTGCCAAGGCAATGGACAGTCCTTTTCTGGAAATGCAGATCCTGTCCAACATAGCCCTTGTGGCGCAGCTTGATGGCAGAGTTGCCGATGCGCAGCAATCACTTGCAACAGGTATCAGGCAATCGGTTGGCGATGCCGCAGAATGGCGCCCATATTTTTACGGAATAGGCGCAAAAATTGCTTTCGAAAAAGGTGATTTGGCCGGTGCCAAGACATTTATCGACCAAGCTTTTTCAGGTGTCGACCTGAAATCATCAACAGCGCCGATGCGTGATATGCATGAAACGGCTTATAAAATTTATCAGCGATTGGGGCAATTCGATCTTGCGCTCGCACATTTGGAGGCGTTTAAGCGGCTTGATGATGATGGCTTGGAGCTTGCCGCATCTACGAATAACGCTCTTATTGGCGCGCAGTTCGATATTGCCAACCAGCGCACGCACATTGCAAAGTTAGAAGCACAAAAAGTGCAGCGCGAATTGGTGTTGGCGCGTTCTGAAACACGCATCCGCGGCCTTACCCAATATGCTGTTTTGGGTTCAATTGCCGCGGCCTCCGTTATTATAGCCATGATGTTTGCCGCCGCCGCATCACGCCGCCGCAGGCGGGAAGTAAGCGCAGCAAATGTGCAGCTTACCTATGCCGCTAGCCATGATTTGCTTACGGGACTTGCCAATCGTTTTCAGTTTCGTAAGCTTGTAGAAGACGCATTGACGGTTGCCGCAGAGCAAGATCAGCGCTGTGCATTGTTGCTTATCGATCTTGACCGTTTCAAATGGGTCAATGATACGATGGGGCATAATGCAGGCGATGAATTGTTATGCCAAATTGCCAATAGTCTTCGTAAAATAGCAGGCGATCACTCGCATGCTGTAAGGCTTGGCGGAGATGAATTTGCGATCGTTGTACCCGGCGCGCCAAATGATGCCGAATTGCTTGATTTGGCCAATATTATTATTGGCCAGTTAAGTCAGCCGCATGACATTGAAGGCGCGCACATCGCGGTTGGTGCAACTGTTGGTATCGCGGTTGGGCCGCATGACGGCACCTGCGTTAAAGATTTGACCCGCAACGCCGACCTTGCCCTGTACAACGGTAAGGCAGCTGGCCGAAACCGAGCGATACGTTTTGTTCGCGCGATGGAGGAGATTGTTGATGAACGCCGCGCGCTTGAAGCAGACCTGCGCGATGCACTTGAAAAAGGGCAGTTATCGCTGGCCTATCAATCGATTGTCGATGCACGTAGCGAGATCATCGTAGGATATGAAGCGTTACTACGCTGGAAACATCCAGTGCGCGGGAACATTTCTCCTGCCATTTTTGTCCCGATAGCTGAAGAAGCGGGCTTAATAAACGAGATTGGCAATTGGGTGCTACACACCGCATGCGTCGAAGCAAAAAAATGGCCTGACCATGTTCGGCTTGCGGTCAATTTGTCTTCGTTACAGGTTGAGGGACAGGGATTGGTGGCGTGCCTTATCAATGCGTTGGCTTCAAGCGGATTTGAGCCAGCACGGCTTGAATTGGAGGTAACCGAAAGTGTATTTTTGCGGGAAGAGAATAAAACGGACGAAACGCTTGCCCGCATACGTGCCATTGGCGTTAGCTTGGTCTTGGATGATTTTGGCACAGGATATTCCTCGCTTGGCTATCTGCGCCGAGCGTCGTTCTCAACGATTAAGATAGACCGTAATTTTGTTAAATCTGCCACCGCTGGCTCGAAAGATAGTCTTGCGATCATTCGCGCCATCGTTTCAATGGCACATGACCTTGGCATGAAAACTACCGCCGAAGGTATCGAGGCAAACGAAGAAGTTACCTTAATGCGCGAGCTGGGTTGTACGCAGTTGCAGGGATATCTTTACTCTCGCCCTTCGTCAGTTCCCAGCGAGAGCACATCGGATATGTGGTTTGGAGAAAGCCGCAGAGCAGCGGGTTAAATCGCTACTAAACCCGCGCGATAATCGCTGCGTAGCAGGCTTGACCATCACGGATACTCTAAACCCAGTTTACATAGCGCGCATTTTTTTGATCGTATCCCAGCTAAATAGGATCAACGCGGTCCAGATTAAAATAAAGCTGATAAGCCGCATATCCGGCAATGGTTCATGGTACAAAAACACCCCCAACAAAAATGATATTGTCGGGCCGATATATTGGATAAATCCTATAACACTGTACGGCATACGGCGCGCAGCAGTGGCAAATAGCAATAATGGTATCGCGGTAATTGCGCCGCCCGCCACAAGCAGCGTTGTGGTGAAGCCGTCGCTTCCCCAGCCCCGAATAGTGTCATCGTGCGCAAACCAGATCGCAGCAAACATGGCGATAGGCATCAATAATGTGGTTTCCACCGCGAGCCCCGGTATGGCGCCCACAGGCGCGAATTTACGCACCACGCCGTAAAAACAAAAAAGACTGGCGAGCGATATGCTGATCCATAAAGTGCCCGGTTCGCCCACCGCCAAAACTAACACACCTATCACCGCAATGCCGACGGCGGTCCATTGGATGCGGTTTAATGTCTCACCCAAAAATAACGTGCCAACCAGAATATTTAACAAAGGGTTCAAATAATATCCAAGGCTTGATGCAAGGATATGGCCATTGATCACGGCCCACACATATAATATCCAATTCCCGGAAATTAACAGCGCGCTGAGCGCCATCCACCGAAGCGTCTTAAACGATGTAATCGCGCTCCAGAATTCTGGTAACTGCCTGCGCAATGCCATAATCGCGCATAACAACGGTACTGCCCACAAAGCACGGTGCGCGATAATTTCCATTGCGGGAACCCCGGACAGCTGCCGGAAAAATAGCGGCATGAACCCCCACATGGTATACGCGGTTATCGCGGCAATGAATGCGCCTTTATCTATTCTATTTTCCATAGCTCACTAAATTCGGGCAATAACGGCGGCGCCCATTTGCGCCGTTGTGGCATTGCCGCCAATATCGCTGCTGCGAATGCCGTCATCCAGCGCCAGTGATACCGCCGCCTCAATTCGGGTGGCCAGATCGGGGCGATCCAGACTGTACCGCATTGCCATCGCAAGGCTGAGGATCGACGCGCATGGATTGGCGATACCGCGCCCAGCAATATCGGGGGCCGATCCGTGAATAGGTTCATAAAGTCCCGGCCGTCCGTCATCGCCGAGCGCCGCAGACGGCATCATGCCCAGCGATCCGGTTAGCATCGCGGCTTCGTCCGCCAAAATATCACCGAACAGATTATCGGTAACAATGACGTCAAATTGCTTGGGTGCCTTCACCAACTGCATGGCCATATTGTCAGCCAGCATATGATCAAGCACAATATCAGGATAGGCGTCATCGCGCAGCTTTTGCACTTCTTCACGCCATAGCAAACCCGCCTCCATCACATTTGATTTTTCCGCCGAGCACACGCGTCCTGAGCGCAGCCGCGTCAGCCGAAATGCGGTATCCGCTACGCGCCGGATTTCGCTGCTAGTGTAGACATGCGTGTTTACCCCGCGCCGCTCTCCATTGCCCAAATCCTCAATCCCGCGCGGATGCCCGAAATACACACCGCCTGTCAATTCGCGTACGAACAACAAGTTTAGTCCTTCGACAAATTCGCGTTTCAAACTGGACGCATCGGCCAGCGCATCGAAACAGATCGCGGGGCGCAAATTGGCATAGACATCCATTGCACTGCGCAGCGCCAGCAATCCGGCTTCAGGCCGTTTGTCGTATGCCGTGCCCGCCCATTTCGGCCCGCCCACTGCGCCCATCAAGACGGCATTCGATGCCAGAGCCTTTTGCTTGGTTTCCTCGGTTAAAGGCACACCGTGCGCATCGATCGATGCACCGCCAAACAGCGCTTCGTGGGCCTGCACATCCAGGTTTTCATGCGTGTTCAAATGTTCGACCAGCAAGCGGCTTTGCGCCGTAACCTCGGGGCCAATGCCGTCACCGGGAAGCAGCAGGAGAGTGTGTTTCATATGGTAACCTCTATTTATTGTCGTATTTCTATCCGGAGTACAGAGCCTGCCGGTGATCGCTTATCCGCCAGGCACCCACCGGCAGGCTCCGGACTACGGTACTTTAGGATAGGTTAGACAGGTCTGCTTTTAACCACGGGCGTTCAGCGTATATTTTTGCTTCATACGCGGCAATGTCGGCATCTTTTGCCTCGGTAAGACCGATTTCATCCAGCCCGCCCAGCAGGCACGCCTTGCGAAACGGATCGATATCAAAGGCAAAACGGTCTTGATAGTGCGTCGTGACCATCT
The DNA here is from genome assembly GCA_043778865.1 of Sphingomonadales bacterium. Classification (GTDB taxonomy): domain Bacteria; phylum Pseudomonadota; class Alphaproteobacteria; order Sphingomonadales; family Sphingomonadaceae; genus Sphingorhabdus_B. The sequence continues at coordinate 6,825 of JAYWFI010000146.1, forward strand.
GCGTTTCCAGATCAACGGTGATGTCGCAGTCGGCCGCCACGATCATCAAACGGTCGATTTGATCCTGCGGCAGAGCGACGAGCAGGATGCCATTCTTAAACGCGTTACTGGCAAATATATCGGCAAAGCTGGGCGCGATTACGATGCGTATGCCAAGGTCGGCTATGGCCCATGGTGCATGTTCGCGGCTGGATCCGCAGCCAAAATTGTCGCCCGCAATCAGGATCGGCGCATTTACGTGGCGCGGCTGATCGAAGATATTAGCGGGATTTTTGCGCAAATCGGAAAATGCCCCCTTACCAAGGCCCGCCCTGCTGATAGTTTTTAAGTACCGCGCCGGGATGATGATATCGGTATCAACATTACGCTGACCAAAAGGAATCGCGATTCCGGTAACGTTTGTGATCGGCTTCATACCTGCGCTTCCTCGCCATTGCGCGCGCCGCCCATTGCCCAACCGCGGATGTCGGTAAGCCGTCCAGTAATCGCCGCTGCGGCTGCCATCGCAGGAGACAATAAATGCGTGCGTGCACCTGGGCCCTGGCGGCCTACAAAATTGCGGTTTGATGTGGAGGCACATCGTTCGCCCGCCGGAATTTTATCAGGGTTCATGCCCAAACACATTGAACAACCCGGCTCGCGCCAATCAAATCCAGCCGCGATAAACACCGCATCTAGCCCTTCTTGCTCGGCCTGCGCTTTAACTAAGCCTGACCCCGGTACAATCAACGCTTGTTTGATACTGTCATGTACTTTGCGGCCGCGTACAACAGAGGCCGCCACGCGAAGGTCTTCGATCCGGCTGTTAGTACACGAACCGATGAAAATATTTTGTACTGGAATTTCCGACATTAATGTTCCTGCACTTAGCCCCATGTAATCGAGCGATGCCTGCGCTGCGGCTTGTTTTGACGGGTCTGTAAAAGACGCTGGATTAGGCACAGTGCCATCGATTGCCACCACGTCTTCAGGGCTAGTTCCCCATGTAACCAAAGGTGCGACCCCATTAAGATTGATCACTACAGTTTTATCATACACCGCGCCATCATCGCTGGGCAGGGTTTGCCAATAAGACAGGGCCGCATCCCAGTTCGCTCCCTTGGGGGCACGCGCCCGGCCCTCCACATAGGCATAGGTTTTATCATCAGGGGCAACCAGTCCAGCACGCGCGCCTGCCTCAATTGACATATTGCACAATGTCATCCGGCCTTCGATGGATAGATCGCGAACCGCTTGCCCGGTATATTCCATGACATAGCCTGTGCCGCCCGCCGTGCCCAATTGCCTTGTTACCGTCAGCGCCATATCCTTGGCAGACAAGCTATTATCAAGTGCGCCTTCAAACCGGACCTCCATGCTTTTGGAACGGCGAAGCAGCAGCGTTTGCGTAGCGAGAACATGCTCAATCTCTGATGTGCCAATTCCAAAAGCTAGCGCGCCCAATGCGCCGTGCGTCGATGTGTGGCTATCGCCGCAAACTAACGTCACACCGGGCAGCGTAAAGCCTTGTTCGGGACCAACAACATGCACAATGCCTTGACGCCTGTCGTCCATGGGCAACATCTCCACACCAAATTCGGCGCAGTTGCGAACAAGCGTGGCAACCTGCAAAGCCGACTCCGCATCGGCAATCGGTGCGCCTCTGTCTGTGGTGGGCACATTGTGATCGGGCACCGCCAAGATCAGATCCGGGCGGCGTAGCTTACGTCCGGCAAGCCGCAGCCCTTCAAATGCTTGGGGCGTGGTAACTTCGTGCGCCAAATGACGGTCAATCCAAATCAGGCAAGTGCCATCTGCTTGCTGGGATATAATATGCGCATCCCAGATTTTTTCGTATAATGTTTTGGTATCCGTCTTTGTCATTCGAGCTTCATAGGCAAGATTGACGTAATTTAACACTGCATTTATTGTGTGCAGCTTAGCCGCCTCTGCTTTTATGAACCTTACCGCCGCGACAATGCATTAACACATGCTGCCCGGTCAACTTCTGCGCCGTCACTTCGTCTTGCATCAATGTAGGTGACCAATTCAGGCCCGTTCTTGGCAGACGCATATAGATACGTATCCAGTACGCATGCTGGTCCGGAAAATTGCAACTTGCGTCCGTTTACCTCAACCACATCCAGCCGAGGTTCGCCAAACATCCGTTTCAATGTTGCGGCATCTTTGCCCATTACCGCTTCTAATCCCCGCGTAGTTACAGGCGGAGCAATATAAGTAGTTGGTCGTTCTGTTTTTTGCCGCTTTGCAGGTACTGCCGCTTTGGGTGCCGACACACATGCTGACAATACAAGCACAAGTATAGCTAATAGGTAGATTTTTGGCATAAATTCCTGTGTCATGTACCGAGTTTCAAATGCGTCATATGCACCGCCATAGCCACTGCGACAACCGGAACTATCAAATTTACAAACGGCAACAGCATCGCCGCGGTACCAAGCAGGCCCAATATCAAGCGCGGCCATTTGGAAAACCCGCCTTGGCTTTTAGCATAGTTTGGGCCGTAACGCACCAGCAGCATATCCTCTAAATCGCGGCCTAATAGTAATCCGTTCACAAACAGAAACGCAATTGCCGGTCCTATTCCTGTAACCAGCAGCACAACATAAAGCGGAATTGCGAGCAGGTTATATCCCAAAGCGCGGCCCACCGAACGCAGTGCTAATGATGCTGATTTTGCGGTACCGGGACGCTGGCTTGTTTTGGCGGCATCGGGATAATGGCGGAGCTCAGTGGCTTCAGCAATATCATCGGAGAAAAACCATAATGCCGCAATCGCCGCGGCGCGCCACAGCACCCAGCCGGCAAGCACCATGATCATAAATGCTGCGAAGGCAGCTATGCCACTGGACTGTGCCGTATATTTTTCCAACATCCATTCTATGCCAAACCATAACACTATGCCAGACGATGCAAACGCAGCGATGGTTACAACAAGGCTTTTGAATAACACGCTCAGTATTCGCCGGTCGGATAGGCTTTGCAGGGACAATATGAATGCGCGCGCCATCATGCGTTATACATATCTTTATGTCGAGAATGGTCAACGATGTTAGCGTGCATGTGCTAATCTCTTGCTGTATTGTATCTATGGCTTTAGAGCGCGCAAGACAAAAAATTTCAAGGATTATAGATGACTGACGCGCGTTATGATGTACTGGCCATTGGCAATGCAATTGTGGATGTAATCTCCGATACAACAGATACTTTTATTGCGGCAGAGGGCCTTACCAAAGGCGGGATGCAGTTAATCGATACCGCCCGGGCAAGCCAGTTATATGACGCTATGGGACCTGCGCGGGAGATTAGCGGCGGATCAGCGGCAAATACACTTGCGGGGCTTGCCGCATTGGGCAGAAAATGCGCGTTTATTGGCCAGGTCGCGGACGATCAACTGGGCGAAGTCTTTGCGCACGACATCCGCGCCGCCGGTATCGATTTTGATGTACCCGCCCGCACCGAACATCCGCCTACCGCGCGCTGTCTTATCTTGGTCACTCCAGATGCGCAGCGCACGATGAATACTTTTTTGGGCGCGTCACAATATCTCGCTGCGCCGCTGATTGATCAGGCGCTGATTGAAAGCGCAGCGATCCTGTATCTCGAAGGGTATTTGTGGGATCCAGAAGAACCGCGCGCCGCTATGCGTGCCGCGATCGGCCATGCCCGTGCCGCCGGACGCAAGGTTGCGTTTACGCTTTCCGATGCGTTTGTGATCGATCGTCACCGCGATGATTTTCTCGCGCTGATAAACGAGGGCATGATCGATATCCTGTTCGCAAATGAAACCGAGATCTGCTCGCTTAATCAAACCGAGGATTTTGAAGCCGCCGTTGCGATCAGCGCCGCAAATGTACCGTTGCTAGTGGTGACAAAGGGCGAGCATGGCGCAATCGCTGTACAAGACGGCACGCGCTACACCGTTGCTGCGCAGCCTGCCGCTCGACTTGTCGATACCACAGGAGCAGGCGATTTATTTGCCGCTGGCGTGCTTGCTGGCCTTGCCGAAGGACGCGATATCACCGCTTGCCTAACCACGGGCGCAGTATGTGCAGCAGAGATTATCTCTCACTACGGCGCGCGTCCTGAAGCCGACATAAACGCGCTAGTCGCTGCGCAGCTTGGTTAAAGCTGCGCGGACCGGTCGTTCCTTAAAAAATCTCGAACAATCCTGCTGCGCCCATGCCGCCGCCAACGCACATCGTGACAACCGCGTACTTTGCGCTGCGGCGTTTTCCTTCGATTAACGCATGGCCGCTGCAACGTGCACCCGTCATGCCATAAGGATGGCCGACCGAGATTGATCCGCCGTTTACGTTCAGCAGCTCGTTTGGAATACCAAGTGTATCGCGGCAATACAGAACCTGCACGGCAAACGCTTCATTCAACTCCCACAGGCCGATATCGTCCATCTTAAGGTTAAAACGCTCCAGCAATTTAGGGATGGCAAATACAGGTCCAATGCCCATTTCATCGGGCTCGGTTCCGGCAACCGCCATGCCTATATATCGGCCCAGCGGAGTGAGGCCTTTTTTTGCGGCCAATCCTGCTTCCATGATAATCATTGCCGATGACCCATCGGATAGCTGGCTGGCGTTGCCTGCGGTGATTGTCATATCAGGGCCCATAACAGGTTTCAGGGCCTGCAGCCCGGCAAGCTGGGTATCGGCGCGGTTGCCCTCGTCTTTGGCGATGGTAACTTCGGCTTGGCTGACTTCTTTTGTTTCTTTGTTCGTCACATTCATGATTGTAGTGACTGGCACAATTTCTGCATCAAATAATCCGGCGGCTTGCGCAGCGGCGGTGCGTTGTTGAGATTGGAGCGCATACTCGTCCATCGCATCGCGGCTGATGTTATAACGCTTGGCAACAACCTCTGCGGTTTGCAGCATGGGCATATAGATGTTGGCGTGCATTTCGATAAGTGCACGATCAGGGGCAACGCGCATTTCAGGAGTTTGTACGAGGCTGATCGACTCTTGCCCGCCCGCTGCAACCACATCCATATGGTCGATTACTACTTGTTTGGATGCGGTGGCAATCGCCATAAGTCCTGATGAACATTGGCGGTCCAGCGTCATGCCAGATGTGGTGATGGGCAAACCTGCACGCAAGGCAACTTGGCGCGCAAGATTACCTGCCTGCGTCCCTTGTTGTAGCGCGCTGCCCCAGATGCAGTCATCAACCTCTGCGCCGTCAATGCCCGCACGCGCAACTGCGGCGGCAAGCGAGTAGCTGCCTAAAGTAGGGCCGGATGTAGCGTTAAACCCGCCGCGATAGGCTTTACCAATGGCGGTACGGGCGGTGGAAACAATGACTGCGTCACGCATGGATGGTGTTCCTTGTTGTTTAGAGTAAATGTAAATCAGGGCATGGTTAAACGAATATTTGGCTCATCCATTCGGCGACCAAAGCAGGTTTATCTTCGCCTTCGATTTCAACCGTCAACTCCATTGTTTGCTGCCATTGGCCAGGCCGTTTTTCGGATAGATCAAGCAACTTAAAATGCCCGCGAACACGCTTTCCAGAGCGAACAGGTGACAAAAACCGGGTTTTGTTACCGCCATAATTGACACCCATTTTTGCACCTTCGATATGCGGACAATCTGATTTCGCCGACATTACAGGCATGAGCGATAGCGTAAGAAAACCATGCGCAATCGTGCCGCCAAACGGCGTCATTTTCGCCATCTCTTCGTTCACATGAATAAACTGGTGATCGCCTGTTGCATCGGCGAATTTGTTGATCATATCTTGATCGACCAATATCCATTCGGATGTACCGATATTTTCGCCTGCCTTTTTGGCAAGATCGGCGGCGGTTATTGTGGTCATGATTTATACTCCCGAATCTATAATTTGCGGACACTGCCTTGCTACAGCGCACCTGACAAGTCTTACAGCTCTGCAAATATCTATTTTTTTAACCTTACGCTACGGTTTGGACTGGATGTTGACTTGGGTGCAGCGCCAAGTATAGCATAAGGCATAATCATCTCGCCGTCCGGTGCTGCGGTAAAAGTGGTTTGTGTGGGATAAGCAAATTCATATCCATGCTGGCCGAACGCTTCGACAATCGATAATCCAATATTATGCCGCGCGTTGAATGTATCCATATACTCTGTACCATCGATATCAAACAACAACTCAAAATTTAGCGCGCTATCGCCAAAGCCGGTAAATCCGGCGCGAATAAAACGCGCATCGTTATTTGTAACAATCTGTTCGAGTAGAGCAGGCAGCGCGCGCGCTTTATCAGATGGCGTTTGCATTACTAGGCCAAGCTTAAATGTGGTACGGCGGTAATTCAGCTGTGATACGTTTGTGATCTCTTTATCGAGCAGCTGGTTGTTTGAGATGATAATCTCTTCACCTGTTAGCGCCCGTAGCCGAGTGCTTTTCATGCCAATTTTTTCAACGGCCGCTGTTGTGGTGTCATACCGAATGACATCGCCGCGCTTAAATGGTTTGTCAAAAATAACTGCGATTGCCGCAAACAGATCGGAGAATATTCCCTGCGCCGCAAGACCTATGGCAATACCTCCCACACCCAGTCCGGCCACTAGTCCGGTTACGTTGATGCCCAAATTATCGAGGATAAATATCGCAGCGATTGAGAATACCGCGATACTCACCAGCATACGGATCAGGACCATCGCGGTTTGCAGTGTTTCATGCTCTTGATCACCAGAGCCAGCGCGTCTTTGCACAAGACCAAGGATGATTTCACGCGCCCAGATTGCGGCTTGAATAGCGGCTGCTATGGTGAATAATGTCATCAATATCTTGCTCAGCGGGTAGGGCGCGGTAACTGCGCTATTCACAAGCTGTGCCGAGACCGCCACGCAAAAAAATCCACTTGTACGGGATAATGCACGCGCGGTTATGGCACTAAGCGAATGGGGATCAGCAGATTTGTGATCAATTGAACGTGCCACTCTACGCAGCCAAATGAGGATAAAATACAGCAATATGCCAGCTGTGAGAGCAAGCAAAATTTGCATCCAATTATTCTGCACCCAATAAATCGCAGCATCAGGATTAAGATGAAGTTTTGCCAAGATATCGGGAGATGCAGGCGAAGTGGTTTGGATAATTGGCATAGCTAGTGACTAGACAACCTATCGCAGCCAAGCAAGCGGTGCTGTATTATGCAGATATCTAGGGCCCAGTGCGCTCAGGGCTGCGGCTTAGTTCAACCTAAAGTTATCCCGCTCAAGATTTACACAATCAAGATTGGTTCGCCGCCGTTTCCGCCACTGATTCCGCTGCTTTGATCCGCTGCTTTGTAATCGGTACCCACGCGGCCTCACCCCGGCGGCGGGTTAGGTATGTATCGGCACCAATCTGTAGTCCGACAAGCATGTACACAAACGGCTGAAAAGCGATGCCGACAAATAACGATCCCACCAAATACACTATATGGGCATTCTGCAAAGCTGTTGCCAGCGGCGCTACCCATGCCTCATCTGCGCGCGCGCGTTTGCGGTAGATACGCGAAAGTATTTCCATTCGCCAAATACCGCCAAAATGAATCAGCAACCAAATGATCAGGCCGGGATATCCCTGTTCACCCAGCATTTCAAAATATGCGCTATGAAACGCGCGGCCCTCATCAATAACCTCCCTTGGCGCATCATCGAGCGGCAAATCATAAATGATCTCTTCGCGCGGTCCGGCTTTACTTTTTTGCAGGTCATATCGGATTTTACTTTGGCGGTAGGATTCAAAACCACCGCCAAGCGGATGGTTTTTTGCAAATTCCCATGTCCATCCCCACATCGCCAAACGTGTCGATGCAGATTCGTCGGCTTTATAATCCTTGATCGTGCTCGAACGCTGCGTAAAACTTTGCGGTAGCATCGGGATGGCCGCGGCACAAAGAATTGCGATACCCGCAACATACAGCAATCTGTACCGTACGTAACGCAGCATCAAAATACCGAGCACGGCGATACAAATAATCCCCGTGCGCGCTTGTGTGCCCACGGGGATCAGCATGCAGGCAAATATCAGCGCGAGAGCATATATGGAAACACGCCATTCGGGTTTGTAGATAGTCCCATATTTGGCAAGCCACAAAATCAGCGGGATAACAGTTATGGCAACGCATGATATAATGCTGCCTTCAAACAGTCCGCTATTGTCGTCGATGAGAAGAACTAACAAGCCATATCCGCCGCCGCCTGCCATAGTTTTAATTCCGCCTGTCACAATTAACGCGGACAAACAAAGCACCATGGTAAGCACCAGAGCCTCAATACGTAGCCGGGTAGTAAGCGTGAGCGGTAGGAATATAGCGAATACCAGCGCTTTCCACACCCATGCCCATTTTTCCAAGGCAGCAAGTGGTTCGACAGCAATCGTGGTGGTATAACCGCAGTATAACAAAAGCAGCACCATCAATCCCCAGCGCGGAGAAAAGCGGACCAGATTTTTGTTATCGCTTACCAAAAATCCAAGCACTGCAAGTCCGAATACGATCAGCGACAAAGGCACGGAGTTAAGCATGAAATAACTTAATCGCTGCGGCGCGCAGATATCGATATAAGCATATACAAGCGTGAACAAAAATGGCCGCGAAAACGCGAGCAGCAATATTGCGGCAACGTAGCCAACAAAGATCAGATCACGCATCTGCGCTATCCCTGTCCTTTGCAGCTTTGCGGGATGGCTGCTTTCGAAATGGATTGCGGGGCTCAGGTGCCGAGACTTTAAGCGGATTTTTCGCGCGTTTGCCAAAGCCCGTTGGTTCAGGATCAGGTACAGGCGGAGCTTCTTTATTCAAATCGTCACGCTGCGTAAGCAACCAAAACGCAAGCAACAGCAATCCATGGCTTAAAAGAATCGAGAAATTATCGATCATCGCGCTTGGCTTCAATCCCGAATAAAGGTTGAGGAAAATTCCGCATTCGAATGTCGTTAAACAAATTGGGTTGACGTCACGTTAATCCTTTTTGGGTAAAACGATAATTATTATGAACCGAATTTTGCATGTCTTAGACCATAGTTTACCGCTACATAGTGGGTACACATTCCGCACGCGCGCCATCATGAAAGCGCAGATTGCGGCGGGATGGGATGTGCGCGGGATAACCAGTGTTCGGCAATATCAGCACGGCGAGACACGCGGGCATACCATACAAGAAACCGAAGGCCTGATATTCCACCGTACGATGGCAGATGCAGGTGGGCCGCCGCTGTTGCGCGAATATCGCGAGGTTTCGGCACTGGCAGAGGCTATTGTTGCACTGCATGCCCTATGGCCGTTTGATCTGCTTCATGCGCATTCGCCTGCGCTTAACGGATTGGCGGCAGCATGGGCGGCGCAGCGTTTGAGGTTGCCGCTGGTGTATGAAATACGTGCATTTTGGGAAGATGCCGCTGTTGGCAACGGAACGGGTACGCAAGGGTCACCCAGATACCGCTTAACCCGCGCGTTGGAGAACCACGTTATCGGGAAAGCCGATGCGATTGCTGTGATTTGCGAAGGGTTGCGAAGTGATCTGATTTCACGCGGAGTTGCCGCCGACAAAATTACAGTTTCGCCCAACGGCGTAGACCTAGATTTATTTGGTAGTCCCCCGCCGCGCGACGATGTGTTGGCAGAATATCTTGGGTTAAATGGAAAACAAGTCATTGGATATATTGGCAGCTTTTATGATTATGAAGGTTTGGATGACTTAATCGCTGCAATGCCGCATTTGCAAGGCGCGGCGGCCAATGCGCATTTGTTGCTGGTTGGCGGCGGCCCCGTTGAGCAAGCACTGCGCGCGCAGGCCAATGCATCGCCGGTATCGCAGCGCATTCATTTTGCTGGACGCGTGCCGCACGATCAAGTGGAACGGTATTACAGCCTTGTCGATATACTTGCCTATCCGCGCAAATCAATGCGGCTGACTGATTTGGTTACGCCGTTAAAACCGCTTGAGGCAATGGCACAAGGACGGCTGGTGGCGGCTTCTGATGTTGGCGGACATAGGGAGCTAATCGAAGATGGGGTGACAGGTGCCTTGTTTCCGGCAGATAATCCCACGGGAGCCGCAGCGGCGATAGATGCCCTGTTTTCAGACCATAAGCACTGGGATGAACGGCGTAATAACGCACGCAAGTTCGTAGAATCGCAGCGCAATTGGCAAAATAATATTCATCGTTACGATCCTGTTTACCATTTGCTGTTAGGTACAGATAAATTTTCCAAAGCTGCATAACCATGCTGCAGGAAATTGAGCTTGCAAGGAAATGGGTATGAACCGCCCCCGTAACGAACAAATGAAGCCTATAATTATGGCACTTGGCACAGGCGCGGGTGCTGCTGTTGCGGCCATGATGGTACCTGTTAGCCTTATCGAAGGCATAACGGGTGCAACCGGTTTGTCCGAATTAATCCCCGCAACAGGCGCGCCGCTTGGCGGAACAGCCCGTGCGATCATTGCCTTTTTTGCAGGCGCATTAACATTAATGATGGCGATGGGATATCTGATGCGCCGCAATCCGGATATGAAATCTACTTCGCTCAGCACGCCGCGCGCAGCAGAGATGGTAGAACCCGGCAATTCGCTTTTATCCAAATTGCAAAAACGGATGAGCGGTTTTAAGGCGAGTGATATCACTATCCCTGCCATGCCATGGGCAAAAAAAGCAAAAAGTTCCGCTGCGCATACAGCAGCACCCAGCCCATTATCAGAAGCCCAGTCTGCGCCAAAATCCGCTTCATGGTTTAAGAAGCATGATGACGATATCCTTGATCTTTCTGAATTGCCACGTCTGCGCGCGAATGATGCCCACCCCGATGCGCCTGCACGCCGCCCTATTTCTGCACTTAGTGATTTGGCAGAAGCTAACCTAACAAATTGCAATGAGCCTCTAAACGCTGAGGCACCACGAACTGCAACATTGCCTATGGAAACGTTACTAACTCAACCATTTCAAACCGCGCCTGTGGGAATTGCGCGCGAACCTATTTTGAACAATATTGACGCCGCTTCCTTACATATGCCTGTTGCGCAAGAAACCGTTGCAACGCCCGCAGCAGTATCTCCTATTTCTGTATCGCAAGATAATATCATGAGCTCTGCAGATGTTGCTGAGCTGAGTAGAACACCGCTCGCAAGTTTAGTGACGCAACTCGAAGCGGCAATCAATCAGCGCATGCATCTGCTGAATGCCATTGAGAGTTTATCGGCTCAAGTAGTAACTGCTAAAGCTGCAATACCTGCTGAGCCCGAAATGCACCAAACCCAGGTTTACGCTTCATCTGCTATATCACATGCGGCCCCTATTTTGGAAACTGTAGTGCCTGCGGCGGTACCCATAACGCCGCGCCCTCCGCTTGAAGCTGTTCCTGCATCCCCGCAAATTAAGCAGGATCAGGACATGGATGCCGCCTTAAATGCTGCATTGGAAACATTGCAGCGCATGAATGTGCAGGGCCGGTAAGTATTGAGTAGTGAGCCTAAGAAAACTGGCTTAATATTATTCCTCAATCAGTAATGCCTCAATAATTAAACGTATGCCACTGGGCACAATCTCGGTGCTGCTGATTGCAATATCGGCAACAATCCAGCGCGGCAAAGTGAATTCATGGTTCGGAAGTATCTGGGTAAAGCTTTGCACAGATTGCATACATTGCGCAGATTGCTCTGGCGTGTTTGCACATAACATTAACTTCATGGTTACGCGCTCTCCCGAAAAGGTTGCACTTTGCCAGTCAACTCGGTCAACTTGCTCCAATACGGATCCTTTTAAGAGCGCCTGTAAAGCGTTTACAAGACTGTGCTTTTTTGCAATTTTCATCATGACCGCGCATTCATAATGTCTGACTTTACAATGAAAGCATTCATAAAGCATGCCAGCTTTTGCACCATTTCTGGGCGGACTTTGTGACGCGCCATTAATTACATATTATAGAGTATCCGGGATTTTGGGGTATTTAACGGGATTTTGCGGGATACAAACCCCAGAAAACAGCTAGTTTCGCTGTATCCACTGTGGTGGGGTAATTAATGGCGCGTGCCCACCCACAGCATCCTAACTGTGACTTGAAAGCCTCTTGCAAACCCACTTAATGCGTTATTCTAGTAATCTTGTCCCACCTACAGCATATTTATGTTTTTGTAGGTATTGCGCGGGTTATAGCAGTTGGGTGGGACAAGCATGTCCCACCCAACTAAACTTCGTTAAATGTTTATTATAACCAATTCGGTTACTTTCTTTAGATTGCTCATACCGCCCAGTTGGTAGGTGGTATCTTCTTCTTTGATGACGAACTCTGCGAACAGTTGGCGTATTTCAGGATGGTCGTTGATACTTAAAACAAAGCGCCCTTTGATAGATTTGAGGATGTCTGCAAGGTGATTAAAATTGCTGCGTTCAAACATCAATTTGCCATAGTCATTTTCGCATCCGTAATAGGGCGGATCAAGATAAAATAGAGTGCCCGGGGCATCGTACCGATGTATGAAATCGGCGAATGGTAAACGCTCAATTACAACACCGCATAGCCGTTCATGGATGGCTTCTAACAATGGGGTTAATTTTGTCATATCAAACCGTGCAGAGTTTGATTTAGACACACCAAAATTACGGCCTGCTACTTTACCGCCAAAGGCCAATCTTTGGAGATATAAGAAGCGTGCGGCGCGCTCTAAATCTGTCATAGTTTTGGGGTCGGTTGCCATCAATCTTTCGAATCCTGCGCGGCTGGTTAATTGGAAGCGCAGCATGTCCAGAAAAGCAACGTAATGCCTCTGTAAAATGCGAAAGAACGTCGATACATCCTCGGACCAGTCATTGATGACTTCAACACTTGGACGCTGATCGCGGCGCAGGAAAATTCCGCCCATACCAACAAAGACCTCGGCATAACATTGATGCGGTATTGACGATAAAAGCGGTACCAGCCGCTTTGCTAAATTACGTTTGCCGCCAATGTAACCAGCGGCTGGCCGTACAGGCATGACGGGTTGTAGTTTTTTTATTAAAAGAGGACTCGACTCCATGATGATGTTCCTATTATGTCCCGCTGGTCCGTGCATGGATGGCGGGGCGACCTTAACGAAGGCCAGTTGGGTTGTAGCAGCCGAGTTCTGCTGGTTTGAGACGGTGGATCGTCTCTTCCCCCGCCCATATGGACGCGGTAATTGCTTTTTATCTATGGTTGCAGTAGATAAATTCTGTAGCGTGCGTGACACGGTGAATTTGCCTGCCGTAGCACCCAGAGTAATCTGGTGGAGCGCATTGCAGGGGACCGGCAATCCCTGCCGCGCGCTGCACTTATCTAGCATTTTGATAAATCACTTTTAATGTACGGCGCAGGCGTTCAACTTCTGCTTCGCGCGCTATAAAATAGCTTACAATGTAAACTTCTTTGCCATCCGCCGTTACTTCCAAAGTGGCTCTAAGCCACTTATCGTCAGTCATTTTTAATAAGATAATGTGTTGATCATTTTGCTTAAAGATGATTTCAGGTGCTTCGCCTAAATCAAGCAGCTTACGGTAAACATCCAGCGACAATTCAGGGTGTTTGAGTAACTGCTTAGCGTAAGTGTCCGATGATAATATAGCCACCGACGTCTCTGTACCCAAAATTTCGCGTTCAAGCTGTCCCAAAACCATCACAGGAAAGCTTTGCTGTTCGTTGACCAAAAACGCATCGAATGCAGTTGACTCTACGATATCACGAAGCACAGCCCGGGCCATTGGTAGATTGCTCTTGGCAACCTCATTAATTGTATCTCTTAGGCTATCAGAAACGCCAGCTAGATGTGCTTTACCAACATTATAAGCAAAACCCGGGTCAATGCCGCGCGGAACGCTTTGGATCACGCCATCCTTGCGAATGTAGTCATACATCTCACCGTTATTTGGCGGGTTTTTCACTACTTTTAAGCCCAACCTATCTAAGTCGCGCTGGGAATACTGAATAATATTACAGCGACAATTCCAGCCACAAGGCGGATAATGGGTATCCCACCATGGATGGTCAACGGGCAGCACCGTGCCATCCCACGCTTTATGTAATGGCCTAGTGCGGCGATCATGAATGGCGCTGTACATCAAGAATGGATGTGAAACTTTATTGGCTTGAATGCGCTTCCACTGTCCCGCAGCGACTGCCATGCGCAGGTTGGTATCGTAGATTATGCGCAAGCGGCGATCTGTTAAAATATTTGGCGGCGAAGTTCCGTTCTGTGCGGACGCGGTAAGTTCTGGCAAAATGCCCGCTTTCCACATTCCAAACGTACCGCCTTGATCCAGCATAACATCAAGGCTTGCGCGCACCGATTGAAGCACATTTACATCGTTAATACCGCTGACGGTAAAGGCGCGGGCATGTTCTTCTTGCCACAGATCAAGCCAAGTGCTGGTCGGGATCACGCGGCCTTTGGCACGGAAAAATTCAACCGTTTCAGTTGGCGGCAAACCTATTTTATAGCCTATCTCCGGAGGCATATCAGATATCTTGGCTTGAGACAGTATCGGTCTCTGCTTCTAATCGTAGCGCAAAGCCCGCGCGCGCGATTACAGATTGCAACAATGCTTCATCGTCGTTGCTTAAGCTTTGCAACAGCGCTGCATCTAATTCGATTATGTTGTCGCTGTTTTCAATCGCATCAATAATCGACCTTAATTGCGGAGACAGAGGTTTCCACCCTTGAGATGCAATCATCTCGCTCACTACCATGTCGATCTTGTCAACTTCTGCGGGTTGGTTGTCTTCGGCAAATGCAATCTTTTTGACATCATTCGGCGGATTATCATTTTGTGTAACAGGCAATGCAGTGTCTGTGTTCTGTTTTGCTGACGCAGTTTGTGCAGAATTTTGAGGCGCATCAAGCGGCTTTCTTTCGTATCCGTCGCCGTATGTGTTCTTGAAGCTTTCATCGGTTCTAACCCACCCTGTATCCGATAGAATTACGTCGGTTTCCGCGAGTACTTTTAAATCAGCCTCTTCTTCAACCCGCCGGATTAGCAACGGCGAAGCAACTTGTTCGCCGTAATTCCAATCGGTCCACCAGCGCGCGGGTCCAACGTTAAAGCTGTCAGAAAGCAAATCCGCGTCGGCCTTCACGATATCAAGCTTCACGTCGGCATGAACTGTCGCTTGGCTTTGTGAGGAGCCATTATCGGTCGTCATTGTTTGGGACAGGATAATCTTTGAAATTGCAGCGTCCATATAGCTGCAGAGTTCTTTATAATCGGCGGTCCCGCCTCTAGATGCCTGTAGCAGGTCAATTGCAATGCCTTCAGGAACCGCAATACCGCTATCGGTGGAAAGCGACCGCAGAAGCTGCACAACCTTATCGACGTCTTGCTGCGGCGTGCCGCGCTTATAGGTGGCTTTGGCTGTTGGGCTACCAAACTTATCTAAGAAAATATTCCAAAACCGAATGCCGTTGCGCTTGAAGTATGTTGGCCAATAAAGCTCGCCCGCCAAACCTTCGCCGTAGATGACATCATCATCGGTTCCGCCCTCGGTTACGACCCAGAATTTCTTTTCTGGCATGACGATGCCATTAGGCTTTGAATGGGTTAAAAGCCGCAGTTCACGGTCTTTGCCAAAGCGAAAACGGCGAGCATTGCGCACGTGAATAGCCGAAAAATCCCAACGGCCATCAAATTGTTCCAATGTACATTCCGCAACAGCGATCCCGTGAAACGGCGCGTACAGCATTTTCTTTGTTACGCGGTCCCAGCCAAGCCGGCTTAGGTTATTTTTCAATGCATCCGCGGCCTCAATGCTGCGCGGGTCTTCTTCATCTCCTGGTACAACATCCCATTCCGCAGAGACAACTGCACGGATACGCTGTTCAAGGCATGATTTAACCTGGTCATCTTTACGTATTTTTTCGTAAATGCCCCAATCCACACTTTGCATCAATCGCGGATCAATCGGTTGTTCTATCTCGGCCACATAAGGCCGCGTAATATCAAGTCCATCGGCCGTAGTTGCGATTGGATTGGTCAGTTCCGCAGGCGGTTTTTGTTTGGCGGGTGCCATATCGTGCTCCTAAAGCGAATAATCGTCATTAAAGTTTCGGCGGATACCGCCGATGCCCGTGGCAGTATATTCGCCAGCCAGATCGGATGATGCGCGCCCGCCTGTGCTGTAAAATTCAACGGGGCCTGTATCCTCATCGGCTGCCGCGACGAGATGCATCAGTGCGACTGCGGTATCGCCGTGCCGCTTGCCTTTTGCGCCATCGGCCTTATCGCGCGAGCGGTCGACAATCGTCGGGACGCCTTTGACAAGTTTGATACAGCGTAGGTCGTCTAATACGCCTTCACTTTTTGGAAGGACGATGGAACGATCTTCAATACGCGCTTTGAGGCGCGGCATCATTGTCAGATAGGTTGACGCCGTGGCCATCACCAATTCCACGGCATCACTGCCATAACGATCTTGCATCGCCTCGGCCAAACCAAAACCATTGCCGCGCGCATCCATTTTGCCTGCCGCAAACAACGCCATATTCTCAATAATGAATACGAGCACTTGTTCCTGCTCACGGTTCGGCACGTTGCGCATTTCGACAATGAAGTGGCAAATCAGGTTCGACAGCTCGTCATACTGGCCGACCGCGATTGCCGAAAGATCGGACGAACGGGCAAAATCCTGCCCAAAATAGCTGTAGCGCGACGGCTCCATCCGTTTCAGCAAAGGCTGTACTTCGGTCTCAAGCCATTCCTGGACCCAGCCCCGCCGCCATTCTAGCTCGCCGCGCTCAAAACCGTTCGGGCATGATAGGCGTAGCACCGGATAAACAGGTGACATGGCCGCCTCAATCGTTGCCCGCGCCAGATATGTTCCTGTGCCGCGCGAAGGCACCACATCAAGCTCTTCGTCTGCGGCATCGCCGTAAAAACTGCGCAGGTCGGCTTCCCATACATCCTGTGCCTTTTGGGTCCATACTTTGCCTGTTCGCAAACAAATGCGCTGATACAGGCCTTCATCCAATGCTTCGTTCAGCGTAATGCGCTGGACAACGCCTTTGCGCTTGCCGCCGCGAATGTCGTTTATTAATTCGTTGAACGGGTTGTCCGCGCCGTCATGCGTAGAGATCACAATGACGCGCCCGCCCCACATCAACAATGCAAGCGCAGCTTTTAAGAGTTCATCCAGTTGTTCATGGAAAGCGGCCTCGTCAATAATCACGACGCCTTGTTTGCCGCGCAAGGATCGCGGTTTAGAAGACAGCGCCACTATGGAATGGCCCGATGGATAATCGATCCGAAACGCTTTGATCCCTGCTTCTGATCCGTCGTTGAACAAGAATTCATTTTGTTTTGCGCCAACATCGAACGTCTTGGTGAAGTCACTGCAATATCCAATGAATTCGCGTGTCATCTCCAAATTGTAAGCGATATAGAACACGTCCATACCGCCTTTTGCCGCCGCTGCGGTGAGCACCGCGTCCATTGCAAAGCCATACGTGATGCCTGTACGCCTCGATTTTTCGCATACAAAAAGCGGGTTGGCGTGGCTTTGATTGATACCTTCGGCTTGATATGGCAGCAGGATATCTGGAAGTGGATTGGCTTGCGGATCGCTTGGCGCGTCATTATTCTTATGGTTCGCGCGGACCGTCACGTCGCAAGGCCAAGCAATTTTGTTTTAAGCAGTTCGATAACAGTATCGGATGCACCTGCATTTCGGGCCACGGTTTCTGCGGTTTTGGCGGCTTCTTCGAAACTTTCTTTACGCTGCGCGCGCAGGCGTTCTTCTTGGTCTTTGGCAAGCTTACCCAAGTCGGCGGCGGCGCGGGTGAGGCGGGACAGTTCAAGTGCGTCCGTATCAATATCTGCGCCCGAAACTTTGGGCAGAATGAACCCTGTAATCATTGTAGTCAGCAGCTGGCCCATGAGGCGTGACTGGTCGTCATTTTCGCCGCCAAACTCTTTGCCAAACGCCGAGGCAACCGTGTTCATGTCTCGCTGATTTTCGACGAAAGCGCGGTAATCTTGGGTATAGCGGCCAACCGCGCTGCGACTAAGGCCGTGGCCCATTTCGCCGAGCATTGTGACAATGCCATCAATTGTGACATCGCGCAGTAAAGCCTCTTGCACAGCCGTTAAAACTTCCTTTGGCAAAGCTTTAAGAGTGGATTTTCGCGCCATTACTCGCCTGTCTTAAACTTGGAAACGCCGTCAAAATCCCAGCGGCCATTTGCGACATCGCGGCCATTGGCAATTAACCGCGCAACGGTATAAGGGCCCAGCTCTTCGGTTTTCACGAGCTCATGCTGCGCCAACCAAGCAAGCTGCGCCTGTACCTCGCTTTCGGCAACACGGTGACCGAGTTCGGTCAGCAGCATTGCGAGGACAACGTGGTTCTGCTCGCCGCCAATGTCGAACATCAGGTCAAGGATTGCGCGCCTTACAAGCGGTATAATGACAGGGTTCATTTGCTACCTGCCCGCATGCTATTGTCGACAAGCATTTTGACGTAATCGTGGATCGTGGCGCTTTGTTTGGATAATCCCTTAACGCTGCTTTCGACACTGGCCATGCGTTCGCCCAGATCGCCGATTTCGTCGTGCAGGCTTTGCCGCGTCGGCGACGCCTCAATCTTGTCCTCAAGCAACGTAAGGCGCGTACCGTGGCCGGATACTTTTTCGGCGACCTTGGCGTGTTCGGTCAGCGTAACGAAATTTTTAATCAGCCACAAAAAAACGCAGCTGCCCACCACGCCAAACAGCGTAAGCGCCACCGGATACAGCGCGCGAAACCAATCAAGCCAGGACGAACCCATTACGCCGTCTCCACGATTTCAATCGTGAACCGCATTTTGCCAGCAATACGTTCAAAGTCCTGCATGTCTCGGTCTCTAAGACGAACGCAGCCATGCGTCGCCTTAAGGACCAGATCACCGCGCCCGCCGTGCATGCCCAAACCGCGCCGACCCGCAATCTCTGCGCGCCGCGCCTGCGTATCGTAAAAATCATCAGGATCGAGCGGACACCATAATATGCCGATGCCCGTAACTGGCCTTGCAAGCCGAACGATGTGGGTCAGTGCGTATTTGCCCAGTGGCGTGTCGCCGCGAAATTTCACGGGGTCGTGCGAAGGGTTTGTGGGCGTGCCTACACTGCGGCCCAAGGCATGGCACGAAAAAAGGAGTGCACCAGATGGACCGCGCAATACAAGCGTGCCGTGTTTGTGCCGATCCTTTGGCAGGCTGATTAACACCGACCCTTTTGATACCCCTGACATGCCAATACCCCTGCTGAATTAATGTTCAGCTTTCTTGCCGGATTATCGATGTTTGGGGGGTGTTGCGGTGGCGCAACGGGTTAAGGTGAGCTTCGTATTAAAGAGCCTAACTTTGTTTGATTGTCAAATCGCGCGATAATTCGTACCGAGTAATTTCAATAGGAGGATAATTATTCGGCGTTTTACACTTGTATTTGCATTGCTTTTTTCCGCCTGTACCAACCCAGACATACAGGCCGCTGCGGATGCAAAACAGATTGCCGAGTTGCGTGCAGAGTTAGAGCAAACCAGCAGCGTTTGGATGAATTACAATCTGCGAAGCCTGTTCGCGCAAAAAAGTCTGTTCCCAAATCTGCGCCTGAACCTGCTGCACTCACAGACCAAGATGAAGGGTACACCGACAGCGAAGAAGGCGAAAATCTGGCGGACATGCCTGCCAAAGGCGGTTGGTGCTTTAAGGATTATTGCCCGTGCGAACCGCATCCCGACAATGACGCAGGGGACCGGATGTATTGTGATTTGATGGAAACGGGCGGAAACGTTGATGATAGAATGCTTGCCATCGCGCGCGCGAGGCGCGCCATCAGACTTGCTCTGCGTGAGGCGAGTGAGTAACTTCCATAAAATTTGCGGCGTACTCTCTCTCCCGCGCACGGGAGAGAGAGGTTATAAGCCGCCATTGCAGCTTAGGTTTGAAAGCCCGCGAGCATTTGTGTTTTTTGCGCCTGTTCGGCAAGCAAGTCGATCATGGCCGCCAGTTCGCATGGGGTGACATCCAACGTGCGCGCCGAACCCAGCAATGCCGATAAGCCCTTCAGGCCGCCGGTGAGCGTTGCCAAGCTGCATTCAAGGTCGAGCTGCTTTGTGGGAGAGTAGCTCATGATGCGCGCACTTTAAGGCGGCTATAATGGGGCAGCAGTCTGGGCGGCATCCGGTTTTGGGTAGGGATCAAGCCAAGTACTTCAGCAGCGCGCCGTGTTTTGGTGACCGTTGACCTTGCTTTCCAACCGCACAGCAATGCGACCTCGCTATCCGAAAGCGGCATTCCGGCGTATTTAAGGAATTTGCGGTTCGGTTTGTGCCGCAACCAAAAACTGGTCAGTTCGTTTAGTGCAGTCTTACCAATTACTGGCTGTGTCAGCAGCAGTTCGGGTTCAGAGCGCGGCGTTGTTAGCACGGCTGCCGCCCAATCACGGAATGCGGCGGCTTTGGGTGTGTTGGCAAACATCGCCAGCTTAGCAATGCCCTTGGCGGAATATAAGCGAGTAAGTTGATCGCGGCCCAAAGCATCGGGCAATTCAACAACCATTGTGTCATCAAGGCCAAACTCGGATCGATTACGTTTATAGATTTTGCCAATTGCATGTGCGCCCATAGTGTAACCAAGCGAGTGCCCAATTTGGGCACCCATCGCCCACCGTTCGTTGCCGATGATGATGATATCTAGATTTTGGCCCTCAAATGTGGCGGGTAATGTATTAATACTCATGTCATTCTCCTGTGTTAATGGAGACGCACAGACCGCTGTTATCGGGTGCCCGAGCGCCGTTAGATTAACAGACCGGCCTACAGGAAACCGGCGTAGCTTTCGCTACTCCAACGACGCCCGAACATAAGTAACCGCACTCAAACGGTGTTTGGTGCGGGCGCACCTGTAAGTCAAAAAGGCTGTTAATCCCTGTTGCAGATTTTGCTGCAACGATTGATAAATAGATTTCTGAAACAGGTTTGTCAAATTTAAGAAGGATTGATTAGCAAATTCTCTCTGGACCAATAAAACTTGGGGTTGTAGCAAAAATACAATTTTAATGTGTTGAAGGGCTTTGCTATGCGAAAAATTGGATTGATTTTGTTTGTAATTTCGGGCTGCTTTAGCCAAACAATGGCGCGAGCCGATGACAAAAAAATTCTTTGGCGTGATGTATATGTTGATCAAACCGAGCAATCGTTGAAAGAGGCTTACCCGGAAAAAAGCGGAAAGGTTAAATATTCCAAAAAGTATATTAAACTCATCAGAGTTAGTATCACAGAAAAGTGCCTCGCCAATGTAGAAATTTATCATAAAAAAGGCGTAGTTAGTAAAATTTATTTGAGCGGAAATGGCAGTTTGAACGGCAATTACTTTAGTAGCGGTTGCGCCGCAGCGATAGAAAGTGCGAGCGCGGTGAAGTTTGGAGAACCACTGCGTAAAACAAGAGAAGAATACATACTTACACCAAGTCTTTTCACGTATTGGCAAAAGGACGGCATTGATATTAGATTTTACATACCGCTTGGTTCCAACAGTTACGACGAGTGGGGTATAATTTACCAAGCGGCGGCTTCTAGTGCCAATATTTAAAAGGCAACAAACGTCGTGTGGCTTAGGCTCCCAGTTCCCAGTCACGCGTCAATTACCGCATTAAGCAAATCGTCATCTTTGTTCTCATGATTGTTGTGCCGTCCCAATAAAACATCACGCACTTGATTGCCAAGCTCTGTATTTATGATTGGACCGTAGCGACCATTTGGCGAGGTGATGCGGTGTTCCATCAGTCCTTTTTTTATCAGGGCACGGGCCGTGCGGATATCGAAGTCGCCGCTAAAACTCCCGCGTATAATTTCCAGTCTTTGGGGCTTGGTTAGGCACTGTATAATTTTGCGGTGAGTCACGCCGCTTGCTCCTGTTGCTGATCTTGTTGCTGATCCTGATCCTGCGCGTCGCCAAACATCACCAGCTGGCGCGGGTCAAAATCCTGCTTCTTCGCGGGGATCATCGGCACCGCGTCCGCGCCGTCGTCCGAATGATTGACCAGATAGCTGATATAAGAACGCGATCCCATGCCGCGTATCGTGGCGGCCTGCGTCAATGTCATCTGGCCGCTGCGCACCGCTGCCAATATTCCGGCCCGCCTTGCGCGGCGCAGCGCGTTTGTACCGACGGGTACCTGCAGGTTTTCACGCCCGTAAACGCGGCTCATCTCGCGCGCTGCCGTCTCGCCGATTAATTCGGTAAACGAACTGCGCGTCCAATCCATTGGCACATACGGGTCGGTCCCGCCAAACTGGTCCACCATCAATAATGTGGCATGCACGCCAATATGCGCCGCCATTTCGAGCATGCTTTCGGTCCAATAGCTGCACGGCTGCGCATCATCGGGGATCGGCAGATCATCCAAGTTAAGACGGGGAACCAGCGCGCGGGTCACAGATCGGCGTTCCGGTTCGATTTGGCCAAATGCCGCCGCAGTTTTTTGCCCAGCGTGCGAATGGCAAGATCAAGCTCGGTATCGGCCCAGCTGTAGGGATCGGGGCAAAGGCTTTGCGCCTTGGCCACATATGCCGCCGCCGTCGTGCCCGAAACAACCCGCGCATCCAGCAGATTGCGCCAAATCGCGCTAAGTACCGCGTGCCGTTCAAGCAGCGGCATAGTAAGTTTTGGATGGCCGTTTTCTTGCAATCTCTCAAGCCGTATGGCCGATGGCCAGATGACGCCGGTGCGAAAAGCCATGTATTTGAGCGCTTCGATGACGGACGGCGCGGAGGTATGATCCAGAAACTGCAGCGATGAAATCCGCGTTTGGCGGCACACAAAGCTGTCGATGGCACTGTCATTTGGCTCATTGACTTCGCCCAGCCAGTACAGCGTCCACCACAATGCCCGGATCTTTGAGATATGCGGGCGCGGCGCGCCGCGGCGAATGGTGATGCCGCGCCCTTTGTTCAAACGGTCAAGCACCGCGCCAATCTCGGCCAAGTCCATTTGTGTAAGGCTGGCTTTGCCCGTCACTTCCTGCTGGATCGCTTTGCGGTCGTCACTGGATAAACCAAGCGTACGAACCGCGCCGTGCACCGCGCCGATTAACCGAGTGCGGCTGTTGGATTTGCCTGCGCTCGTTTTTAATTGGCGCTGTGCAACTTCGGCAAAACTGCGCGCCATCACTGCACCTGCGCGGCGCGGCGTGCGCTTTGTTCGGCGGAACGGAGCTCGGCTTGTTCGAGCAGATAATCGGTGAGCTCGGCAAATTCAGGATTATCCGCGCGCAGATTATTGGCTTGCTGCAATGCATATATAGCGGATGTAGTATCTTTGTAGCCCACAAGCTTTGCGAGGCGGCTGCTTGTGTATCCCAAATGCTGCTTTGCGGTCCATATTGCGGCAAAGCGTGCCTCGGATATGGGTTTGGTGCGCGAGGCTGAAATCAGGTCGCGGTAAGTAACCCCGCAAAGCACAGCGGCCTGCGCGGCGATTAGATGTCCGAACGGAGCAGTGTTTGTTTGGAAAGGATTGAGCGTGTGCATGTTGCCTGCGACCGCGAGATTGCTGCCGCGTTTTTCTGAATTAAAGTCGGTCATTGCTTGGTTGCTCCCGCCCACATGGCTTCGCGCGCATCGAACCGTGCGCCCACGCGAAGCACGACATCGGCGAACATTCCGGCAAGCGCGGAAAAAGCGTTGTCATCCAGCAGCACGCCAATAATTTTACCGCTGCCATCGGCCACCCCGATGGAAACAACGTATTGATCGTGCGCATTGAAGTCTTCTATCAAGAAAAGGCCGATATACTCCGGTGCACATTCGCCGTCTGTCACAGGTGCAAGCAGCATTTTTGCGTACACGACGGGAACAGGTGTAGCTTTATCTTTATCGCTTTGCGGCGTATTCGCTTCTGTGCGCTTCATGATACCACCTCATTTGCGCGGACATCATTTGCCACTACATCGTTTTCAAGCGCATCATCAGGC
This sequence comes from Sphingomonadales bacterium, assembly GCA_043778865.1. Taxonomy (GTDB): domain Bacteria; phylum Pseudomonadota; class Alphaproteobacteria; order Sphingomonadales; family Sphingomonadaceae; genus Sphingorhabdus_B. Next base: position 30,764 of record JAYWFI010000146.1, read on the forward strand.
GCGGTGATTGGGCTTTTGGGCGCGGCTTCGACTTTGACGCGGTCGATAAAGAATACGTCGCTTTGCGCGGTGCCAAGATGCATATCGAAAACTAGCGCTTCTTGCTCATGGCTTAGGGGGTCACGTAACGCCGCGATCAAAGCGGGCTTATCCAGCTTGCGCGTGGTGACGATAAATTGCTCTCCAAAGAAATTATCCAGTTTCTGGATCAACTCCTCGGCGTCCAATACGTTCGTTTTGGGAAGCTTTAGGCTCGGCGGATTGGTGCGCAGGCCCAAATGGCATCCCGCGATTTCAGCGGTCTTGCGCTTGCCCTCTGTCACACTATCTCCCGCTACCGCCCACCATGCCCGCAAGCTGATGAAGTGCGCTTTCAATCCAGTTTCAACGGGTTCGATGATGGCATCGCGTTCCGCCAAAAGCTGCGCGATTATTGCTTCATAATGCGCCCTCGTTCTTTCAATTGTTGCAGAGGCGACGGCGTATTGGCCAATCATGGCTGTGGCTTCGGTTAATGATGTAGGCGCGCTTACAGGCGCAGATTTACGGCGTGTCATGCATTGGTCTCCAGTGGTGTTGCGGGATGTACAGGTGCAGCCAGCGGCACGGCGGCACAGCAATTTGCGCATTCGGCGCTTTGCCGTCCGATTATCCATTTGTATTGGCCGCAGGCGGGGCACGCATTGGTCTCTCCCAAATGGTACAGCATAAAACCGCCATGCTCATCGGTTAGGCCGTAAACGGGCGATTGCGCGGATGTTTGAGCGCCGTTCATTGGCCGACCCAGCGCGCAAGGTTGAATACAATCAGCGCAAGGCCGAGGCCAATTGCACCAAGGCTGAAACGGCGGCTAAACGTATTCAGTGCGTCAATCCGGCGGCGGACGGACCAGCGGTGTTTGCGGCGTTTTGTATACGCAGACAGGTTCGGATCATGCAGCATTATCGGTCTCCTCAAGACGGGTGTTGCGTTCGGGGTTGAGCGGGCAGATGGGGCAAGAGCTGGCGTAGACGCGTTGCAAGAATGTCTGCGCAGGGCCGGTGTGCCGCCGACCGCGAATGCAGGACGACAGCGGAATTTCGCCGATTGCAGGGCAACTCACCGTTTCGCCGCTTAGGTGGCTGCGCACTGCGAGCGCGGCTTCGCTGTAGTTTCCGTTGTATTTGCCATTGATGATCCGGCTGATCTGCCCGCCGGAAATACCGATTTTATCCGCAACGGCTTTCTGGCTGCGTTCGTCGCACTGTGCGGCGAGAACGAGGATCCACGGCGGGACGTCTTCACCCCACGCTTCGCGCGCTTTCGCGCGATTTGAAATGAGAGTTTTATTCACGCGACATTCCTTTCGGCGGCTTGGTATTTCGCTTCGGCGGCACTTGCGGCTTCATCGCGCGCAAAGCGTTCACGTTGCACTTTTACGGTTTCGCTTCGGTACGCCGCGCGGCGGTTGTTTTGGCGGGTGACCAGCGCAATCATTTGCTGGGTGTTGCCGTCTTGCATGAAATCGAAGACGCGCTTGGGCGCGCGCGGTCCGCTGTCATTAAGCAGCTGATACCGCGTCAGGCGGCCAACGCGGCCATTGCCGTGTTGGATGACAACAACATAACCAGCGCGGACCAACAGGCCCAGATATTCGCGGGTGCTGGTTTCAGGAGCAGCGGCCGCAGCTGCCAGAATATGCGCATCACAGATTTTTTGTACCCGCAAGGCTTTCCAAATGCGTTGGCGCGTAGGGATCGGTGAAGGTAAGGCCATTAACGTAGACCCCGGCGTGGTCCGGCCAAGTTGCCGTTCATGACGGGGCGGTTGCCCCACATTGCGCGGTCTAGAGTCATCACGTCCAATTCATCTGTTGCGTGCCGCTGCGCCTCTTGTAAGTTTGACACGATGCGGCGGGTGATGCCCGCGCATTGTTCGGTGAAGTGATCGGCCAAATCGTCCGTTATTGTGATGTAGCGGACGTATAGATCACGTAGCATCCGGCCATCGGCGCGGTCCGAAGGCTGCGCAGCTGTGGCCCGCAATATCCGGTTATCAAAGCGTTCCCACTCCTTCAGCTTGGCAGGTAAAGCCTCTTCACCGACCATCATTATGGGGACATTTGTGGCTTCGTAAATGTCGCGGATCAATTCAACCGAGGATTTTTTAACCAGGTAATCCATTTCATCAATGATGATTGGGCATGGCCGGTGTTCTAAAGCTTCTACAATTTGGTCTAGGATCCCACTGGCTGTTTTCTTCAGATGAATAACGCCTAGCTCTCGTGCCAGATTTTCAAGAAATGTTTTCCCTGTCCACACCGATTTGGCTTGAATGTAGGCAGCATCGGTCAGTGCTGCTACGTGGCTGCAGGCGACCGTCTTGCCATAACCCGATGGCCCGTAAAGCAGCACCATTCGCGGCACACCTTCACCTGCGTCCATTGCCGCGAACATTGTGCTTTTGGCCAAGGCCATATTTGTTGTTTGTGCGTAACGCGGCAATACAGTTGCGCCGCCCGCCAGAATAGGTTGGTTCATGGTTTCCTCCTGTTGGTGATTTGATAAGGTGCCGGAAGGCCTGCTGCGTAGGCTTCTTCGGCTTTGAACGCTTTGTACGCCGCGCCTGCGACAAAGGCGTTTGCCAGCGCCAAGTCTTCTGCGGGTACTTCGTGGCCAGCCTTTGCCCGTGCAATTAAGGTTTCACAGCGCGCAACGCGTGCTGCCAGTTTATCAGCGGATTGCAGGGCGGGATTTATCGCGGCGGTTAGCGGGATGACCGAGGCCGTACGCTGTTGCTGCTGCGTTTCAGGATTTGCAGGGGGCAAGGCAGCTGGCAAAGCCCGCGCCGGTAACACCGCCAACTTTCCTGCTTCCAGCGCATCTTGGCGGCGTAACGCTTCGGATGCACGTTCGATTGGGAACTGGCGCTTTACGTCACGCATAAACGCATTGATCTGTTTCTCGTGTGATTTTTGGTTTTGGCGGGCGGCAAGAGCAAAGGCCTTTTCGCTGGTTCCAGCCCGTTCATAATTTACGGCCGTGCCAATAAAATTGTGGTCTTCGTCAAAGACGAGAAGTGCGCCTAGATCATCTTCGTCACGGCGAACATGCACCGTCTTGTTCATGTACGCCGCGAGTTCGGGGCACCAATAACGAGCTTTTTTCCAACGGAGCCCGCGTTTGGTGATTGTGCTGTTGGCAACAAAAGCAGACAAAGCACGGCGTACGGTTTCGGCGTCAGGTGCCATTCGTGCCGCAATAGGCGAACGCATTGCCTTCGCCAAAGGAGCTATGCCAATGCCGCCGTGAACGCGTTGTTCGTATACCCCGATTGTCCAGTTATCCAAAATTACCTGTAATTCTTCGGCGGTAATTTGGGCAAAGATTTCAGCGCGGCCCGTTTCTTTACGTGCCCTAGCCCTTAATTGCTGGGCCTGTGCGACATTGTGTCCGGTAAAGCCTGGAAGCAAAACAGCACGTTGGCGTGTGAATGTCCCGAACAAACGTTCAACGAAGGGCTTTTGTTCAGGCGATCCGGGCGCGCAGGGTTTGTGTTCAATGCCCAACATCTCGCACGCGCTTTTTATGGTCGCGTTTACGTAACCTGATCCGTTGTCAACCACGATTGTGTGCGGCAGAACGCCCCAATCTTTGATCGCGCGCTGTAACAAATGCCGCACACTCATCGCGCTTTCACTGTCGCCCACAATAAAGCGCGCACGGCGGCTGAAACGGTCGATGACGCCCAAGATCATCCGGCGGCCGTTTGCGGTCATCACATCGGCTTTGGTAGTGTCCAATTCCCAATATTGGTGTGCGTAGGTTGTGCCGCCATCGGCACGGCCTAGTGCGAGCCGCTGTGATGATTTGGCGGCATCAGGGTTACGTTGCCATTGCAATTCGGCGGCGCGCGCGTATTCGATCTGCGCCATATAACGTTGCAATGTGCGCAGCGGCGGTAACGGAACTAATCCCTCGGCGCGCAGTAAGTCCATTACGTTAGGCGCACTGTGCCGGTACCCGCTTATATAGCTTAGGATGGCGCTGGCATGACTGGTGTGTTTATCAAAAAAGCTGGTGCCCGAAGGACGGCCTGCGCCGCCTTGTCGTGCTTTATTATCTGTTAATGTGCTCGGCGCATTTGTATCTTTTGCGGTGGCACCGCCCATACGCAAAATCATTTTGCTTTGGATTTGGGCCTGTATTTCGGGCGGCAATGCATTAACGTCGAATAAGCATCTGCGGTTAGGGCCAGCTTCTGAAAGCCAACCTTGCTCCGCAGCAAGGCGACTTATACCGCGCTTTGAGTGCGGCAGGCCATCAATCGCCATCGCAGCTAAATCGCCTGCAGTAAGCTTAAGCGCCGAGCTCAATTTAATATTGCCATTCTTGGAGATTAAAATCGCGGCGGCGTAATTCAGTTAATAGCTCAGCGGTTGGAATATTTGCGTGCGGATTTGTAAGCGTGAAGCAACGAATTTTGCCGTGCTCGCGAATGAGATACCCCTGCGCGGCGAGGATGTCTAAGAGGATTGCGATACGTGATTTACTCGGCTGGCCGATGCCGCCTGCCATCTCTTGATAGCTTGGCGCGTAGCCATGATTGTAGAAATAATCTTGTATGAACGTATGCAAAGCGCGGGCAGCGGCAGTATGACGCTGCTTTACCGCTGCATTTGCTTTTACGGATTGCTCTAAGTCTGTGCTATTATGAGCCATGTTACCGTGACCTCTTGCTAAAGCGGTACTGGGCGCGGTAATTAGCAGTCGGTTGCGGCAGCAATCTGCGGCCATCAGCATGATAACGTGAAGGCCAAATACGTGAAGGATGCCGTCCAATGACTTTAGCAATAGCCGCCTCGCTTCGTGCGTTTGGTTTGTACAAGCACACGGCAACCACTTGTTTGGTAATTCCCAATTTCAGTGCAATTGCGGTCAGTGTTTTGCCGTGCTTGCGAATTTCCGCCTTGATATCCTCAGGGTGCATGTCGGTCATTTAGAATATCCATAAAAGCGTAAAACGTGTTCTTTGCTACCTAAGTAGTCTTATAACACTAGTCTTATATGGATTGTCAAGTCAGTAATACACGAAAGTAGAAAAATAATGTCCAAACTTGACGAAAATGCCAAAGGCTTACCAGCAGGTGTTTTGAAGCGCTTGAAAGCCAAGGTGGCCAAGGCGGGTGATTATGCAACGGTGTCTGCCCGTTCTGGTGTACCGCTAGGCACGCTGCACAAACTAATGCGCGGCGTAACCGATCCGCGCTTTTCGACAATCACTGAGCTTTGCAGGTCACTGGGTATTTCTTTAGACTATTTGGTCAGCGGCATTGGCGATGAGAGTGGTGATTGGGAGAGTTGGCTGCCCGAAATTGGCAAGAGCGAGAAGCGCATACCCTTTCGCGACATTGGGGCATCTGCTGGACATGGTGCCGAAATATTTGAAGAAGACCCAAAATACTGGATCACGTTTTCGCTCGAATGGCTGAAAAGTTTAGGCGACCCATCTGCGATGGAAATTTTGCGGGTGGACGGAGACTCTATGGAGCCGGAATTGCGCGACGGCGATCAAGTGATGATTGATCTGCAGCAGCGCCATGCAAAAGACGGAATGTTTGTTGTGCTCGTGGATGGCCGGTTGTTCCTTAAACGCGTCCGTGTGCTAGGCCGGAGCAGTATTGAATTGGTATCCAGTAATTCCAATTATCCGCCGTTTAAGGTCGAAATACCAGGTGATGATGACACCCTAAGCCAAGACGGCGCATCTATTATTGGCAGAGTGGTATGGTCGGGCCGAACTGCTTGAGGCAAGCGGCCAATATAAAAGGCGCTAGGAGCATGCATAAGGCGAGGCGCGCACAATGCCTGCCCATATCTCATTTTTACGCTGTGCGGCCGCGCACAGGCAATTTGGCGGCAATTTCAATTGAAAGTGTTGATCGGCCTTTGCCGTATATGCAACATTTGGTTTCAATCCGCCGCTTTGTTCCCATTTCAGGATGCTGCCTGTTCATTGTAAGCTGCCCGCAATTTAAGTTAATAGGTGGAGCTTATTAACGCGGCGTAGCACCAGCTAGCCTCATATGCTTATAACTGTTTATTGTTATCCTTGTACAGCACGGTTCCGACAAACCATATCGTCGATAGAATTAAATAATGCCCATCATTATTAGCCAAAAAAATAGCAAGGCATATCAGGACCATTAAGTTCATAAACATCTTCATAATATTTTCCTCATGTTGCCGCGTAAATATTTGCAATAATAGTGTTTCTGTTATTTATTGCATCCAGCGCAATTTTGTTCAGCAACGCGGTGGCAGACAGGCTGACAAGCGTTTCACCAATAGCTGCGGGAACTACGGACTTTTGCAGGACCTCCCCCGTTAATGTCAGCGTTGCATAGTATGTCGTCCCCCCCGCATAATTGAACTTGAACAATTGCGCGCCTGTGCCTGCACCAACCTGCACCGTGCGAGCCGCATTTGAATGAATTACCCAGCTATCGATACTCTCAAACCGCAAATAGCTGTCTCCTGCGCTGTCGATGTACGCCGCCGTTACAGACGCGCCGCTCGCAAGCGTAACCAGGCCCGACGTTTTAAATGACGTAAACTTTGCGCCCGCCGCCAAAGCTGCCGACTTAATCGTGATCGTATTGGTGCCTGCGTTAAGCGCAAACACCGTCGCCGCCGCTGCATCAATTACAATGTTGCGGCTACCCGCATCCAACAATTTGCCATCTGTGATAAATAACGGCGCGGTTTCGCCTGCAAAATTGTCAAACAAATACGCTTTGGCCCGGTCGTAAACGCGATCTAACGTGTCAAGTGCGGTGTATGCATCAACGGTCACTTTAATTGGCTGACTAATGTCTGTGTCGCGAAGCTGGACGACGGTCGCACTTTTAACGCCCGCGCCCGCAAGATTGATAGGTGACGTGACAGTTGGCTGAGAAAGATAACTAAAGCAGGCAAACGCGTATAGATCACCTGTTTGCACGGCGGCACGGCGCACCATTGGGTTGTCATTCAGGCCAGCGGCCAATAATACATTGAGCGTAGCCACCCCCGTGCCGCTCGACAGGACGTTATATGTTTTGCGCAGCGTATAATTTGTTGCCGTGGTGCCAGCTCCGGCAGGCGCGCCTGTGTTATTATCTGTGTGATATGCCTTAAACAATACAGCCGCACCAACCTCGTTCACACCACTTAATTGTAAATCGGACGTACAATAATACTCATTATTTTGGTTGTTCGGTGAATTCCAAGGACCGCATGTAACCGCGCCACCTTTAACCGGATTGTTACAGCGGATCGAGCCGCCGCCATAGATTGATAAATCAAATGAGGTACCTTTACCGTCGTAGTCCTGTATTGTTTTATTAGTACCAAAGCCACTTCCAAAACCACGACTGGCAAATTTGGGCTGCAACCGCTTAAGCTGGGTTATCACGGCGTCCTTAAGGAATATCGAACCGCCGCGAAATTCAAGACCATCAATATCAAGCGTCGGGTTGCCCGACTGCGTGGTTATCTGCTGGTCGTTAACCGCCGCAAGTCCTTCTGCGTTAAGGATAATATCGCGAAATATAACAGTACCGCCATCCCAGTAGTATCCGCCGTTTCCGATGATTTCAACTTTTGCAAAGTCCTGTATACCCCCTTGCAAGTATATTAAGTTTTCGGATGTCCCGTTATATGCACTGTTGCTTATCGCTTGCGTGAATATCATCGGCGGCATGATGCGCCAATCGGTAAGGCCGTTTAATGTGCGGCTTTCTTTGTAATTCCAGCGCCCCGTTGCCGTAATTGTCACCTCATTTACGCGCGCCGCCGTGCGTACGCGGCTAAACGTAAAGGCAACGGCGGACGTGTTTGTCATCGTGCCTGTAATTTGCAACTGAAACGGAATATTCAGCCGCGTCCGCCCAGACTCGGTGATGGCTGCCACGCCCGCGATTGCGGAAAGGCCGCTGATGGTTGTCGCGTCGTTATCTGTGCCTGATTGCGTAATCAGGTTCCCTGAAAGTGCTAATGTCATGTTACTGTTACCGCCATTGTTATTTTATCAATTGTCTTACCATCTGCCGAATAGATCAATGTTTTGGTAACCGTTTGCACGCCTATAACTTTAACGACAGATGTCAAAAAATCGTTCGTATAATTCAGCGTTGTCACGGTTCCGTCCGACGCGGTTACAGAGATGATTTTGCCACCTGCGTAGGCGAGCTGTTTGTTTGCTGCTGATCCGCCTGTAGCAGGCGTTTGCCAACCAAAGGCAAAGTTGGCTGTTCCGGTTTTGGCAATCACTTGGCCGAGCGCGCCGCCGGTTGGCATCAAGCGAGGAGTAATTGTATTCAATTTCTCGCGCACCGCAATGGCTAGCAAATTGATACGGTCAGCCAATGTCATTATGCAAGCCCTGCCGCAAACACAGCTGCAAAATCAGTGTCCGTGTTGCCAAGTGAAGGAGCCAGCGCCGCGACTGCACGAGTATCGGTGAAATACTTGTTCACGCCTTCGGGCACCGCGTCTGTAGAACCTGGCGATCCGTCAATGTGGATGTACCCAGTGCCGGACCAACGATGTATCCAGCCTGTATCCATCGCCACATAAAGCTTTCCAGTTTCACCGGATGCCGGAAAGGCCAGTGCATTGGCGTATTCAAGCACGTCGTCGACATATGCGGGCAGCTGCGCTGCAGGAACCTTTCCGGTGTTATCAAGCGAAGCAACCCCGTTTGCCGCGCCTTTTGTTGTTGCATCAATTGGTACAAAACCTAACGCGTCTTGTTTGCTAATCGCAACCGCACGTACTTCGTTAATGGCAGCCACCAAATGCGCTTTTGTCGTCGTTAAAAGTCCTGACAGATCGGCTACATTGCCGTTGATAAATGTCTTGTTTGCCTTAACCTTGGTGGCAATCGCAGTTGCCAAATTCTCGACGCGTGTTTTTAAGTCTGCCATGCCACGTTCCTTTTTTTATATAAGTTGGTTTTCAAAAATTATGGTAAAATCACCGGGGTCGAAGTTTACGGAATCTTCACCTTTTTGACCTTGTAAGCCTTGAATGCCCGGTGCTCCGGCTTGACCGGTAATACCAGGAAGGCCCGGCAATCCGTTTCGTTCAATGACAATTTGCTGGGCACTGCCGCGATCGATCGTGACGCGGCTTGAAGGTTCCGCCGTGCGATCGATGCTGAGCGTGCGATGCGGCCGTTCGATAATTAAAGCGCGGGCCTTCATTGGTACCTCTGGAAGCGGCCGCCCCACAAATCAAGCCGTTCGCCGCCGGTTTCGTCCCAGATAATGTAATTTGCGCCGCTTTCAGGAATGGCAGCGCATTCGGCTGCTGTCATTTTTGGCAGCATGCGCGCCATGCTATCGGTAGGATGCGATCCCAAAGCCCGGCGGAACCCGATTTGGGGTATCTCAAAAAATAAAAGCAATGCCGATATATTGATGACACGGCCGCCCTCCCGAATTTGCACGGGAGCTCCTCCAAACCCGCCCAGCATGTGGACATTGATGTTGCCGTCCAAATCAATTGGATCGGGATAGGGTTTTGCCATTTTGCAGCGCGCCTTACTCTTGTACTTGCGTTTCAGTTCAGGATGCGCCACCTCTGTCGCAACGCAGGCATTCTTGTTAGGGTCTGCCAGCGCAACGGCGGCGTGTATTGAGCGACGGCCTAAGCCACCGTTATGAAATCAAGCATCTATCCCGATCCGCTTCCTGAAATTGAAGTTATGCGACCTGGCACGTTTACCGACATGTCTGGCCGCTCCGTGGTTATCACGCTTGCCGACATGCAAGCTATGGCCAGTAGATATGATGCCGCACACAATCCAGCGCCCGTGGTGCTTGGCCATCCAGAGATTGACGAGCCTGCATACGCATGGGCCGATTATTTTAGAGTGGAAGGTGACCGCCTTGTTGCATCGGTTTCGCAAGCAAATGTAGGCTTTGTACAGTCTGTACGCGACGGCGCTTACAAGCGCATTTCGTTGTCACTCTATGAAAAAGACAGTCCCAGCAACCCAAAGCCTGGCCAGTTTTATCCCAAGCATATTGGATTTTTGGGCGCGAAAGCTCCTGCGATCAAGGGCCTGCGGTCTGTCGCTTTTGGTGAGCAAATCACCACGGTGGCCCAAACTTTTACACAACCAGAGGAGCATATTGTGTCCGATACCAAGAATAAAATACCCGAAAATCTCGAAGATAAACAGCCGGATGCAGTTTTGCTTGCAGAGCAAGCCATTAGTTTGGCGCAAGCATTATCTGCGCTGGATGAGCGGGAAGCAGCCATTAAAGCGCGCGAAGAAAGCGCAACGAAGGCCGACAAGGCAGTGCGTCATGCCTCTGCGGTTAGCTTTGCCGAAGCGCTGGTTGGTGCCGGAAAGTTGCCGCCCGCACAAAAAGATAAGATCATCTATTTGGCAAAGGCGCTTGGCGATATTCCAGAAAGCGCCATTGCGTTTGGGGAGGGCGATGCAGTCGAACGCCCCGATATGGTGTTCAAAGGGCTGTTTGCAGGCGCGGTTCCGGCAATTCAGTTTTCGGAACTTGCGGCAGGGGGCGGGTATAAAGCAGATGCGGCGGTAAGTTTTGCTTCGCCGAGCGGGCATACTATGGATCCCGCCGCGCTGGCTTTGCATAACAAGGCGCTGGCGCTGCAAGATGAGAACAAGGACCTGTCTTATATTGACGCGGTTAAGCGCGCGTCTGCGGTGTAAGCAGCCCATACATTCCAATCATTCATACATATTTATAAGGACAGATTATGCAAAAAATCCCTATTTTAACACTCACGTGCACAGCAATGGCGGCTGTTGCAACAGCGCGGTTCTGTGATTTTGACGGCACACAGTGCGATGTGGCAGGCTCAAAAGCCAAAGGTGTTTCGGTGCATGCCGCCTTGATTGGTGAAGAGTACGCACTCGACGTGATCGGCACTACAAAAGTGGAGACAGGCGCTGCCATACCGCTTGGTTCCAAAGGCTTAACGCCTGTAAAAACTGATGCGGACGGAAAGGCCATTGCGCATGGCGGCGTTGGTGAAATTGCAGGTTATGCAATGCAACCCGCGGCGGCGAGCGGCGCGATTATCGAAGTTCTGCTGGCGATTTAAGGCAGTTTTCAAGCCTGATTAAGGCCCGATTTAATTACGATTTAAGGAGAATATTATGAATATGTCCACCGCTCAAGCTCGGGTGATTGACCCCATCCTGACCAATCATTCGCGCGGTTACACGCAAACTGGTTTTATCGGTGATCGCCTGTTACCAAAGGCATTAATGGCGACGCGCGCCGCCAAGCGGATTGAATTCGGGCGGGAGAGTTTTAAGCGCTATAAAATACGCCGTGCGCCTGGCACACAAATTGCCCAAGTTAGCTTTGGCTATGAAGGCAAGCCGGTCAGTCTGCACCAACATGCAATTGCAGCGGTTACGCCTGTGGAACATCAAGAAGAAGCGCAAGCCGTTCCTGGCTTTGACCTGCTATCTATGAATGTTGATACCGTGTTGGCCGTAGTAGCACTGGAAAAAGAAATACAACAGGCAGCTGCAACGCGCAACGCCAGTATTTACGCGACGTCCAATAAGACCGCTTTGACGGGTACCTCAAAATGGTCCGATCCGTCGTCAAAACCAGCGTCGATGGTAAGCGATGCCAAGGAAGTTATTCGCAAACGCACAGGCCGCCGCCCAAATACGCTTGCTGTGGGCGCATCGGTAGCCGCTGCGTTAAAGCAGCTTCCACAGGTGATCGATAAGTTCAAATATACCAATGCAGATACGATCAGCGACGCTATGTTGGCGCAGTATTTTGATGTCAAAACGTTTCTGGTTGGTGATGCCATTATCGATGACGAAGCGGGTAATACACTGGATGTTTGGGGTAATGACGCAATTCTGGCATATGTGCCGGATGTTGGTACGGCAAACGTAAATATCCCCGCATATGGATACACTTATCAATTGAATGGTTATCCTTTTGTGAAACCTGCCTATTTTGAGCGCGGCGTTAACAGCTATTTGAATGACGTTTTTGACGAGTGGTCGCCGGAAGTGGTCGGCCCGGATGCAGGGTTCCTGTTCCAAGCCGCCGTCTAGCACAGGGGCGGATGGCGCGGCCCACCAAAACGCCGCGCCATTTGCATTATAGATATCAACCATTGGAATTATTTATGAAAACATACGAAATCATCACGCCGATTAGCACCAAGCCTGGCAAGCCTGTGAAAATGGACGGCACAATCGAACTCGACGCCGCCGAAGGCGACGCGCTGGTTGCGCTTGGCGCATTACGTGATTTGCCGCAAGAAAAGCCTGCCAAGCCACAAGAGCCTGCTGTTGTAGGCAAAGCCGCCTAATGTTCTTTAATGTCACCTTTACCGTAGTTGCGCTTATTTGGCTTTGGGGCATGCTCAAGGCGTGGCAGCATTTCGCCGCCGGCCCGATTGCAGAGGATAATGACAGCGTTACTTTTGCCTTTGGACTGATGTGGCCGTTTATATTCGGCATTGCGATGCTCTGGGCTTTAGCAGCGCTAGCATGGCATAAAGGGCGCTGCGTCGTGGGGCGTTGGTGATGCATCTTATTGATGGGATCGCACCTACCGCGCTCGCTTTTAGCTTTGATGGCGCGGTAAGCCGCGCCGATATTGCCATTGTGCAAGATGGCGGGCCGTCAGGCGCGCCGTTGCAGGTTGTGCAGGCTATCTCTGGTACCGTTGTAAGCATTGCATTGACGGGCGGAACCGAGGGTGGGCGGTACAATATCACCATACGCGGCGCGGCGGCGTCTGGCGAAAGCGAACAGGATTTTGACGTTACGGTATTGCCTAAAAGCTGGGCAATGCCAGACGGCAGTGCGGGCTGGATTGACTTGATTGCCTTTGTAGCGCGGATGGGTTTTGATGAAGCGGTTGCCGCAAGCGATGCCGACGGTTCAGGACAGATTGATCGTAAATGGCTGATCGCGAAACTCATCGATGCGCAGGCTGAAGTTGAAGCCAATATTGCGGGCCGTTACATGCTGCCTCTATCTGAAATCCCAGCTATCCTGCAATCTGCGGTGGCCGACCTTGCACGCGCGCGGCTGTACCGCCGCGAAGTGCCAGAGGCAGTAGCCGAGGCCGTAAAAAGCCAGCGAAGGTTGCTTGAACGCATCGCCAAAGGCGATTTGCGTTTGGCGTTGCCATCAGGCGCAAGTGCAGGCCCAGCGCCAACCGATGCGCCTGTTATGGGATGGTCAAATGGCCGCGCGTATCCCGATAATTTGACGGGCTATTGATATGGCAGCGGGCCTGACGGTTGATGAGGAACTATCGGCGGCATTGAAGCGTTTGCTTGCGCTTGGCCGTGATCAATCGGCGGCGATGGACAGTGTGGCCACTATGCTAGCGGGCCGAAGCCGCGAGAATTTTACCAAACAAGCCAGTCCATTGGGCGTACCGTGGAAGCAATCGGAACGTGCGCTTAAAGAAGGCGGGCAGACATTGCGCGATAAGGGCAGTCTGTTTGCGGCGATTAAGCAAGATCATGGAAAAGATTTTGCCAGAGCAGGCCCCGCATCAGGCGCGGCAGCGCATTATTATGCCGCCATTCACCAATTTGGCGGACGGATTACGGCAAAATCCGGAAAGGCGCTGAAAACACCGTTTGGCGTATTTGCGGCGGTAAACATGCCCGCACGGCCTTATTTGGGATGGAACCCCGAGATGAAAAAAGAAGCCATACATATACTGGCGGAATTTTACCGCAATGCGATTGCCGCCAAAGGAAAAACCTAATGCGCGCGCAGCCAATTCTTGACCAGTTAAAGCCGCTCGGCTTTAAAACGATAGGCAATGAGCTCGATTTTCCGGCGCTCAAACAGTTGCCCGGACGGCTTCCGGCTTGTTATGTTTTGCCCGGTGATGAAAATGCCGAACCGAATAGATTTGGCACACAGATCACCGACCAGAAAATCAATGCGACGTTTATCGTGGTGATTATTTTGCCCGCTGTTGTGCGTAGCGGCGCGATGGCCAAACTGTCCGATGATTTTGAAATCTTTAAGAACGGGGTGATTGATGCGTTTGCTGGATGGTCGCATCCGGACGCTGCGCGTCCTAGTGAATATGTGAGCGGCAGTATCTGGTCTGTTGACGGAACAGCATTGACCTATGCGCTCACGTTTAGAACGTGTTATCACATACGAAAGGCCGCGTAATGGCAACCGCAAAATCAAAGCAAGATACCGTTCAAGATACCGTTCAAGATACGCCGACGTTGCCGCGCAAGCGCGATGCAAATGGATTTGAGCTGGACGAGCATAATTTACCGTTATCCGGCCCCGCGCGCGCCGCGAGGCTTGCAAAGTTAGGAATTTCGGATCCGGCTTTGCCGCAAAGCGAAACCGATTTGAACGCGCCGAATTTGGATAAAATTATAGGAGATCAGGACAATGGCTGATGGATATAACAGCATGCTGCTTAAAAAAGAGGCAGTTTACGCCACCGACAGCGCGCCAACGGCGGCGCTGAATGCGTGCTTAACTCGTAATCTGAAATCTACACCGCTCGCCAGTGACCGATTGAAGCGTGATTTGGATCTGCCTGCACGCGGTGCCCGCCCTGAGGGTATTACAAACAAGCGTATGGAAGTGCAATTTGAAGTTGAATTGGCGGGATCGGGCGCGCCAGGCACAGCGCCCGCATGGATGGAGATGCTTGAAATCTGCGGTATGGAGCCTGCAATTCTGGCTGCTGGCGTTGATGCCAAGCAAAAGATGGCGGCCCTAGGCGCAAATATCGGATCTGCGACAATCCATAGTTATCGCGGTGCAAATCAGCGGAGGCGGGGTACCGGATTTCGAGGCGATATTACCGCGATCAACTTTACCGCAGGCGCGTATCCTTTTATTGGTATTTCAACGACGGGATTGTTAGGTACTGTCCCTTTTGACCAGTCCTCACTGATTGGGTTCGATCCGGCGCGTTGGAAAAAGCCGCTTGAGGTCAACAGTGATAATACGTCTTTTGTGCTCGACGGTTATGCCGCGATTATGCGTTCCTTTGTTTTGCAGGCAAACGCAGAGGTTGCGCTGCGCAATCTTGTCGGTTCCCGCTATGTACGGCGCGGAAATCACGAGCTATCCGGTAAAATTATGATTGAGGCGCCAGATTTTAACAGCAAGAATTACTTTGCCACGCTTCAAAACGAAACGCTGATTGCCACACAAATTATTCACGGCGTAGGCGCAGGTAAGGTTGTGCAGATTGATGCGCCCAATTTGCAAATCGTTAATATTAGTGACAGCGAAGAGGGCGATGTGGCGATGTTTGAAATCGAAGTCATCCTAACTATTTCCCAGGGTCAAGACGACATCTTGATCACTGCTAAGTAAGGATTTACCTATGTTTAAGATTGTAGAAGAGCGCAAGGTGTGGTGGCCCGTTGAGTGGCTTGCACCTGTAGATGGCGGCAAAGTTGCGTCTGTTAAAATAGAAATGCAGTTCGTTTTGGTGAGCACGGATGATTATCAGCGCATCGCACAAGATGCGGGTACTCTCGAAGAAACGGACAGCAGCCTGTCTTTGTCGCAGCGCAAGGCAGACATATTGATGCATCTGATAGCGGATTGGAAGAGCGTCGGGGATGAGGACGGCAAAGCGATTGAATTTTCAAACGCTTCATTGTCCCGGTTTTTCGGAATGCCAGGAACATTTTTGGCGGTGCTTGAGGCTTATGGCCGGTGTATTAATGGCATAGCGGAACACCGCCGAAAAAACTAAGAGCCGCCGCCGCCTTTTGGATGCGCGGCGGTAGCAATTCCGAGGCCGATCCCGAGGATGAAAACGCCGACATCATAACGGCTTGGATTGCAGGCGGCGAGCCGGAAAAGCGAACAGAATGCCCCGAAATCGTAGCCGATGAAATGGACGCGTTGGCGTTATTCCTAGCGCTTGATACGCAGTGGAATTGGCACCCGATGGCGGGCGTGCGCACAGGATTTAATTACGCAGTGATCCCGGCAACAGCGGCGGGGTGCGGCATAGAATTAACGCCGTCGCTGTTTGCCGATATCCGGCAAATGGAAGCAGCAGCGCTAAATGAACTGGGACGAAAGGCATGAGCCAAGAATTAGATTTTAGCGTTAACCTACATGCCAATGGCGAGGCATTTGTGCGCGATTTGAACCGCGCCGAGGGTGAGACGGGCAAGCTTAAAAAAGCTGCGACGGAAACAGGCGCAGCGTTGCGCGCGATGGGAGGCGACGCCGATAAAGCCGCAAGTTCAGTAAGCGGCGTAGCGACCGCCGCCAAGGGAAATGCAGCGGTACACCGAGCGAACGCCAAGGCCCTGCGCGATGAAGCCGCAGCGGCCCGCGCGCACGCCAAGGCCCTGCGCGATGAAGCCGCAGCGGCCCGCGCGCACGCAAAAGCAACATCGGAAGTGACAAAGGGCAAAGGCGCGCTGCGCGCTGGATTTCAACAGGTTGGCTTTAACGTCAATGACATGGTCGTTCAATACCAGATGGGCACAAAAGTAAGCACGATTTTTGCCCAGCAATCGGGCCAAGTGTTTCAGGCGCTGCAATTAATATCTGGTGGTATGCAAGGCAGTACCAGCATATTTGGCAAGTTCTTCGGTCTTTTGGGAGGCCCATGGGGCATTGTTCTGTCGCTTGGTATTTCGGCGATTGCAGCGTTCAGCGACGAGTTATTTGGCAGCGCTACAGCCGCAAATACAGTTAGTGATGCGCTTGATTTCCAAAAGCAAAGCACGCAGGCACTTACCGCAGCAATCAACGAACAATTGGCAGCATCACGCAAGGCGATTGCCAGTTCATACGAGCAGGAAGCTGCTGCTGAGCGTCTGGCACTTGCAAATCTTAAATTGGCTGAAAGCGCACTTATCGTCAAACAAACGAGGCTAGACGAAGTAAAGAATACGAATGATGGTAACGTTTCTCAATATAACTTTGGGAGCAGCAAAGCTAGCAATACTGCATACGCACAATCAGAGGTCAGCCAAACACAATCCAATATCAATAATTTACGTATGGTTCTTGGGCAAAAACAAGTGCCGCGGGCGATGCGGGAAATAGAAGCGAGCATGGACGGAGCGAAGGCAGCAGTGTTGCGTTTTGATAAAGCTGCCGAAATTCTGAAAGAGCGCCTTACCGGCACCAATGCCTTAAATCAGAAAGTTAAGATCAAGGCTTCCGACAGGATAGACTCTGTTAAGTTCAAGGCGGAGATGCAAAAACTATCTATCACGCGTGAGCGCGAGGAAAAAGCCGCGCAGGCCGCCAAGAGCAGTGACCGCAGTTCGGCGTCGGCTAACCGCCAATTTGGCCGTGAGATTGACAGCGCCGGTGCTGTATCGATTGCCAAAAAAGCTGGATATCAAGTTAACAGCTCAACACGGCCGACTTACATCCGGCAGGAGGTTAAGGGCGGCGCGTCTAGCCAAGAGCGGCTTTATAATAAATGGGTCGCGCAAGGTAAGCCAAAAGATAACCCAACAGCACCGCCGGGCAGTAGCGCGCATGAAAAAAGCAAGGCGCTTGATATCCAGTATGGCAAAGGTATCTCGATAGCTTCAATACGAAAAACATACGCCGATGCGGGCGTCAAGCTTACTAAAGTAAAAAAAGAGCGCGGGCATTTTCATATTGAATTTAGTACATCGGGCGCGGACAAAGCCGAGAATGAAGCGGAACGCATTGCCAATGCCGCCAAAGTCCTTAGCGACTACGGCAAGCGTTCAGCAGAACAAATCCAGCGGATGAACGAACAGTTCAACCAGACGCCGAGTGCAGTTAATCAAGTCAATGCCGCCATCCGTGACGTAAACGCGTTGATGGACGAATTAAAAGACAAACAGCCGCCCGGATTTGAGCAGATGATTGCGGATGCTTTGCAATTAGAGCCGCTGATCCGCCAAACGCTGCGCCAGCCCATAATCGATATGATTTCGGATCAGGGCCGCCAAATTAATATCGGCCAAGCGTTATTAGAAAACGACCAGAACCGCGCCGATGAAATGGGTTTTACCTATGATTTGATGCAGAAAATGGGCGCGCAAAGCGAAGCGCAGCTTGCGACAGAGCTGGCGCGGCGCGGGATTACAGGGGATCAGGTGCGGTCGCTATATGATCAGCTGGATGTATTGCGCAGCCAAGGCCGCGAGCTTGATTTGGTACGTGCCAAGCAACAAGCCAATCTGGCGTTGATCGGCGATATGCGTAGTTCGCTGCGCGATACAGTGGCAGGCGTGTTGTCGGGCGAAGGATTTGGCGCGATTGGCGGCGGCATAAGCCGGATGTTCCAAACCTATGTGGGCGCAAAAGCCGACCAGATATCCGAAACGTTGTTTGGCGATATTTTTCGCAAACAAGAGGAAAAGATTACAGGTGTAGGCAAGGTTAATGATGCAGGCGAAAAGCTGGCCAAAGAAGTCGATAAGGCAGGAACGTCACTCAAATCATTCGCTGCAACGATAGAGACGATTATCAAAGAAATTGCACCCCAATCCGCGGCAGGCAAATCAGGTGCATCAGGCACGGGTGCTATTTCTAGTACAGCCAGTGCAGCAACCGCCGTTGCAAGCGTGTTGCAAGAGAGCGGCAATGCGGTTGCAGGGTCGCTCGAAGATACCGCCAATAGCATAGAAAAAGCGGGCAATGAGATTGTTGTTACGGCATCGCGCACCGCCGACCAAGTGATAAAGGATACCTTAAAAGACCTGCTTAAGCAGGTGTTCGGTCCGGAGTTATCGGGCCAGATCGGCGATGCCATATCGAGCGTGTTTAAGAGCGTAGCGGTTGGCACAGCGGTGTCGGGCACATTAAAATCAATGGGTATTAAGACCAGTAAACTGGGCGGTCAGATCGGCGCAATCGGCGGCAAGGCGGTTGGTACCGCAATCGGCGGGAAGGCAGGCGGGCAAATTGGCGAAGTGGTTGGCGCGATTTACGGATCAATTGTTGTTGGGCTGTTCAAAAAATCAAAGACAGGCTCTGCATCGTTAGGGTTCTCGGACGGCGTGTTTGGCGCATCGGGTGTGGGCGGTAATAATAAAGGCCTGCAAACACAGTCCAAGGGTTTGATATCTGAAGTGAGTTCTTCGCTGAGTTCAATGGCGGAACAGTTGGGCGGCATACTGACCGAACGCGCGCGCGTGTCGATTGGTTACGACAAAAAAGGCCGCGTTGTTGTGGATACGACCGGCGCAGGCCGCACCAAAGGCAACGGCGTACAGAATTTTGGCAAAGATGGCGAAGCGGCTGCGCAGGCGTTCGCGACGCTGGATGCGCTTAAAGATGGCGCGATCAACGGCCTTAGTGAGAAAGTTGCCGCAGCGTTGCGGTCATCAAGTGATTTGGACCGTGCGATCAAAGAGGCGCTTAAGGTGGATCAGATTGAGCAGCTGCTGGCAGGGTTTGGCGGCGCATCCAAAAAGGCGTTCGTTGATTTTGAACGGCAAGCCAAAGAGCGGTTGCGGATTGCGGGTAAATACGGTTTTGATTTGGTTAAGTTAGAACAAATGAACGCGCAAGAGCGTAATAAGTTATTTGAAACGTCGGTTGAAAAAGCCGTCGGCGGCCTGAAGAACTTGCTTGAAGAGCTGACAACAGGCGCGCGTGCGCCTGGAACACTGATGGACCGGCGCAGCGCGCTGTTGGTCAAGAAAGCTGAATTAGAGAAGCTTGCGCCAACTGATGCCGATGCCGCTGCCAAGTTGGCTGATATCCTAGATCAATTGGAAAAGGTATCGGTTGAAGCGTTCGGCACGGCGGGCGCGTTGTATGCAGGCGACCGTGCCAACATCACGTCCACCGCAGAAAAGATCATTACGCAAGCGACGTCAGATTTGCGTGCGGCGCAAGATGAAGCGCGTAAGAACGCAGGGACCGATGCAAAAACAACCGACGCATTGATCGGTACAAGCAATAATCTGCTGGGCCAGATTAACGAGGGTATCAACGAACAGGCCAATCAGAGCGCGCAAATGATTGCGTTGCTGGGCCGTATAGGCCTCCAGAATTCGGGTTCATCGTACGGAAATGCGTCTAATATTGCGGCGGCAAGTGGTTTTGGCGGGAATTTCTTTTGAGCCGTAAGCCGCTAGTCTGGTTGTTAATCGCAAAACCGCGTAATCCGGCAACGGGCGCAGAAGTAACTGTGCGTTTGGCAGGCGGCGGGCAGACAGGATACAAGCAATTTGGTTCGGCGGGGTGGTATGCTGGATTGGAACAGCCGCCCGCTGTTGTGCAAAATCTAGGATATACCGACGGCCAATTTGGTGAAGGTGCCGTATTGCAGGCGTTTCAGATGCAATGGTCAGGCCGCAAGTCGCGGGTAGACGCGCTTGCCGCGTTATACTGGCGCGAGGCACCATTTACTTTATATAGCGGGCCAGATGGCGGCAGTGATACAGAGTTTAGCGTTGTTTTGGCGGGCAATCTGGCCGATATTCAAACCGATCAAGCGCGACTGACATTGCAAATGGTGGATCCGAGTGCAGTTTTGGCGCGGCCGTTGCTCGCGGGTGCGCAGTTTGCGGGCACTGGTGGTATCGAAGGCGTTCCTGAACTGAAAGGCCGAGCAAAGCGGCGGGCATTTGGCAGGTGCATGAATATAGAATTATGGCCGCTGGATACTGCTTATAATATTTGGGTTGCCACCGATCCCGCGCGCCCAATACAGGCGTTTGATTTGATAAAAGATAAAGGTAACGCCGCATCGCCGTCTCTATTTGTTGCGTGGGCAGGAAGCGTTACTGCGACATTAGATGCCTTGCGTGCCGCATCTGCACCCGCAGGTGGTGCAGCGGTAGCGCCGTCGATATCGTGTATAAAATGGTGGTATGCCAATCCCGGCAAGCTGACGGCGGATATTCGCGGTGAAATAGGCGCAGGCTATATTGATGCGCCCGCTGATATTGCGGCACGGATTATCTCTAGTATTGGCAGCATAGCGGTAAATGCGGCCTCATTGATTGCGGCACGGGCGCTTCGTAATTACGAATGCGGGTTGCTGATAAGTGATGAAACACCTGCTGGGCAGTTGCTTAATGAACTGCTGTCCGGTGTATCGTTGTGGTGGGGAATGACATCGGGCGGTGAGTTAGAGTTTGGCCCGTGGCAATTTGACGGTGCGCAAGGCACATTAAACGCCGCGTCTGCCATGCGGATACAGACGCATAAGCCGGTTAAAAAGCTTACGCTGGGCTGGCGGACAAATAACCTGGTTATGTCGCGCGGCGATATTGCGGGCTCCGTTTTGGATGCGGCGTATGCCGACGGAACGCCGATTGAAAACCTGAGGCCCGCGCAGCCCGGTGCAACAAATGATGCCAATCTTTCCGATCCGACGCAGCTTACGATTAACGAAAAGATGCGGTTGATTGCAACCGAGGCAACGCGCGCGAATAGGCGGCTTGCATTGCGGACGCGATTGTTAGCTCAAGGTTTGCCTGTGGCGGCGTTAGACCAAGCACTCGTTGATTGGTTTGTAGTTCGTAATGGACTGTCGCCTGCATGGGACAATATAACCGCGCATAGTACGATTAATCGCTCCAATTGGAATGCGCTTAGCCTAGCATACGACGCAGCGCTTGATGCCAGCGACATTGCAATAAGCCAAGAGGACGCGCGGCGCTCGGTATGGGATCAAACAACAGGCCGTCCGCCACTCTTGACGGGCGATAGCGTAACAGCGGATGACACGCTGCTTGATCCTACTGTTTGGAACAATACTAATTGCATATTTACAAAAGATGTAACTGGTGAAGGTTTAGTATCTAGTGTTGGTTTGGCAGGTCTTTACCACAAGGCTGCGAATGCCACTCCTATTGATTTTTCAGCGGCGTATGAGGCATGCTTTGAATTAATGGAAGACGGTAGCGGGCAAGGCACCAATTCCAACTATATTTCTATTATCATTTACGACCAAGCAGGTAATATTATTACTGGCGACGCCGGATTCTGGTATTTTCGATTTGCAGGGATGGTAGGTTCTCGAGGGCAGTGGGAAAAGCAATCAATACGCTTTGGTCAAGGCACAGACCTCCCATTCCCACCAAATGCGGTTAAGTTCGGCCTAGAATTACTGCTCAATTACAGTAATGCAGGAATAGTTACATCTGCCCGACGCTTAAAAACACGGCGCATCACAAAAAATAACTTTACAGCAGCAGCACCTTACAAGTGGACCCTAGGTGACGATCAGTTAATTTGTAACATCGGCATTGGGAGCTGGGAGAATGTTGCGTATTCGAAATCAGTAATAGCAGGGCCGCAAAAGTTTACAGGCCGATTTGCAGGCCCAGCATACGTAGCTATAATGATGGGTTTGACTGAATCCACGGCACCAGCGTCTCATTTGGCGGGCGCAGGCCAGATTTATCTCAATGGCACCATACTCAGAATACAAGAAGGACCTGACGTAAAGGCAGAATATCCGTCTATACCGAACGTGCGAACTGCGGAGTTTGCTATAGAATATGACGGCCTGCGTTTGCGATATTACGTTAACGGCGCAGTCCTACCCTATATTACGTATGTTGTTCCCGGAAAGTCGTATAAAGCATTTGTCGATACATTTTATGCGGGCGCTGGCCTCGTCAACGTAACGCATGCATCGAGTCAAGGCGCGGCTATCATTGGTGGAAACACCTATGGATTTGATGGCGAAAAACTTACTCCAAAGCGGCTAGATAATAACTACAACGCGCCGGGCCAAAACTTAATAGCCAACAGCGATCAAACGACGCTATCTTATGATGTATTTTATAATACCGGAATAACTGTCGGTTACGGACCTGTTCTCTCAAACACAATCTTTTCTACAGCTGACTATGTATTGTGTGGTTCGGTAAACAATGTTGTCGTCAGACAGGCTGGAATGAGCTCTGGCGGGGATACTGGAGGCTTATTCGACGTTAGCACGGGACAACGTATAACAGTCGCCCCAGGAGAAAGGTTCGTATACTCCGTATATTGTGCAGGCCATCGGTGCAAGCAGGGTCTATATATCGTCTGGCGCGACTCATATGGCGCGCCTATCGGCTACAAAGATAGTGGGCCTGTAGGACTACCAACTGATAACCTAGCAAATATCTTAACCTCTCCATTTTACAATCGACTATATGTAGTGGACACTGTCCCGACAGGTGCGGCATCTGCTGAACTTGTAGTGCGCAAGTATAACACCTTAAATAGTTCAGATAGCTATATTTGGTTTGCCGCGCCAATGTTTGAACGGGCGGCACCTAGCCAAACAGAGCCTTCTCCATATCAGCCGGGCGCTCCCTCAAGCGTAAGGCATATAGGTTATAATGGCGATCTTGACGCTGATGTAACAGCAAAAACACAGCTTGCGATAGCGGGCGTTGACGACATCACGATTAACTTCGATCATGCGAATAACGCGATAACGTCATTGCCACGATCTCAAGGGTTTAAGGTGACGCGCGGCGGCGTTGATGTGACAGCGACGGCGGCGCTTACGGTCACGGTAAAATCTGGCACCATTGCCGCAAGCATATCGGGAGGTGTTTTGGCTATTGATAAATTAGGCGGCGTACTGACATCGGCGGTGTTGGAACTGGGAGGTGCATATGGCACATCTGCCCTACCCACTAAGACAGTGCGCATAACGCGCGAGAATGCAGCAGCACCAACCGCGCCACCAAGTACAGGCGCGGGCAGCGCAACAGCTGATAGCACAGCAGTTAATGGCACAAGTAACAGCACAACACCTGTTGCGGTCGGCCGTGAAGTTACAGTTGTGACTGGAACTGCGGGTATCGTTACGCTTAATGCAAACTATGAGTTTTTCTGCGGTGCTAATGGCACATATGCTGCTTATGCCCGATGGTACAAGTGGAATGGATCGGCCTATATTGCTATAGGCACAAGCGTCCTAAACAATGTGCCTTTTGCTCAATCAGGAGGAACAGAGCCTTATTCAGAAGCGGGTTCAGGCGTTTGCAACCATCAAGATTCTGGCAATACCCTGGGGTCAACACAAAAATACAAACTATACATGAATGCGGCAAGTGGCACTGTGACGCGCACTATCAGTGGCAATGTATCAGCAACAGGAGTGAACCCATAATGGATAAGATTTTAATGACAACCGACGAAAATGGCGATCAGTCATACCGCACAACAACCGAAATTGAGGTGCCGCGTATGCCCGAGGCTTTTGAGAAATGGGATGCCGAAACCAAGGCATTCATCAAAGATCATGCGGGCGAAGCAGATTATAACGCGGGGCCTGATCACATCGCCAAGGTGCATGCGCGCAAAACAGCCGAGGCTGGGTTAATAATTGCAGGATATGAACTTGATACCATGATGCTTGTTCAAGAGGCGAAATTGCGCGGTATTAAACCAGCGGAATTAGCGGCGTTGGTGCTGGCAAAAGGTGAGGCGCAGACAGAGATTGAGTTGACGCGGATCGCAGCAAAGAACCAGATTGAAATACCAGGTTCGTGAAGCTTATTTTAGGTCTTCACAAATTGAGAGGCCAGCGCAATGCCCGCCGTTGATAGTGCCTATGCGCAGTGGCTGCAGTCTGCCAATCGCTTAACGATTACCTCTGATTTGTCCAATGCGAGTAAATGGAATTTACTGGCTCAAGACTTGACCGCAAGCAGTATTATCGCGCGTGAGGCGGATGCGTTAATCGAGGCGCAGCGGCAGCTTGATTTTCGCAGTGCGCCATTAGCCGAAGAGAAAATTGAGCTACCTAAGCTATATCAAGTGGCGGCGCTTCGCGGGCGCGTGTGGACTATCAAAATTGCTGGAGATGCGGCCTATCAAAATGGCGCGGACGTCTTTGTGTTGGGCGGCGTCGCCGATCACGGCAGCGGTATTACAACGCTAACTGTATTAAGGAAGTTGAGCACATGACAGATCTGTTGAATATGCAGATGATATTAGTTGAGCCCTTTGACCTAAAATCTGGCGGCATTGCTCCTTCGTATACTGTGTCGCGCGGGGTTGGTGCGGGCAATCTTGTTGAGCACGACCCGAGAGAAGTTTGGTTTGAGGATGTTGCAGGTTTGGGCGCTTATCAAATTGACATTGATCTGGGGATAGCCACCAGCTGGGATACTGTGGCGCTGATTAATGTTACAGCCTTTCCCAATACGACGTGGCAGATTACTGGCGGGGCCACTTTAACTGCTGTCACCTATATGCCATCGGCCATCCTGCGATTGCCAAGTGAGGATGGGATAGTGGCCGCGTCGAATGCTTTATTCTGGTCCTCAGTCACGCTATCGAGCCGCTACATTCGTATCACGATTACTCCCGGCGGCGGGATGCCTAATTCTTTGGGCGTTCTGGTGGTTGGTAAAAGCTTTAAGCCCTCAAAACCGCGCGAACAAGGAGCGGGGCGTATACCAATTGATACAGGGGTTCGCACCGAGATAAGTAATGGTGGTATCGGCACAGTGAGCGGGTTTTTGCGGGCATCCTACAAGTGGGTATTTGGTGACCTTGATCCTACCGATCTGCGTAAATTATGGGGCATGTTTCGGCGGCTAAGAACGACGGAGCCTTTCCTGTTGATCGAGGACCCTTCAGAAGGCTATTCAGAGGGTATTCATTGGTGTACTTTTGTTAACCTCGAAGGGTATGAACGCAACGATGCTTCGAAGAGCCGTTGGTCTATGTCAGTGAGCGAAAGATGAAGACATGTAGTGCGCCAACGCAACGTTTAATTCCACCAGTGAAGAGCTATTACAACGCCGTTGCAATAACTTTTATTGCGGCTTTCAATAAGGAATTAGACATGGCTTTTACAGGCACAAAATCTATTTTCAGCTCAGTTACTTTGATTGGTATCCTAGTCGCAATGTTCACCCGCATTCTGGCCTTGTTCGGCCTCGATCTAGGCGCAGATTCAGCGGGACTTTTGAGCAATGTAGTCGATGCAGGCTTAACGTTTTTTGGTGCGCTAATGGTCATTTATGGCCGCATCCGCGCGACGAAAAACCTATCTCTAAGTAGATCAGGGCCTTAATCTGCTAACCAATTAGGTTATATAATCTAAGCCGCGCTCTTCTATAAAACGAATGGCGCGGCTTAATAATTAATGTCGCGAATTTTTGGCGCGCTACAATGCGCTGCAAGTCGGCCGAATTTTGTTGGCGGCATATCATGTCTGCGCAAGAATAGTTCGACTTGGCGGTTTATGTGCATGGTGTTTTCCTTTACATTTGCAATTGTCGGAAGGCCCGAATCAAATAGAACAATTAAGGAACAAACATGATAGGGCAAATCCTACTTGTCTAGGATAAATCCTATTGTTATAGAACCAATATGGATGAATTAAAAACGAGAGCCATGCTTGCTCAGCTAATTGAAGATAACCGAGAAGATTACGCTGGCTTGTCCAAACTAATTGGAAAGAATGCTGCTTATATTCAACAGTTTATAAAGCGTGGCAGCCCCAAACATTTGGGAGAGCGTGAACGCGGAATCCTTGCGCGGTATTTTGGTGTGGACGAATCAGTGCTTGGCGCGCCGTACCCAGCAGCGGCGCGGCGCGGTGGGCTGCGGATGGTTCCAAAACTGCGTATTGATGCATCCGCAGGTGCAGGCGCGCTTACCGATGTAGAGGTTGCGGCGGGGCAAATTGGCTTTGATGAAAAATGGCTAAAGAAATTTGGCTGCGAACCTTCAGAGTTATCGCTCATCCGGGTATTGGGCGATAGCATGATGCCAGTATTGATGGACGGTGATGACATAATGGTGGATCGCAGCGCAGCCAACCGCCCTTTGCGTGACGGCGTACATGTGATCCGCATGGACGATGTGCTGATGGTCAAACGGCTGGCACGGGGTCCGGCGGGGCGGGTGTCGGTGCTCTCTGATAATCCCGCTTATCCCGATTGGCCCGATGTGGATGGTATTGAGATTACGATTGTGGGCCGCGTAGTGTGGACCGGGCGGCGGCTTTGATGACTTGCGCATCGTCTGCATAATTGCCACATAGTGAGAATGAATAATACTTTGCCTGATACCGCTCAATCTGCGTCGCCTCTCAAAGCCGTAATCATTCCGGTTACGCCGTTGCAGCAAAACTGCACGTTGTTTTGGTGTACGCAAACGGGCAAAGCTGCGCTCGTTGATCCGGGCGGTGACTTGCACAAACTAAAGGATGCCGTGGCGCAAACGGGCGTAGAG